>JAOPXC010000370.1 GCA_025965335.1 Nocardioides sp. | reverse complement strand
GGAAGTCGCGGGACTCGAGCAGCTGCGCGTCGTCGTTCGGCATGACCAGGGATTGGAACTTCGCGCCGGAGTCCAGCACGGCGACCCGGTGGGCGCCGTCGATGCCGGAGAACTTCTCCGCCCAACGCGCCTGCAGCGTTTCCGCCTGCGCCTGGTCAAGTTCCGCCTCGGTGGACAGCAACCCGGACAGCATGTTGCCGGACTTGAACAGCCGAGCGGCGGTAGCTTCCGCCGCCTGTGCCATCCCGATCGCCTGCGCCGCCATTCGGACCGGGGAGATCCCGCAGATCCCGTCGTAGCCGATGCCGGGGATGTGCATGACCTCGTTCGGGGTCAGCGCGACCATCGTGCCGTCCGGCTGGGTGACCTTGAAGATCTTCCCGGACGGGTTCTGCGCGATCGGCTTGGCCCGAACCACGGAAACTCGGTCCGGGGAGATCGGGTTCAGCCAAGCGAGCTTCCCGCCGCGTTTGTAGATCTTCTGCGAGTAGCTATTGCCCCACAGGCAGCGCCACACCGCTTGCATCCGCCAGTACTCGAGCGGTGTCATGTCCGGGTGCGGGTCTTCGAGGATCGTGCCCTCGACTGGCTTCTTAGTGGCGATGTCCACCGCCATCAACGGCAGCGAACCAGCGAGCCCGGAGATGAGGCTGACGGCCCTGTAGACGGCCGACATGTTCATCGCCGTGTACTCGGTGACCGGCACGCCAGAATCGGTGGGCTGGCCGCCGAACAAGCCCAGCAGGGACAGGTTTGTCAGGGGAACGGCCGGGTTTTCGATATTCGCGCGACGCTCACGGATCTTGAAGAGGCTCACCGGCGTTGCGCCTGCCTGCGAGCCGTCTCCGCGATCGACCAACGCTCACAGGCCACCACAATGGCCGTTCCGGCGACCAGGAACGCCCCTGGGTGCCAAAACAGCCACATTCCGGCCACGAACAGGGCACATCCGACGATTTCGAGGGTCAAAAGGAGCCACTGCGGCATGCTCGAGGCCCCTTTCACCACAAGTTGGGTACTTTCCGCTTCGCCAAAGACCCGTGTTCGATGGCCCAACCACGGGCTTCGTAGGCCAAAAGCGCCGCCATGAAGGCGGAAATTGACTGTGCGTGGGACTTTTTGACGATGCGTTGGTAGTGCTCAGGCTGCCCCGGCACGCGTTCTTCGGCCGTGGAACGCCGTTTTCCGTTGGCTAGAGCGGCCCCGGCGGCGTGCATGGTGAGGATTTCGGTGCCGTCGTGGGTCAGTTCGTCGCCCCGGTGGGCCGTTTGGAACCGTTCCACGAGCTGATCCATGCGCAACTCGGAGTTGGTCCACAGTTCGTAGACCTTCTTCGGGTACTGCCCGTCCCACACGTTGACTTCGGTCTGCCAACCGGACGGGGTGCAGAAGAACGACTCCACCTCGTAGGCCTTGAACACGTCCCGGACCACTTGGTCGACCTCTTCGCGCGGGACGGTCCATTCGACCTCGCCGGGGACGCGTTCCCAGGAGCGGAGGTGGAAAATGTGCCCGTCCGAGAGCCGTGAGGCGCACAAGCTGGTCGCGTCGCGGTTCTGGGAGCCGTGGAAGCCCAGTGCGATCTTGTCGCGGGGCCGCAACCGCTCCCCCGGGCGCGCTTGGCCGTCCCACAGGATCATGTCAACGGCATCCTTCGAGCCGACCGACACCTCGTTGAGGTAGTAGCGCCGAACTTCACCCTCGGAGTGCGCCGGGTTCTGCACTTCCTTCGAGATCCGGCTCAACCGCACCCAACCACCACGTTCGGTGGCGCTGTCGCCGTAGACGTAGGCCAGCTCGGCGCTCAGTTCGGCGTCGTTCTGAAGATCCACCCGCCGGCGAGGGGGTCGGTAGTCCACGTGGACATACCGATCGGCCGCTTCGTAGGTGCGCTGCGCCACCGAGCGCTCGCTCGGGTCCCAGGCGTTGGAAATCTCGATCCAGCGCCCGTCCATGCCGCCCAAGTTCCGCTTCAGCGTCCTGGCCAGCTTCAACCCGCCGCTGGTCTCGGTCATCAGCTGCGACTCGGTCATCGAAACAAACGTGACTCGTGCGCCCTGACGGGCACGTGAGCTTGATGTGACGGGCTCGATCCTGCCATTACCCGGCAAGTTGATCCGCGTCTCCCCCGGATCCAGACCCGGGGTGTGCTGCAGTGGGCCTTCGCGCAGCATCGTGAGCAACGGACGGAACGTGTTCCCGGTCTGCTCCTCGGCGTTGCCCGCGCACTGGATCCACGGGGTAGCCCAGGGACGCCCTACCGGCTCGCCGGCGCCGTCCCAACCGGCGAAACGCACTGGGCCGAGGGCCTCGGCGCAGATGATCGCCGCCGCGAACGGGTCCTTGCCCCACTTCTGGGGCCGCACCAGCAGTGCACCGGAGTAGCGGAACGCATCCGAGCCCTCACCGTCACGGGCGTTGGGCACGAGGCGGTACGCGTGCAGCAGGTGCATGTACTGCTCGTCGGTGAGGATGTACGGCTCGCCCATCCGTTGACCGTCGGGGATGATCACGTTCTCTTCGATGAAGGCCGCGACCGCGTGGCCCAGCGACGGGAACTCGCCCGGCTCGTCCGGACCACGCCAAGGCATGGATCAGAGCGTGGTCGGGGTGTAGAGCAGCCCGGACATCTTCGAGTTCGGCACAACCTGCCACCCGTTCGCGGCCGAGTAGCCGATCCAGTCGCCGGGGTTCACCGTCAGCACCTGACCGTTGATGATCACGATCGCCACCAGCGGGGCGGCGGTGGTCGCCAGGGCTTGCACGGTGGCGGGGAGGATGTTCTGTCCGCTGGCACCCCAGTCGGAGTTGAACGTGGTGCTGAACCCGGCCACGGACGAACCGGTGGCCGGGTACTGGGTGAAGAAGAACCGGTTGATCTGGGCGGACAGAAGGAACTCGGCGGCAGCCACAACTAACTCCTACGGGACGGGAAACGGGGCGGGCGGATCAACAAGTTCACGCACGCGTTCAACGGTGATCGGCTCGCCGTCACGCACACCGTCCTCAAGCCACACAATCTGGTTCTGCGCGCCGTGGGCACGACGCTCAATCCAGTGCGTCAGCAACACCTCGGACGGGTCGATACCGTGCAAGGTGAACCAGTCCTGCCACAGCACGACGTGGTCGGGGCTGTCGTGCTGGACGTCCTCACGGAACCAGTCGCGGACGTTGTACGGCGGGGCCATCAGGCCGGCACATCCGGGTCCACAGCCTTCAACCGCCGCCGCGCCGGAGCCACTTCACGCTGCTCCTCAACCTCATCGACCACGATCTCCCACTCCAGACGCTTCAGCGCCGAAGGATTCAACCCCAGCAAGCTCTCCAGCTGCCGCGCCTCGCCCTTGATGTTCGCCATCGCCACCGACGTTTCGTGATCAAACGACTCGGCGAGCAACGCCACCCGCACATACCGGGCAATCACCGTGTCAATGTGCATCCGCACCCACTGCGCCGCCATCGGCGTACGCCACAACCGCTCCCACCGCTCCAACTCGGGCTGTAAACCCTCGAGCAGGGGCCAGTCCGGGATCGGACCCTGCCAGCCCTCCATTGGAAGCTGGATCTTGCCCGCCGCTGACTTCCCCCGGAGGTGCCGCGCGTTCGGATTGGACAAAGGTCCACGGCTACCGCTCATCGGTCACCTCCTGGTTGTTTGATCTGGGACAATGCGGTGCATGAGCGCGTGGGACGAACTAGACCTGACCAAGGCTCAGTGGGACCTCATCCAGGAGTGGAACGTCATCTCCCGAGGCGGCCCGGAATGTGACGTCTGCTGGGGCTCCCACGGCTGCGGCCTCATCCGTGGCCACCCGGGAATGTGCATGTGCAATTGCGCATGGGATGGATCTCCACGGTTCGCCCCCGGTCCGCCACTACCCGCCGTGCCGCCGTACTACGGGCCGGACACCCAGTTCTCCGGAAAAGACGCCATCACCCGAGGACTGAGATGATCCAGTGCCCGGAGTGCGCCAGAGACGTCTACCTCGACACCGACCTGCGCCCATTCGCAAAATTCCTCAGCCACCGACACGACGCCATGGTCGCGCACTGCGCCGAGTACCCCGACGAGCACTCGATCTTGACGCAGCGGCTCGTTGATGAACTGCTCGCGGACGTTCCTGGGATCGAAAACCCGGGCCCCTGACCAGCGAGGAGTTAGAAGGGACGCCGTTTATAGGGGACGTCCCAACCCCCGCCTCTACCGATTGGGCTACAGACCTGGATCGGCCTGGCAGGACTCGAACCTGCACTACGTCGTGATGGCAAGGATCGAACTTGCGCGCTCCCGATCATGAGTCGGGTGCTCTACCAGCTGAGCTACATCACGTCGAGATTGCAGTCTACGTGCCAGGCCTCGGCCAGGAGGTTGATCGTCTCTAGGATGCGTCGACCAAGCCACTGACCAGCGGAAACGGTCTTGATCGTCTCTCGGATCCCGACGGTGATCATTTTAGTGGGAAACCCTCGTGCACCGCGAAAAACCGGGAGGAAGGGCCTGGGGCTTGATCGTTTGAACTTTTGGATCAACGTCGCGTGTAAGGACGCAGGTCAGAGCTCTGCCCGGTCCGCCGGCGCGCCTTGAGCTCGAGCGCCGGCGCAAAGGATGGGTGGTCAGGGATGGTGCCACTGAGTGACCGGTCTTAAGAGATCAGTGACCGGTCATCAGTGACCGGTCATCAGTGACCGGTCTTAAGAGACCATGAGATCAGTGATCAGTGACCGGTCATCAGTGCATGGCGTGTGCGTGTGCATGCGTGTGTGTTGCGCATATGGATGGATGGATGAGATGGATGGCGCACAACGCTTGACATCATGAGGTGCGATGGCTAGTGTTATGGACATGACAAAGAGCAGCTACGACTTCAGCAAGTGGACCACCGGCCAGCTGACCCACGCCATCAAGAGTGACGAGGGAGTGCTCGCCAAGGAAGGTGACCGCAGCCTGACTGTCGACCAGGACGTGCTCAAGGCCATGAAGGCGGAGCGCACCAGTCGTTGGATCGAAGCCAACCGCTGACCCTTCCCCCGTCCACCGCCCCCGCTGGCTCTCAGGGCCACGACGGGGGCTTCTCGGGTGCCCCCTTACCTTAGGAGTCTCCGTGTCCATCGTCCGCATCGCACTGGTCACTGGCGCCTGCATCGGCGCCCTGAGTCTCGGCCTGGCGATCGGGCACGCACACCGGCCCACTGACACCGCGCCTGCGCCCGTCGTCGCTGTGCAGCCCGCTCAGGAGCATGACGAGGCACCAGTGACGTACCTGGGCGAGGACGACCCGATCGTGCCGCTGGTGTGCGGGGTGAATCTGAACTGCAGCGACGTGGACCGGATGGCCGCCGCGAAGCCCAAGGGCAAGGGCTCAACGACCGTGCGCACCTCGCACAGCAGCAACGGTGCGTCCAGCACCACGGTCACACGGAAGGCTCCGGCCGGGTCGACCACTACACGGGTGAGTCGCAGCGCCAAGGGCGTAACCACCACGTCGACCACCACCACGGTCAGCCACTAGCAGCTGCAGCTCCCCGGGTCGCCCGTTCAGCCACTGGTTGGGCGGGCGATTCTCTGTGCCCATAAGTATTGACACGGCGGGCGTGGGCGTCTAGAGTTATGGACATCACCAAGAACCGCCACAACTGAACAAGCCTCGCGCGGTTGGACCACGCGCACGCTCGCCTATCAAGCTGTCGGGCCCGTTCGAATCGGGTGCACACAATGCGGAGACACCGACTGTTTGGGTAGGAGCGTGAGACCCCGTTCGATTCGGGGGCGAGGCACCAAGCACCAGAACTGCCGAGGCGCTAGGAGCTCACCATGACCGCCGCATACAACCCGCACGCTGACTGGGCCAAGGAAGACCGGGCGCCGCGCAGCCTCTACGCAGTGCAGCCCCTCCTGGGCCCGCTGGTGGACGGCGACCTGTGCGACATCCGCATCGGTACCCGGTACTGCCACCAGCCGGCGGTGCGTGAGGTCAGCGACGCGAACGGTGCGACCCGGCTGCTGTGTGGTGGCTGTGAAGCGAAGTACTTCCCGAATGGAGCATGACATGGAGACCACGATCGCCACCGGCAAGGACAGCGAGGGCCTGCGCTGGGCAGTGAAGCGTTGGGACGAGGACGGCTTCACCCAGCACTACCTCGAGCTGGGCGCCGGCAAGGCAATCGTCCTCAACGACGAAATCATCGCCGCCCTCGAGGCGCTGCCCGAGCTCGACTGATGACCGTCTACGTGACCGATGGCCTGGCCGGTGAGGACGTGCATGTCCTCATCGGTCAGTCCGTCGTCACTGTCCCCGGTACCGGCGCGTACAGCGTGTACCCCGACCTCACCGTCACACCACTACACGGATCGAAGGGAAAGTCGAAGGTGACCGATTTCAGCGAGTTCGCCGCCCGCATGGGCGTCAAAGTCAAGCCACCCAAGCCCGTGGTGGTGCGTGAGGCGGCGTCGCCGGCGTCACGGTCGAAGGCGACTCGCCCGACCGACATGGCCACGATGGTTGGTCAGGACAAGCTCCGCGTAGAGCTCACGGTGCACATCACCGCGTCCAAGACGCTGGGCCAGCCGGTCGGACACATCCTGCTGCAGGGCCCGCCTGGGCTGGGGAAGACGAGCATTGCCATGTTGGTTGCCGAGCACTCCGGTGGCGAACTCGTTCTGGCCTCTGGTGACGCGCTCAAGACGCCCGAGACATTGGTGAACGAACTCGGCGAGCTGCAGGACGGGGACGTCTACTTCGTGGACGAGATCCACGGCCTGCCCGAGCGTGTGAAGCGCACCATGTTGACCGCGATGGAGGATGGTCGCGTGGACATCGCGGTCGGCACCGGGTCACGCTCGGCGGTCGAGTCCAAGATGCTGCACGACTTCATCCTCGTCGGTGCGACCACTGAGCCAGGCAAGTTGCCACAGCCGATGCTCGACCGTTTCGCACTACGCGGCACGCTCGAGTACTACACGGCGGCGGAGCTCACCGAGATCCTGCTTGCCGCCGCTGAGCGCAAGCACATCAAGATCGAAGAGGATGCAGCGACCGAACTGGCGCACCGCAGCCGGTGCACGCCCAGAATCGCCCTGAACCTGCTTTCCTCAGCCCACATGTTCGCGGTCGCCGCCGCTGACACCGCTGACGTGCCGGTCACCATGATTGACGTCAACCGGGCGCTCGAGATGAAGGACATCGACCACAACGGCCTGAACAAGTCCGACCGCGCCGTGCTCTGGACACTGTGCAAGGTCCACAAGGGCGGCCCGGTCGGCATGGAGCGCTTGGCCATGGGGGCTGATATCGACAACCGCACGCTCGAGTCGATCGAGTCCTACCTGGTGCGGGCCAAGCTCCTGATCGGCTCACGTCAGGGCCGCGTGGCGACCAACTGGGGATTCGAGGCGGTTGGGCTCGAGGCGCCAGTGACCGCACCGTGCGCGGAGGACTTGGAGATGGAGAGCTAGTCCGGTCGCGCGCCACGGTTGCTATTGCATGATCTACAAAGCACTCGGTAGTTGGCCGGATCGTGCATCAGATCCGGCCTCACCGATCGAGGCTGAATGTGGTCAGCGGTCAGCTGGTCGGCACCGGTGGCGAAGGGGGCCACCGGATGCGTCGGCCGATCCTTCCATCCTGGGCACACCCACCCGTAGCGGCTCACCCAGTCCGCGATCAGCTGGTGTGCGATGCGCTGGTGTTGCCGCCCGAGCCCCTTGGACGTGGCGCTAGCCCGGTAGCTGGCGGTGCCACACTTGCCGCCGCAGCGTGAGCCACGGGTGGGCTCACCGCAGGCCAGGCACGGTTTGAGCGCCACCGGAGTGCCTCTCGGCGTAGGTTGCAGCCTGGGCATGTGCCGGGTGGACAACGCCTCAATCTGTTGGCCATAAGTGTTGACTTGCCCTGGTGGTGTCGTCTAGAGTTATGGACATGACGAAGCTCGCTCAGGACGTACAGACCGCAGTCCGCAACGCTGGTCTCCACGCCGCTGTCATCAACTCCGGCTGCACCATCGTCGGCGCCGAGGGCGACCTGCGGACCCCAGTCCGCGACGCACTCATTGCCGCCGGCTTCGACCTCGAGACCCTCACTGACGACGACTGGATCAGCTCATGGACCGTCACCCGCACCAACCGGAAGGCCACACGATGACCGAGAACTGGTACGACGACCGGCGCAACCTGGCCCTACTCGTCGAGCACATGCTCGCGGAAGGAGTCGATCACTCCGAGGTAGTGCGCGCCATCGAGAAGCCGTGGGGTTACGAGGACGAGTTCAACGCAGCGCGCACCGAGGAGATCTGACATGTTCTCGAAAGCCACCTGGACCGGCACCATCTCATTCGGCCTCGTCAGCGTCCCCGTCAAGCTCTACGGCGCCACCGAAGAACACGGCATCGAAATGCACGAAGCCCACCCCGCCGACGGTGGTCGGGTCGGGTACAAGCGGTTCTGCAAGGACTGCGGCGAAGACCTCGCCTACGGGGACATCGGCCGCAGCCACCTGGACGCGGACGGACATTCCATCGTGTTCACCAAGGACGAGCTCGACGCACTCACCGACGCGAAAGACCACGCGATCACCCTGGACAGCTTCTGCGAGCCGCACCAGATCGACCCGCTACACCTGGGCAAGACCTACTACGTGCGCCCCGACTTCCTGATCAAGAAGCGTGGCGATGCACCGAGGGCGAACAAGCCCTACGCCCTGCTCGCCGAATCGCTGCTGACCTCAGGCAAGGCCGCCATCGGGCGGATGGTGATGCGGTCCCGCGAGTCCCTGGTCGCCATCACCGTGCACGAGGACGTCATGGTGCTACGCGTCATCCTCTGGGCGGACGAGATCCGTGAGCCCGTGTTCCAGGAGCCCGACGCACCGGCCGTGACCGTGACCGCCGAGGAGACCACCATGGCGTTGGAGCTGGTGGATGCGATGACCACGAAGTTCGACATCAACTCGCACGTGGACCGGCGCGAGCTCGCCCTGTCTGATCTGATCGCATCGCGCCGGCAGCCGGTGGTCGAGCAGGAATCCAACGTCGTGAGCCTGCTGTCTCGGCTGCCTCAGCCGGCCGCTGCGGCGGTGTAGGGCATGAACCGCGAGTCACTACCGTTGCCGCAGGCGCCGCTGCTGTCTATCCTTGTCGACATGTCAGCGGCGAGGGTGTCACGAGCGCAGCAGCAGCGTGCGCGGCTCAAGATAGTTGAGGAGCAGCTCAAGGAAGCGGTCGATTCGGAACGTGCCGCGTTTCTCGAGCACTGTGCCCAGGTAGAGCGCGACTACCTGCACGCGGTCGCCGTCCGAAAGAAGCTGATCAAGGACTACTTCGCCACCGACCCGAAGGACCGGCCGGCGCAGGTCAACGAAGTGGCCGCGAGCATGGGACTGTCGCGGCAGCGGATCAATCAGATCAACGCGCTGAAGTAGCCGCCATCTCCATCAGATACATCCGCCGCTCGAGCAACCGGTCCCGGTCCACGGTCAGCGTCTCGACCAGGTCCGGGAACTTGTCCTCACCGATCCACTTCCGCAACCGGGCGGTGAGCACCAGCACGTGCCGGTCAATGTGCTCGATCGTCGGCACCAGGTATTGGGCGCCGTGGCAGCCGAGGACGTAATCGGCGCCGACCTGATCATCGGGGGTGTTGAGTCGTCCCACACGAACCACCTCCAAGCGCCGGCGGAACATGAGCAGAGCTGTGGGGCTCAACGAACCTGACTGCGGGGCTCAACGTGGAAAACGCCATCCCACCGGCCCGCCGCGAACACCGCCACCACGGAACCCCCGGCGTCCTTGAGGTACAGCCGGTCCTCATGCTCCTCAAACTGCGTCGCAGACTCGAAGCGTTCGCGGTCCACGCCGGCCAGCCTTACCATTACGGCCATCATCATCTCCACATCATCAAAACATCATCATCACAAACAAACGTGCAGGTCAGAGCTAGCTTCCGCTCGCCGGTACGTGGCATCCACTCGCATCACCCAACGGACCCACGTGGCCAACGGGCTTCCCAGCGGGTGGATTGATGATCACCGTCGTGGTTCGAGTGACCCGATCCATGCAAGCGGAAGCCGAGCTCAATCCGCGACCGTCCAACCACAAGTCGAACCTCGTGCGTGAGGTCGGGGTTGCCCCGGAATCCTCCACGATGAAATACGCGGCAAGCGACGGTACGTAGATCCGAGTGCCGGCCGGCGTTTGCATCCCGCTACCACCGGAACCAGGAACGGCTGTGGTGATCGGGTCGGCGAACGTTCCGGTGCCGCCGGCCTGCTGGTGAAGTTTCGCGCAACAGATGGTCGAGTTCGAGCCGCCTTGATTGTCCGAGAAATCGTAGGCAGTCAGCTCGGCCGTGATCGTTTGTGCTGCACCAGAACGAACCGTTCCCCCGGCTGCGGCCGCTTGGCTCGAAGATGTGTCGGCGCTTGGGGTTGCGGTGTCTGGCTGTCCTGTGTCGGGGCTGTCATCACCCGAGTTGTCGCTGTCGTCGCTGGACCGGGAGTGCTGCTGGTGTGCGTGGCCGCGCCCGTGGTGACCGAAGTCCTGCGCCACCGCCACAGGCGTAGCGCCAAGTAGAGCCAGAGCAACGGCAGCACTGAGTACCAAGGCTTTCCGAACGCTCATGGTTTGTCCCCGGGGTTGGACAAGAAAAAGCCCCGCCAACCGTGTGTGATTGGCGGGGCCGTTCCCCGGGAGCGATTACTCGAGCGTCAACCAGGGGACACGTTCAACATCAGCAGATAGTTGTGCTGCTGTGTACGTAGTGTTGGCGATCTTCGCCTCGTTGTCAACTCACAGATTTCGGCGGGTGTCAACAGGCCTGGGCGAGTTCGATGACAGCGGTCTCGCCGTACTTCAGTTTGAGTACCGCGCGGACCGCGTAGGTGGGTTGGTCGCCGGCCAGGATGGACACCGGCAGGAGGCGGCCTTCGGATGCCCAGTAGCGGATGGTGCCGGCCGGGATCTTGTGTCCGACCATCAGGAACAGCTTCTCCAGTTTGGCGGCGGTGTCGACCCAGTCCATGGCCATGGCCAGCATTTGAGCTCGGCGCGATTCCATGTCCCACTGGTCGCCGCACTGCCAGCAGTCGACCGTCGCGGCCTTGAGTGGCGCGAACAGGTCGGCGTCGCAACCGTCCTCGTCGTTCTTGTCCAGGGTGCAGCGGCCCGCGAACATCATGTCGACCGGGTGGTCGATGACTTTGAGGCAGTGCTGGGTGACCCCTTCGAATGCGCGGGCAATACGGCCGGCGTTCTCGAGCCGGCCCACAGCGGTCACCTCGCTAATGAGCCACTCGAGGGTTGGTTTCACTCGGGATGGTTCGATGTGCCGGTCGGCGACACGGTCTACAGCTGTGGCCCAGGTGAACACGGTGTTGTGGAGCATGTCCCGTGCCCGTGATGCGGATTCGTGCCACGGCAGCGGGGTGTCCGAGCTCTTTCCTCCGACTCGGTCTTTTCCGATCCTGGCCTGCCGGGTTTGGGTGACTTCGAGTTCGTCCCATAGCCATAGGGCGACACCGAGGTCGGTTTTGAGGACTTTCACGCAGTCTCCGCACAGGTAGGTGCCGTGGACCGGGGTGTGGCAGGTGGGTGCCGTACAGAGGGTCTCGTTCACTGTGCGTCCGCCTTCGGTTTAGACTTCGCGGCGGCGGTCATCTCCCCAGCACAGTGGGTGGTCGTCTTGTCAGTTCGGTACGGCTGGTTTGAAATCCCGTCGACTTCCTCGGGTCGACGGGACACCAGTCAGGCGATCCCCTTCGGGGGTGAACCGAGCTCAGGCCACCTCGGCAAGGTATGAATCCTCCGCAACCAGTACAGGTCTCCGTCGACGCCAAGGCTCATGCCGATCGCGGTAGCGCAGTCCAGCGCGAACTGCCACATATCCTCGTCCGGGCTAAGCAGAATCCTCGGAACAGTCGAGTCCGTGTCGTCGAAACTGAACTGGGCTTTTGGGTTCATTTCCAGAATGAGCGCTTTGATCAGCACCGTATACCGGGTACCTGATCTGATCTCCCGTTTAGGTTGACCGCGCCACTCGATGTCGACGATGACGTGCTCAAGTTCGCTCACGCCGCGTTCTCCGTTTCATTTCGCAAACAAGTCGATTCGTGGTGCAACGTCACCGCGACCAGGTCAATCGGGTCCGCCCCGATCAGGACCGCCCCGCAGCACGGGGCTTTGAACATCGCCCGGCTTCTCACCCGCGCGGACGGGTGCCGGGCCATCGCGGCTTGGCGTTCGCTGCTGTGCCGGGGCGGGTCGCGCAGGGTGATGAGCCAGCCGATGAGGGGCAGGGTGATGGGGAGGGTGGCGACGGCGATGGCAAGGAGCTTGAGGGGGGTCATCGGCGTCCCCCGATGAACAGCGGGAGGCATCCGATCGCCACGCCCCAGGTGATCCAGAACGCGAGGATTCCACCATCAGCCCAGCTCATGATCCCGTCCTCCTGTTCACGTAGTGCGCCACAGCCCACTCCACAAGATCCGCCCACACCCGGGCGCCGGCCTGATGCGGACCACACACCGCACAGGACGCCTGCCAGTACCAGCCGTGGTGGATGCGCAGGCCACGGATGCGGACCCGGTGCGCGGTCACGGGGTGCCGTCGAGCAACGTCAGCCAGTCCGGATCAGCCGGGTTCATGATCACAACGAATTCATGGGCCGGGATGTCCGTGATCCCTCGCAGCGCTGGCACGTCATCGTCGGCGCGCACCACCCACTGCTGACCCAACGGCATGCCCTCGTCAGCGACCGCCCACGTGACCTTGGGTCGCCGTGTTGTGAATCCGCTGAACTTCATCGAACCCGGTGTCATTCCGTCCATGTTCACGGCGTCTCCCCCTCGAGTGGGAACCGCACGATCGTGTCGCCCGGAGCCCACGTGTACCTCGAATGCTGTGCGGCCATAGCCGAGTAGCCGTTACGGCACCAACACGACAGCACACACTCCTCCACCTGCAGGCGGTCGATAGCGCGGATCGCATCGGCGGTGTCCCACATCGTGGTCATGATGACTCCCGGTATTCGACGAGAGCGCTGCGACTCTGGTCGCCGTAGCGCCCGTTAGCGTGCGACTCGGTTTGGATCTGGAAGTCGATCGGCAACCCCGTCATGTGCGCGCCGAGGGCGGAGAACGCTAACGTGATCGCGCCCAGCTTCGGATTCACCTCGGGACTTTCGATCTCTCCGAACCTGGCAGTGAACTCGTCGTCCGGGAGAATCAGGCGCACATCGATGTCACGCCAGTCCTTGCCCGTTAGGGACGACCCAACCTGGTAGGGCGTGTGGCCGAAGTAGTCGACGACGACGGACCCAAACTTGTGCAGCCAGATCCCCGCCGGCATCCCGGTACTCATGCCGCCTCGCTCGGTCGGGCCTCAACGGCTGTGTCGTCGAGTGGGAACCGCAGCGCGGGCAGCTCAGCGGTCCAGTGGAATACGCCGTCCGCGTCGGCGTGGTTGTGACACCAGCAGAACGGGCGATGCCCGGGGTCACGGGCGAGGTCGACCTCTTCGAGCGTCGGCGCGGTCACTTCGCCGCCTCTGCCAGCACCGCACGAGACTCGGCGACCTTGTTAGTCAGTAGCCCCATCCAGGTCACCCCATGGTTGCCTTCGCGGTGGATTACGCGGTCAGCGGTAGCGGTGAGTTCGAACAGCGCGGCGGTTAGCTGCTCCACACGGGCCTTGAGCGCGTCCCGCTCGGCGGAGTCGGGCACCACGACGAGCGGTCCGGCCAGGTTCCCGAGCAACTTGACCGACGCGGGGCGCCGGCTATCGGCGTCGTGGATCTGGACCTGATCACCGGCGCGCAGAGCAGGTTCGGCGGCTAGCACCTCGGCTACCGCATCGACAATCGCGCCGTAGTACTCGCTGTCGGGGCCGCTTCGCCAACGAGCTACAGCATCGCGTGCGGCTTGGGCGGCGCGGTCCCGGACAGGGTCGCTCACGACGCCGCCTCCAGACGCACGAGCTTCCGCGCGGCTCGAGCAAGTCGCCGTCGTTTGCGGCACGGCATGCACTCACCCCGGCCCCCGGGCAGCATGTGGTCGCCGGACCCGCACCAGATCACCCGGCTAAACAGGCCTGGTTCGTCCGCTACGGCACTTTCAGGCGCCGGAGGTGTCGCGGGTAGGGGATCGGTGTCAGAGAGCCTCAGGGCGCGTCTGACGAGCAACTCCTCGGCCACCCGGTCCAAGCCCAACGTGGACAGCACCAGCCACATGTCCTCAGTGCCGGTGAACTTGTGCATCACCGCGAGGGCGGCGCGGCGTTGCCGGTCCGGCTCGGTGATCGAGTCCAGGGTGCAGCTGCTGCCGGAGTTGAACGGGTCGACAGACATTCAGGCCACCTCTTCCTCATCCACGGGGTGCCCGTAGCCGGCGCGGCGCAGCAACATCGCCATCTGCTCCAACGTCATCACCGCAAGCCACTCGTTCGCCCGGGTGTCACCGATCCCGACCCGCTTCCACACCAAAAACCCGACGTCGGCCTTCGCCTCATCAATCTGCGCGTCAAGACCTTCGAGCCACTCGGCCCAGCGGGGGGTGCGAACGTTCTTCACCTGGGCGATCGCCGCCGGCCCAGGAACCAAATGCAGGTCCCCGGCATCACGGGCGTAGCCGGCGCGGGTTTTCTCGCACCACGGGAACCCGAGCTTGTGTAGGGCGGCTTGGACGGCCCGCTCCGCCTGATCACCTTTGCGTTTGTTCGGGTTGGTCATCGGTGTCTCCTCAGAACGGCGGGGTCATCGGGTCGGCGGGTGCGCGGGTGGGTGCGGCGTCGGGCAGCACCGGGCGCACCGCCGGGGGGAGGTGCACCCCGCATTGGTGTTGCGCCATTACCGCGTATCTGCGTGGTCCTTTTATTTCTGATTGGTTGCGGCCGTCGATATGCCACACAGCCCCTTTTGTTGCGTGGCCGGCTCGGCGAAGTGTGTAGGTGGGGATGCCGAGGCTGATGGCGAGGAATTCGCCCATTTCGTCGATTTCCTGGTTGGTGACTCTGGTGGGCATTGCGGCGACGTCTCCGTCGAGCGCGGTGAGGATGTGGGCGCGGCACTGCCGGCAGCGGGTGGCCCTCGCGGCGCGGCTGACCCCGTCAGGGTTGGCTTGCCCGATGTTCTCGAGGTGCGCCTGCAGCCAGGCGGGGATAGCCATCAGAATCGCGTCCTTGAGTGCGTCCCCAACGAGTGCGTCCCTTGGCCTTGAAACAGCCGTCTGCGTCCCGACCCCACCGCGTCCCACGAGTGCGTCCCCCCCGTAGGGAGGGGGGGGGAGGGACGCACTCGTTGCAGAACGCTAGGCACCGCGTCCCGGGACGCACTGGGACGCACTGGGACGCACTCAACTAAGGTGAACCTAAGAACCATCGTTTTCGGCCCCCTCAGCGAGGTCGTTCAGCTCGCGGTACAGATGCTCATGCCGGTGCATCACAGCGTTACGCGCCCCGGGGTGCCGGCTCACGTACCCCCCGGTGACGAGGTGGTCCAGCGCTGACCGGATCACCGTCGACTTACCCTCAACGGCCTCCTCGATGGCCCGCTGCGACAACTCCCCATTAGTGCTGGCAAGGAACTGGGAAATGCGGGCCATAACAAATGTTGGCCTAAAAAGTTCACGTTCCCCAGCCGGCCGCAAATCAGGTGCCTCAACCCGGACAGCCACATCCCCGGTGACCGCGTCAGACTCCAACACAGCGGTGCCGGCGTCCTTAGCGAACGCGGAGAACCCACGCACATGCCCAGGGCGGTCCTTGTCGACAGTCAGCTTCAGCTTCCCCGTGGTACCCCGCCCGAACGCGGCAACAACGTCCACACTGAGCGCGCACCCGGTGACCATGGCCCGCTTCGCCTGCGCCCCGATCCCACCCTTACCTCGGGCCTCCTTGGACTTCGGGACGTGATCGATGGTGACCACAGCGGCACCAGTCCGGGACAGCGGTCGTAGCAGCACTTGAGCGAACTTCGTGGCGTCAGTGTTCGACTCCAGCTCGAGACCGAGCATGGTCATGCCCGCGTTGACCCCGTCGAGGACGATGAGGCTGTAACTGTTCAGGTCGAGGGTCTCGGTAAGGTCGGCTGACGCGAGGGTGTGTAGCGACTCCTCAGGGCTGATGTAGGTGAACAGGTCGAGGATGGCCTTGTTCTTCGCGCCCAGGGTTTGCAGCCGGGCAACGAGCCCGCTGGCGGTGTCCTCACAGTCGATGTACAGCACCTTGCGCAGCTGCTCGAGCTGCTGCACCACGGCGAGGAGCACCACCCACGTTTTGCCCGATTCAGATTCGCCGAGTAGCCCGTTGACCTTGCCGGGGTAGAACAGGCAGTTCCCGTCATCGCGGGCCAACACTGTCGGGGGTGGTTCACCAGCGCCGCCGGTGATGACGGGACCGAGGTCGCGGGGGTACCAGGAGGTGCGGTCGTCCTGCTCGTCGTCGTCGGGGGCCGGAAGGCTGACGGTGACCGGGGCGAGAGCGTTGTTCCCCGCAACGGCTGTGGGGCTGGCGACGAGGCCGAGGAGTTCGTCTTCGCAGGGGCACCCATCGACGTGGCTACCTACTCCGGGTTGTGCGACGACGAGCCCCACCGCACCCCTGAGCCCTCGGGTCCACTCCCCTTCGGCGTCGCGCTGGTCGCGGCGGTGCGTCGGGTCGGGGTGGTTCAGGGCTGTGTGGATGAACCGTTTGTGGAGTTCCTCAAGGGCAGATAGCAGGCCCCGGTGTCCTTGTTGCGCGAACCGCACCAACCGCAGAATGTGCTTGTTGACCAAAGTGTGGATGCTGCCCGGTTCGCCGAACCCTTTGAGTGCGGCGTTGAGTGCGGCGTCGGTGCGACGGCAGGTCCCGGCCCGGTTCGCCGACAGCAGCCACGCTTGGGTTTGGTCGACGGACAGTTCCGCTTTGGGGTGATGCTGTTCCATCTCGCCGGCGGTGAGCCCCACAATCCATGCTTCGGGGAGCTCGGCGAGGTCTTCCAGCC
The DNA here is from genome assembly GCA_025965335.1 of Nocardioides sp. Taxonomy (GTDB): domain Bacteria; phylum Actinomycetota; class Actinomycetes; order Propionibacteriales; family Nocardioidaceae; genus Nocardioides. The sequence goes on along the minus strand of JAOPXC010000370.1, from coordinate 52,401 downwards.
GGGGGATGACGGTGGAGGTGGCCCCTTCGGGGTTGATCCACCGGTAGGTGCGTCCTTCGGGGTGCACGGAGGGCCAGACGACGGCGTACCGGTGCCCGTACTGGATGATTTCGGTGTCGGCGCCCAGCTCCCCTGGCCACGCCAAACCCTCGGGCACCGTGTACAGGCGGATCCCGGAGACGCCGTCGTCGCGGCTAGTGGTGCGCCACGTCGCCGGCAGCGGCCCCCACTTCTCTTCCGCTTTGGCAACGGTGTCACCACCGTGTTTGGTGCCGTAGTTGTCGACGTCGACCCCCACGACGTCGTGGGGTAGACGCAGCCCGATGTTGCCGCGCCCTTCGCGGGCTTCGGCCCAGGCGTGCAGGTCGGGGTAGGACGGCCATTTCCCGCTGTGCCCAGTCCACCCCTCCGGAGGTGGCATTTTTTTGCGTGGTGGGAGTGGGAGGATCCCGACCCAGCCGACGGATCGGTACGCCTCCCACGCGTCGCGGTAGGGGGTTGCGTCGTTCATGTGGCATCACCGGCCGGGGGGTTGGCCGTTTGGATGCCCACCGTCGGGGTGCGGTGGGTGGGGTACGCGTTCACGCCGGCCTGCCTCGGTTGGTCGCAGTGGGGAGCTGCTGTTTTGGTGGGCAGTGCCCTGCCGGGGGCTCGCACCCCGGGTGCCGCTGGTGCAGGGCTACTTGGTGCTGTTAGACGGGTAGCCCCATCATTTGGCGCTGCTCGGGGGTGAGCTGGGCGAGAGCAGCCGCGAGGGCCTGCGGGTCGGGCTGTGTCGCCTGTGCTGGCACGGCCGCAACAGGAGCGGCCGGTGCAGCCGCTACCGGCGCGGACACCGGTGCTGCGGTGGGGCCGCTGAGGAACACGTCCGCCCCTGGCTGCCAGTGCGCCTGGTAGATTTTCGCCCCGGACACCCCGCGCCGCTTCGGGGCTTCGTCGCCGATGTAGCGGACGGTGAGAGTGCCGCCGACCTCGAGCTTCTTACCGCCGGCCGCCTTGATGGCGTCGCGGACGGCCTGCTGCAGGAGCCCCTTGATGTAGACGCGGCGCTTCCCGTCGTCGTCTTCGAAGCTGGGGTCACGGTCGGTGGTCTGCAGGGTGACAACCAGCTGCATCATCGGCCGGCCGTCGTCCCACGTCTTGAGGGAGTTGGTCTCGAGGTCGGTCTGCTGCCGCATCTCGTAGTCCAAAACCTGGCCGGTGACGGTGTCGCCGAGGGTTTTGAACTTGGCGCCGGGTGCTCCGCCGCCGCCCATGAGGAACTGCTCTGGGGTGATGCTCATGCTGTTCTTCCTTTTCGTGGACTCATGCGATGAGTTGGTTGAGAGGGTCCGGTCGGGTCATGGCGATCCGACCGGAATCACCCGGACAACCCCGGGTGAGATCTGTGGAGCCCGGCGAGAACCACGTGCACCGGTGGCAGTAGTGGTCCGTCGTGGGCAAAGCTGCCGCAGCGGCGGGGCCTGCGGCGTTGACGAGTTGCGCGATCGCCCCGGCCCGTTCGAGGGCGTTGACGGCGATCGTTTCGTCGTAGGGTTCGTGTTTGAACACGGCGTCGGCGAGTTCACCGGCTGAGGGCACCCGTAGGACGGCGACGGTGTCGACGGGGTATCCGGCCCGGCAGGCTCCGCGCCCGTAGAGGTGGGTTTGGATGCGGTACTGGGGTGATTCTGGGGTGCCGGCCCGGTTCGATTTCATCGCCGACGGCCCGGGGACTTTGAGGTCGATGATTGTTGCGGTGGGGACGTCGAGGATGTCGAGGTGCCCGGTGATGGGTCGGCCGGGGTAGAGCTCCCCAACTTCGACGAGGATGTCGGTGAGGTACCGCTGCCCGTGGTTGGCGTTCCACCCTTGTAGCCAGTCTTCGGACGCGGAGTGCACGGCGGTGCCGACCGCTTGACGCCATGGTGGTTTTTCCAGGCCGGTCGGTGCGACGTCGGCGAGGCGGTAGGCGAGCCACCTCGAGCAGGGGTGCCCGATTTCGGAGGGCCCGATTTCCTTTTGCGCTGACCGTGGGTGCGCCAGGATGGCTTCCTCGAACGCGTCGAGGATGGCTTCACCGACCGTTTCGGGGTCGGTGCCGCGTTCGGTGGCGTCACCCGCCCAGGGGGTGAGGTCGGCGGGGGTGCGGTTCACGCGTCCCCCAGGATCCGGATGGTGTGTTTGGGGCTGACGCTTTGACATTTGGCGTACAGCTCCGGGGGCAGCATTTCCTGGGCCATGGTCCGGCTGATGGTGTTGATTTGGACGCCGGGCAGCATCCCGGGGGGGATGACGAGCGCGGCCACGGTCACATCAAATTTGCGGGTTTCGGATACGGACAGTGCGGGTTTCCCGTTGACGGTGTACTCGCCGACGTCGAGGGCTTTGCGGAGCTGCGCTTTGAGCGCTTCGGCTTCCTCGGTTAGGTCTTTGATCTGGGCGTTTATGGCGACGAGCTTGTTGACTGTCGCGGCTGCGGCCGGGCTGAGGTCAGGCACCACAACTCCTTCCTGTGAGAGACACAGCGCATAGGCACTGCCTAGGCAACACGGTACACTTGGGGTATGACAGCGACAACTCTCGGGTTGAGGCAATGCATAGGCAGCCGCTACCGTCTGGAGGTGCCCCCGATCAAGCGCGTGACTCCCCAACACACCGTGGCCATGGACAACTACCTCTGGGACCGGTGCCTGCGCATCGCCCGGATCCGACGCGAAACCCTGTCCGAGGTCATCCGCAGAGCCCTCGTTAGATACGAAACCCGGTACAGACATCTCCTCGCGGAGGACTGACATCACGACGCCTCCTGCTCGAGGTCTTCGTCTTGGACGTGGGTGACCCCGGGCAACGACCACATGAACTGGCGGCAGTCCCGCAACGAGCCGGTGCAGCAGGGCATGTCGTAGACATTGCGTTCGGGTTCGGCGAAGAACGCGGAAACAACGCTGGTGGCCTGGTGAATGTCGTCGCACCAGTTGCAGGTGCTCATGGGAGTTGCCCTTCGCCGAGGTAACGGGCGTACACGTCGTTGCCCCGGGTGTAAGCCTCGAAATGCCCGGCCGGCCGGAACGCGGTGAGGTGCCCGGTGTTGATGGCCCACACCGTTGACCAAGCAGCCCGGGGTGTTGGCTTAGAGGTGAGTAGCGCCCACCTGCCGGGGTTTTGTCGGAGTTCACTGCATTCGCTGGTCCAGCAGATGCCACGGTTCTTTCGGTCAGGCGGGTCCTGCCAAGTGACCATCACGCCGCACCCCGACAGGCCGCCTGCACGCTCGGTTCGCACCAGCGCAACCGTTCGGTCAACGTGGTGTCTGGGTTGACTTGTGCGGCTAACAGGTTGATGAGCCCGGTGACCCGGTCGGTGCGGGGTGGGGCGTTGAGGGTGAGCGCGGCGACGATCTGCGCGGACGCCAGGGCCAGTGCGGTGGCGTACTCATCAGCGGTCACAGTGCACCGCCTACGGGTTGCGCGGTTGAAACGGGACGGCCATGCGTTTTCGGCGCCCAACGCGTGACCTCAACAGCCAGCGCTGTCAGACGCCCATCGGCGACTAGGCCGCGCCGGGTCAGAGACCGCACCGTCGCCGGATGCGTCCCCTCGGGAACCAACGGCAACGCCACCTCATTAGTCCCGGAGGCAAGTGCGTCCCGCAACGCCTGCAGGTATGCGGCACGGAGCGCGTCCCTGCAGCGCGTTGACAGTGGCCGCCAGTGCCGGTCGGCGGCGATGATCTGGCTGAGGGCTTCGATCCCAGACCGAGTAGCCAGCGGGTGGCGGTGGGGGATCTGCGGGACCGGTCCAAGTCGGCACACGAGTGGTGCGGTGGCGTATTCGTCGGCGTTCATGCGGCACCTGCGGCTTCGGCGCAGCCGGCGCACAGCAGTAGGACGTCGCCGAATGCGTCTTTGAGTGTTGATGCGGGCCAGTCGATCCCGCACGGGCACCGCTGCAGGCAGTCGGGGTGGAAGTAGCCCAGGTCCGGCAGGTACACGAGCTCGGTGCGGTCGGTGAGCGCTCCGCCGCATTCGTCGCACCTCACCGCAGCACCCCCGCCCGCATCGCCAGCAAAACGGCGTGCGCCCGGTCGTTGGCCCCGAAGCGGCGATAGAAGTCTTTGAGGTGTGTGTTCACGGTGTGGCGGGATAGGTGGAGTTCGGCGCCGATTTGGGCGTTGGTCATGCCTTCGGCGACGAGGGCGAGGATTTGGATGTGGCGTTCGCTGATGGTGGGGTCGGTGTTGTTCACGCGGCCTCCACGAGCTCGAATGCGTCGCGCAGGATGTCCAGGTGTCGGTGGTCGAGGTCGGCCCATAGGCAGTGCACGCGGTCGACGCACATGGCGATCTCGAGGACGACTTGGACCTGTTTTTCGCAGCGTGGGCAGGTCACGATGCCTCACCTCGTTCTAGTTCTTCCTGGTACAGCGCCTGGAACAGGGTGGGTTGCATGTGCGCCAGCCGGGCCCATGCCCGACCTCGCGCGTTCGTCTTCGCCCTCTCCCGCCCGTAGGCCAGCGGGCGGTCTTTGCGCCACTGCCGCATGTACTCGGCCCCCGCCTTCCGGCAGGGCTCACAAGTGCCCTCGGGCCGCTTAAGGCACTGTTGATACGAGGCATACGTGCCGTGCTCGGCGTCCTCCTCCTTCACGTCGTGTCCTCCTCGAACAGGGCGTAGACGTCCTCGCGGGGGGTGCACTGTGAGCAGCCCTGTGCCAGCCGCAGCGGCGACCCAACCCACACCTGCCAAAGATCAACACCGCACGTGGGGCACTTGGGCCAGGTGGCGTTCACGTCGCCGCCTTCAGCACGAACCCGTCGGCCAAAATGTCGGCGACGAGCGCCTCGAGCAGTGGCCGTTGCCCGTTCCACCCGGCCATCCGCCAGGTCAGCTCAGACAGCAACAGCGGCCGGATCGTGGGCCGGAAGAACCCGACCACGGCGCGGGCCTCATCCAAATCGGCGCGGAGTTTGATCGTGGCGGGGTCGAAGGCGTTGGGGGCGGTCATGCTGCCCTGCCGAGAACATCGCGCTTACCCGCCGTCCACCCAGCTAGATGGGGCTGGTAAGTGGACACATCCTGGCTGTCGAAGTAGAACCGGACGCCCTTGATGTCCACGATCACGCCGTCGCCGTAGTAGTTCCGGTAACGGCCACAGACGACGCCGATCCCGTGCTTGGTCATTACTTTCTCGTCACCCATGACTAAGTCCCATTCGCAGGTCGTGTTCGAGTTGCGCGGCCAGGTAGTCGGCGCGCATTACGCTGATCGGGAATCCGGTCTCGTCGCCATCGCCGATGGTGACCTTGACGGGGATCTGCTCACCGCATTCGGGGCAGTCGAGTAAGCGCAGCTCAGCCATCGGCCCGTCCGCCCCCGTGATCGCCCCCGTGCTCGGCGTGGTGACCGCCCTGCGAGTGCGAGCCCTGGTGGTGTTCGCCTACGTGTCCGTCGTTGCGGTGGTGACGGCCTCCGTCGGAGGGGTGTCCGTGAAAATCACCAGATCCGTCCACGTGGTGTCGTCCGGACTGTTCCCGATGGTGACCGTCGCCCATTCCGCCGGCGGGACCTGCACCGTGATCGTGTCCTCGGTGATTTCCCCACTCGAATGGATCGTGGTGCGCTTGTAGTTTGCGAACCGGGGCGCGGTGCCGTCCGACATGCTCGTGCCTTTCGGAGTGGCGTTCACTTACATATCCCCCTTCGATATGTAAGTGAACGGGCCGATGCGCCGCACCCGTCGACCACGGAACTGTGTGCACGTCCAGGCCGCGCGGGATCCGCACCAACTCCAACCCGCTGCCCATCCCCGGCAGCACGGACAACGGCCTGGTCGGCACTGACGCCGAAGCGGCCGGCGGGCTGACTAGGTCTCGGATCTGGGTGGCGGGTAGTGGGTTGACGGCGGCGTACACCACGGCGAGGGCGCCGGCGGCGACCGCGTAGGTGGCGAGGATGCAGGCGGCGCCGCCACGGTTGTCGCGGGAAGGTCTGCGGTGCTTCACTTGGGGATCTCCTTGATCAGGGAGCGGAGCTTGTCGCTGACGGCGCTGGTTAGGGCGCCGACCGAATCGAGATGGTCGATGTAGGTCAGGAGTGGGAGCACGTCGAGCGGCAGCGGCGGCAACACCAGCGGGGGGTTTTCGGCAATGAACTGGTACATGTCCGCCTTGAACTCGGAGACGAAATCGCGGCCCTGGCTCATGACAGGCCCCGCTTCAACGGCGGCGCCGATTCGTCCGAGGCCGAAGGCGGCGGTTGGGCGCGGTTCGCCCACGCCCCCGGCTCGTGATAACCGGGCGGTGTGCCACCGAGGGTGTAGTTGGACTGCTCAAGAATGAGCTTGTCCTCCAGGTACCTGATCTGATCGTGCAGAGCGCTCTCTCGGCCCTCACCGGCCTTAACCTCGTCGAGCAGCTCGAGCCGCTCTTCGTTGGCGATCAGCGTTTCGTTGCGCCAGTTCTCGTAGTCGCGGTAGCTCATGTTGACGTCGGTGAACTCTTCGACATATCTGGGCATCAGCGCGCCACCACCCAGGCTCGGTGCCCAACCTCACGGGCACCCACGTAGAGCGCTTTCGCGCAGGTCAACGTGGTGACCACGTAGACGGCACACACGATCTGGGCGGTGAGCTTCACAACGCCCCCTCAAGCATTCCGGCCGCCAGCAATAAACCGGCCCGGAAGTCGGGGACGACGGAGCGGCCGGCTTCCTCGCGAATCCGGACAATGGTTTCCCGCACGCCGGCCCACTTCTCTACGTCGCGCATAGCGGCCCGGAGGAGGTTGTTCTCCGTCTGCAGTTCCTCGCGGGTCCTCACGCTGCTGCCCTTCTGTCCCCGGCCCACAGCTCGCCGAGCCTTGAGCCGATCAGGATTGCGCCGGCTACCCAGAGCACCGCGCAGATGAGTCCGATGACGGTGGCGCCGACCGTTGCCGCGCCGCGTTTCGCGTAGTACCGCTTGGTGGTCACCGGGCACCCCCGTGGAACTGCAGCTCCAGCACGGCGATGGCTTGGTTGACCCGGTTGCGCTGCGCCTGCTCGAGGTCGCCGATGCGGATCGCTTTACCGAGCGCCATGGAGATCAGCGCGGCGCACATGACCCAGAGGAAGAAGACGAACAGCCACATCATCGGTTTTCCTCACGGTCCTGATTGCGCTGTTCCCACAGCTGGTAGCCCCGCACAACCGTGTCGATTCCCAACCACACAACAGCGGCCGTGCCGAGCAGCAGCAGCCCGAAGATCAACCAGGCGGCAATGACAATGACCATCACGCACCCCCGGCGATCAGCTCGGCCATCAACACGGTCGCCTCAACCGCCGGCGACGTGACACCGTTGCGCAGCTCCGTGAGCGCGTTGGCGATCTGATCCCGCTGAATGGCAGCGTCAATGCTGGTGTCGAACGCGAGGAAGTCCTGGGCCTTGACCAGGGTGGTGCGGTAGGAGGCGCTCACGCGGCCACCTGCCCATCGAGCCAGTGCTCAGCGGACAACACCATGGCCTGAGCCGCGTCCAGGCAGTCGCAGCCCATCTCCAACTCGGCCAGAACACTCCAACAGTCGCGGCAGTACTTCGCGGCCACCAACCCGGTGCGCACTTCCAGCCGGGCGGCGGCCTCAAGGAGGGAGAGCAGGGTGAGCCGGCGGGCGGCTTCGGTGTCGGTCATGCGACTTCTCCGGTCCAGAGAATCTGCTGTTGCTGCACTTGCGCGAGCTGGGCGTGGACGCCGGCGATCTGCACCCACAGGTTCACGTGCTCCATCGGGGCGCTCTTGCGGTACAGGTCCGCGACCTTCTCGATGGTCTGTTCGGCGAGGTCGAAGTGGTCGACGGTGCCGTTCATGCCGAGCTCCGGATCAAGAATCCAAAACAGTGTTCGCAAAGTGGGCCGGTGATCTCCCCGGACGACAGCGCCACCGGAAGTTCCTGGGACTTCACCGAACCGCCGCACGCCAACGAGCAGCTGATGCCGTCGCTGAGGCGGGTCCAGCCGAGCACCCGGTGGATCTCGGTCCAGTGCGGGTCGTCGTCGCGGATGGCGAGCTCGGAGGTGTGGATGGTGCTGATCACGGCGATGTTGCGTTCCGGGGCACTCATGCCGACACCCAGCTTTCAAGGCGCCGGCGCAACTCGTCCGCGTACCGCTTCCGGATGTCCAGGCTCAACACATCGGCCTCGTCGAACAGGTCGACCACGCTGGAATCGCCCAGCATCTCGTCGAGCTGCTCGAGCATCACCATCTCAACCATGTGCGCCACGTCGGGGTGTGCGTCTTCAAACTCGCGTGCCAGCTCGTCGAGGCTCATGCGACGTCATCCCCTTCGGGCGCCGAGACCAGCCCGGTACCGGACTGACACGCGGTCGCGGCGTCGAAGCCGATGGGGTTCACGGACCGGCGCATCCGGTGGCCCAGGTGTGTGACCTCGGCGGCGGGCTTGTCCCCCGTGTCGCCGCCCGGCTTGGGGTCGGTGGCCTTCGGCTTGGGGCGGGGACGCGGAGTCGGACGCGGCCGGGTCATGCCGACACCCGGTGCTTGCCGGTGCCGCGCTGGGCCGTTGGGGCAACCAGCAACGTGTTGCCGGTGCCGACGTGTCCAGCGTGACGCGACTGGTGAGCGCCCCGGTGACCGTGAGCCACCGTTCGGGCGATTCGGGTCACTAGCTGTAGAAAGATCGGCGACTGAGCCGTTAGAGTTTGCACAGCGGGCTCCGTACCTTCCAGGTTGGAATCTCGTTACGAGGAATAAGGGCCGTTTCTGCTGCCAGGCGGGCGGCCCTTTTCGTGCTGTAGGGCTAGGCGGCTTCGCTCCTGCCCCTGGTCGGCTGGAAGATCGCCGACAGCTTCTTGATCTGCTCCGCAGTCGGGGCCGGAGCGGCGGTGGCATGTGCTGCCGCCGCCTTGCGGATGAGTGCGATGAGTTCCGGGCTGAGCCCGGTCAGGTGCTCGTCCATCACGCCGCTTGCTCGTCGAGGGTGCTGAACTCGTCGAGGTTGACGCCGAGGGCGTCGGCGATCAGTTGCGCCTTGGGTGCCGAGGGTTGGTGGCCCTGAAGCTCGATGAGTTTGATGAGAGACAGGGAGACACGCGAGCGGCGCGCTAGCTCAGTCCGCATAAGTCCCCGTCGCTCCCGGATGTTCCTGAGAACTTCTCCTTGAACGTGTCTGCCCTGCATTGGCCAAGTATGGCCACAGTTGACTTAGCCAGTCAAGGCCGATCTAGGTAGATCTCTGGCCAAACAGTAACTAGGCGGTCAAGCTGGCACGTACGCCAGAGGACGGGGATTTCCTGTGACGACGCTTAAAGGTGGCCAACTGTGGCCAAAAGTGGCCGTAGACTCCCTATTCATGATCACGGGGAGAGACCTGCGTCGGGCCCGTGAAGCCCGGCGTCTATCCAGGAAGCAAGCGGCCGAGATCCTCAACATCGGCGAGCGCACCCTCGGACGCTGGGAAGCTGACGGCATCCCCGAGTCCGGGATCCCAGCGGTCGAAGGATTCATCGACCCCGCGCGCAAGATCGAACCCACCCTGTCCGAAGCGTCCGACGCCGAGTTCCTCGCCGAGATGGCCCGGCGGCTCGAGCGCGGAGCGGAGCGGGAATCTAAGTCGCGCCGCTCCCCTCCACATGCTGATCAGGCCACTGATACTGCGTATTACCGGCCACGAACGGGTGCGAGCGATACGGGGTAGTACCGTGTCCACATTGCACTCCGGTACCGTTGTATACCGTTCCAACGGACGCAGTAACGCTCTAGCCCACACGCGCGACAGCGGGATGTTAACCCGTCGTTAAGCGCACCAAGTTGGTCCCAGACCCTGATCGGCTCGCGGTGCATCCACAGTCCGACAAGAGGCTGAGATATGTCATGTGCACCAGCCGAACAAGATCCATATTATGAAGAACCTGCAGCTCAGTGGCTCAGGGACCGGTTCGAAAATTCTCTCGACATAGAGTTCAACATTGATGAAAACCTCACCGTTCCGATAGCGGTGAGCCGCGAACTGCGGGCAATCTGGGTCAGGCCAGGCTTACCACTCTACGATTTTCACTGGTTAACCGGGCGTGCCATCCTGTACTTACAATTCGGCCCGGATGCCGCACCGGAGTTCGTTACACCCATTGCGCTGATCGGGGCGGTCGCACTTGCCTTGATCATTCCGTTCCAGCGGGCTCTCGAGCCCCTCGCGGCACGGTCACGCAAGAGTTAGAGCCACTCGATGTCGACGCACGACGGATCGAACCCGTGCGACCCACGGCTCGACGTCCGCATGATCCGCACCGTCATTAGGTGGCGCACCACCGACCGCTGCACCAACGGGGTCAGATCCGCCCATCGTTCCCGCACATCCTCGGCCTCCACCAAGTCCCGGATAACCTCCGGTACGTGCGTCGGGATGGTGCGCCGGCGGGCGTCCTCGATCAGCGGCAGGTAGTGCGCCTCCCGACGGGCCAGTGACGCGGCGGAGATCCCGCCCGGCTGGTCGGCGGACCGTTCGAACTCGGCGAGGCGCGCCCGCAACTCCGCTAGCTCCGCAACGGCCGCGTCGACCTCGGCGCTGTCATCGCGGCTGGTAAACACCTGCGCCGCGTTGGGGCGCTCCAACCACAACAGCAGCGTCTCGGTCACCAGCCCGTCCACCGCCGACTGCACCCGGGACACGCAGTGGTTGGTGCGGCACGAGTAGCTGGGGCTGCCGTGGTTCACTACACGCCGGCACGGATCGCCGCACACCCCGCACAGCACAATCCCGGCCAGCAGGTGCTTCACCTCGCGGTCTCGGGTGTTCTTCCGCGCCGGATCGGAGAAGCGGGCCACCACTCGCCGGTGCTGCGCCACCGAGATGATCGGCTCCCAGGTGGCCTCACCCTTCACTTCACCGTCGTGAGTGCGCAGCGCGGCGTAGGTGGGGTTCTCCGCGAGCTGCCGAACCAGGCTGATCGTCCACGGCCGGGCATCGTCCACCGACTTACCGGTGCGCTGCAGCCGGAACCCGTGCGGGGAGATCACGCCGCGCCTGTTCAGATCCTTGGCGATCTGGTAGCTGGGCTCTTCGCCGAGCACTCGGCGCACGATCTCCTTCACTACCGGTGCGGTGCCCGGGTCCGGTTCCCGACCGATCGGAGCACCGGTGTGCGGATGGTATACAGCCCGGTAGCCGTACGGGACTCGTCCGTGCGCTGTACCGGCTTCCACCCGGGCATCCACCGCTCTCTGTACTCGATCGCTCGTGTCGTCCGACGCCCGCTCGCCCAGGATCACGTCCAGCGCGGTGGAGAACCGGTCGTCCGCGCGGGACATGTCGTAGGTCTTGCCGTGATAGGACCACAGCACCTCGTAGCGCTCACACAGCGCCCGGACTTGCGCGTAGACCTTCAGGTCGCGGGTGAACCGCGACGACTCCCACGCCCACAGGATCTCTACCGGGTCGGCGCCGGCCAACCGCCGCTGCACTTCGGTGAACCCGGGGCGTTCCTTCTTGCTGTACCGGCTCGCGCTGATGTCGTTGTCGACAATCAGCCAGGCCACCAGGTGCCCGTTCGCGGCGCACCAAGCGCGCCCTTCTTTTTCCTGGTCAGCGACGGAAGTTCCCCGACCAGTGGGATCGTGGCTGACGCGGCAGTAAAGTCCCACCCGTAACGGTGCGTGAGAGGTTCCCTGACTGGACGGCACCCGTGTATAGTACGGGTTCGTCCTGACCAACCCTCGTATGTACGGTTGATAGCTCCAACGCCCTGACCAGCAGCTCGAACTGCTAGCCAGGACTTCCACCCGCACCAGAGCTACCTGGAGCAGAGGCACATGGATTCTCTCAGCGACCCCCACGCGGGCGCTACCTTGACACTCAACGGTGACCACTCCACCCCGCAGCGACGCATCAAGCCGCGCCTGCACGAGCACGAAATCCACGGGCCAGTTCTGGCCACCGAGCTCCGCATCGCGTTGGAAGCCCTGCAGGAGCAGCGGGACGCGACGAGCGGTACCAATAAGCGGGTGTTGGCGAACCGGGCGTGGCTGTTGGAGCTGTTCATCCGCGAGCTCGAGGCGTTCCACGGCATCGAGGACGAGTCCTGATGGGGTTCTTCACGAAGACCGTGCGCACCACCACAACCCGCAAGGTCAAGGCCCAGCAGTCGAAGTCGATGGGCAGCTTCGGCGGCAAGGGCAAGCTCGTCACCGGGTCGAAGCTGTCCGGCGGTAAGCAGAAGCGGAACCCGTGATGTGCGACGGGCACGGCATCTACCGCGACAACCAGGGTGAGAAGCAGATCTGTCCTGGGTGTGCCCGGTGTCGGCGGTGACTGCCGCGCGGTTCAAGGAACGCCTCATGTGGGCCACGTACATCTTGGCGTGGGGCTGCGGGGTGCTGTTCGCCGGAAGCATCTTCTCCCGGGCCGGCTGGCTAAATATCTTGGGCGCTGGGGTCCTGTTCTTGGTGGCGTGCGGCGGTGCTCACCACACCCACGAGATGCATCTTTCCGACCCTGAACAGGCCCCGGAGCCGGACCGTTTCCGCAAGCCTGATGGTCCTCGGCGCGACTGAACACATAGGTGGTGAACGATCTTGGGATACAACGCGCAGTCCTTGGGCAATGACGCCAAGATCGTCGCTGAGCAGGAACAATGCTATGACCTGCGCATGCAGGGGTTGTCGATCAGGGAGATCGCGCGCCGTGTCGGCCTCGGTGTCGGCACGGTGCACAACCGACTGAACGATGAGATCAACAAGAGGATCGCGCCGAAGTCGGACATGCTGCGCGTGTTCGAGCTGGACAAGCTGGACGACGCCGAGGCTCGCCTGATCGCCGAACGCAACGTGATCCCGGTCGGTGACAACCCCGACGCGGTCGTGAAGCTCATCAACTCGCAGGTGTCCACGATGGCCCGGCGTGCCCGCCTGATGGGCTTGGACGCGCCGGAGAAGGTGGCCATCTCGGGGCATCTATCCCCGGAGATTCCGGCGTCGTTGAAGGCCGCGATGGATCGTGCCGCTGAGGATGCGGACAAACGGGAGGCTGAGATCCGTGCCCGCAACGGCTCAGGCTGAGTACGTCCCGTACATCTACGCGCCCGAGTCGTTTGATCTGGACTGGCATCTCGGGAAGCTGAACTCGCAGCTGATGGAGCACGCCCACTACCGGCGGACCATCACCCGCACTTCGCCGTTGCTGTTCGCGCTGTTGTATATGGAGCACCGGCTGATTGATCCGACGATCAGCCGTGACATCCACCTGTCTCAGTTCCATATCGACATGGCCTATGAGGCTGAGCTGTGGCTGGATCGCAACCTCGAGCCGGCGCAGATCCGTCAGGCGTGGATCGCCCCTCGGGGTGCGGCGAAGTCGACGTGGTTGTGTTGCGTGTTGCCGATCTGGGCGTTGGCGCATGGGCATCGGCGGATGGTGGCGGCGTTCGCGGCGAACAAGACGGCCGCTGAGCGGGTCATGGGGAACATCAAGTACTGCCTGGATAACTACGAGTTGCTGCGTGATGACTTCCCGGAGTTGTGTACGCCGGCGCGGGCTGGTGGGCGTTCGGTGTCGGATGCGAAGAACATGTATGTGGCGAAGTCCGGGGCTGTGGTGATGGCGCATGGGATCGACTCGAACCAGCTCGGCGCGAACATCCACGGCATGCGCCCGGACATGATCTTGCTTGATGACATTGAAGACGATGAGGGCAACTACTCGATCCACCAGAAGAAGCAGCGCCTGTCCACGGTCGCGGCGATCCTGCCGATGAACGATCGGGCGGTGGTGCAGTGGGCGGGGACGACCACGATGTACGGGTCCGCGACGCACGACATGGTCCGGTCGTTGTACGGGGAGAAGGCGGATTGGGTCGCCGAGTACGCGTTCCGGCCTCGGCATTACCCGGCGATCGTGACCGTGTCGGACGGTTCGGAGTCCTCGATCTGGCCGGCGAAGTGGTCGTTGGAGTACCTGCGGTCGATCCGGCACACCCGGCTGTACGCGCTGCACTTCGACAACCGGCCGCGCAGTCAGGAGGACGGGCTGTGGGCGCCGGGTGATCTGCCGCCGATCCTGGACCGGCTGCGTTGCTCGCGTGCGGTGCTGTGGGTGGACCCCGGCGTGACCACCAACGCGAAGTCGGATCCGACCGGGCTCGCGGTGGTGGGGCTGGCGGGGAACCGTGCGGTGGTGTTGTACGCGGAGGGTTTCAAGCTGAAGCCGAACGAGCGCAAGAACATGGTCAGTCGGATCTGTCACGACAACCCGATGATCGACACGGTGTATGTCGAGGACAACCAGGGCGGCGCGGACAACTATCGCAACGAGCTCGAGCCGGTGTTGCCGCCGGGGGTGAAGCTGGTCCCCCGGCACACCTCGAAGTCCAAGCCGCGTCGCATCGAGGAACACCTGGACTACTGCCAGATGGGTTGGATGGCGTGGGCTGAGGACTTCCCCACGCTGCGGGAGCAGATGCTCGAGTACCCCCGGGGCGCTCATGACGACGTACTTGACGCGGTCTGTGGCGCTAGCGAGGAGCTGCTCGGGACGCGGCTGCGGGCGAAGGTTCTACCCGTCTGACCTGCACCTCAACTTGACCGTGTCCGGCTAGGGGTGATAAGGTTAGGGCATGCAAGAGCCCGTGATGACCCTGGCCGAGGTAGCCGAATACCTCGAAATCAAGCCTGACTCGGCGAGCCGGCTGTTACGCCGCCACGGCATCAAGCCGCAGCGCGGGTACCTGCGCACCGAAGTTGAGAGCCTCGAACGGAAGCCAGGTCGCCGCACAGACCTAGAGAAGGACTCGCCATGAAGACGTCCACCCAGCTCTCCATCATCTCGTTCCAGCTGTTCCTGGTCGTTCTCCTCCTGGCCGCCCTTGTGGTGCACCGGTGAGCGGATTCGACCGGGCGCAGGCCCACTACGACGCAATGTTGCCGCCCGAGTATTGGGCTGAGGACGAAGACGACAAGGACGAGCCCACCTGCGCTTGCGGCAACCCGCTTGAAGCCCCGGGGGACGATCGCTGCGAGGAGTGCGACTGACATGTTCGCCTCCCTCGCCGCCGGAACCGTTGTGGCCGTCGCCCTGGTTCGTCTGGTGATGTGGCGTTTGGCGTGGCTGGACCGCCGCCCGGTGACAGCCCGAATGAAGCGTGGTGACACGTCTCGGTGGTGGTTGCTGATCCTGGTGTTGCCGACCGTGGGAGTGGTGGCGTTGTGGCTGGGGAACCTCGACGCCGCCCGGTGGTGTTGTGCGGTGACGTGCGGGGCACCGTTTCTGTTTTGCACCGACAAGTTTTGGGGAGCAGCAAAATGACCATCGACCTACCCACATTGACCACGGACACAGCTACGGGGCACACCCTGGCCAAGGCGTTGCGGGAGACGGCTGAGGCGGCCCGGAAGGGTGCGGCGGAGGCCACGGCCCGGGCGGAGTCGTTGCGGGCGCAGGCGGCGGCGATGGCGGACAAACCCGACCTGCAAGATGCCGCCGCCGGGCTGTTGGCGGAGGCGGCGATGTGGGGGGAGAAGGCGCAGAGCCGGTTGGGGACGGCGGCGGCGTATGAGGACGCGGCGCAGGCGGCGGAGACGGAGGAGGGGAAGTGAGCGTCCACATCCTTAAAGCTGATCGGGACACGGATCTGTACGCCGTGTGGTCGACGTCGAGTGATTGGCCGTTGTCTGCCGAGCATGTGGGCACGCGCTCGGAGATCCTGGCCCTGCTGTCCCCGTACGACGGAGACGAGCAGGGCGCAACCGAGGAGCGTCTTGCCCGCGCCGATGAGTGCGGGACGAGTGCGCAGTGGTCGTGGTCGGATGCTGACGGAATTTACGGGCCGCCGTACTACGGATCGTGGGACGACCCGGAGCCTCTCAGCACTCAGGAGGATCCGATCCGGCGTGACCGGCTGGGCGCCTACCTGGCCGAATGGTTGGAACGCCAGGCGGCCGAGACGGAGGAGCAGACGTGAGCGACGGGCCGGCAGAGGAGATCGCCGCGAACAAGTGGACGGAAGAGTTCTGGGTGTCGATGGGTGAGGGCAAGAACTGGGCTGACGTAGCTAAGGCGGTCATCACCGACCGCAGGCCGGGCACAAAGTTCAGGTTCCCGAAGCTCCCTCCCGCCCCCAAGGATGCCCGCACTGAGTTCGCATTCGGCATGACGGTCGACAACAACCCGTGGCAGGACGCCGAGGACATGGCCTGGGAGATGGGCATGCGCCTGCGTTTTGACGATGACGACGTGTGCGTCATGGAGCCGGAAGAGCGTCCCTGATGGACTGGCTGATTTGGCTGGTCGGCGCAGTCGTGGTCGCCCTACTCGCGGTCGTGACTTATGCGGAGACCCGCCGCCCTCCCCCGCCCGTGGCTCCGACAAGACGCCCCGCGAAGGTCGCCAGCGTCGAGCCGGACCTGATGGAGCCGCTGCGCCAAGCCCTACGCAAGGTCGGCCACGGTGAGTTGCAGGTGGTTGCGTGGTCGCCGATCCCGGCAGGGGTGCGGGCGACGTTGCGGGTGCCGTCCAAGGTGATGTGCCGCAGCAACGCCCAGCAGGGTTTGTCCGGGTGGGATGCAGAGAAGATCGCCGTCGCCCTCGCCGAAGTCACCGGTCAAGACATCTGTTCGGATTGGGTGCAGTTGGAGAAAACCTCGGCGGCCGGCACCTATGAGTTGACGGTGGTGGGTGAGGATGTGATGGCCCGGACCATCCCGTTCGTGGACCAGCCGGAGTGGGCAGACGTCTCCGAGCCCCGCATCTACGGGTACCGGTTGGATGGGGAGCCGTACCGGATGCGCATCAACACCCACTCGACCTGCGCCGGTGCTACGGGGAGCGGTAAGACGGCGTTTCTGCATGCGGAGCTCGCGGAGGAAACCCGCACCCGCAACCTCGCCGTCTGGGTGGCTGGTACGTGGAAGTTGTACGACCTGGTGGCGGGTTGGGTGGAGCCGTACGCGGACACCGGGCTGCCGTTGCCGCTGGATTGGGTGGCGTCGGGGCAGCGCGACACCGTGGACACGCTGGTGGCGTTGTTGCGTATTGCGAGGTGGCGCCAATGTCAGCCGATGGCGGAACGGGACGGGTTCACCACCATCATCATCCACCTCGACGAAGCCTCTTACCCGCTGCGGAACAGGGTGACGCGGGGCGAGTACATGGGGGTGGAGCACACCGCGTCGCAGCTGGCGGCGAAGATCGCCCAGGGGGCCGGTAGTGCACGGGTGTGGATCAAATTCGCCTCCCAACGCGGCGTGTCCGACCACCTCGGCGACCAAGGGGCGGACACCCGGGCCAACGCCGGCTACACCGCCATCTTCCGCACCAGAGACCCGGATGATGTGGGCCGGCTGACCGGCGACCACAAACTCCTCGCACCGCGTCACGCCGGGGAGTACCTGCTGTCCTCCGACGCCGCCCCCGTCCGGCTCAAGGTGCCGTATTTGCAGTCGGTAGATCCGAACCAGCCCCGCCTGCACGCAGGGCTCACGGTCGCCGATGTGGCCTGGTCTAGGCGGCACTTCACCTGCGGGTTGGATGCGGGTTCGGCGGCGGCGGCCGGCCCGGAGTACGCACGCCGACATGTGCGGATGGATGCGGCGATGCGCGCCTACCTGACCGGGTCCGAGATCGAGGCCGTAGGGCCGTCGGCGGCGCACCGAGCCGGGTACGACCAGGCGATGAAGAGTTTGAAGCTGACTAAGGGAGTGGCGTGATGAGTGGCGAGGCGGCGCGACTGTCCAAGTTGCTGTTCGAGGCTCGCGAGATGGTCGACATGTTCGGTGAGGTCGTCGAGGAACGTACCGGCAATCCGGCTCCTGAGTGCCGCCGGGTCCGCGATGAGATCGACGCGTACCGCGCTGAGCACGGTTGGAGTCCTCACGGATTCGGAGGCGAGGTCCGATGACTGAGTTGCCTCCGGATGTCCGGGACCGCGCCGCCCAAGCCGCCGCGCTAGCGTTCCGCACCAAGTTCGGCACAACCGCGTCTACTACCCATACGGTCCGCTGGGGTGCCGTGGTGGATGCGGTAGCCGAGGTACTAGCCACCGGGCCGCCTGTCCTGCGCGCCGGTGACACGGTGCAGATCTACGACGCCGGCAACTTTCGTTCCGCAGTGGTCAAGTTTTTCGGGAACCTGGCCGGACCGCTCGTAGTCGAACCTACCGATGAGGGGCACGACGCACTCAAGGCCCGTGTCGACCTGCTGACCACCGCGCTGACCGGCCTGGTCGCTGCGGTAAACGACTGCGCCCACGACTGCTACTGCGTGTCCGACGAGATGCTCGAATCGGCTGAGAGTCTGCTGTCTGCCACCCCCACCGAGAGCGAGGCGTGATGGGCGACAGGTTGATCCTGTGTCCGCCCGCGGCGAAGACGCTGCCCGATGGCACTCGCCCCGGCCCGTGCCACATCTACGGGTCCTGCGCTGACCTGAGCACCTGCGAGCCGAGCGGTCGATGCCACTTTGGCATTCCCATCCGGACCGCGCCGGCCCCCACCGAGAGCGAGACGCTGTGAGCTACGAAGGACTCGTCCCGCCACCCCCGGACCGGATGACCGGTTTGGTGCGGCAGGCCGAGGAGCTTGGTATGTACGAGGCCACGGACGGAGTGAACCCGTTGCGATCTGAGCAGCCCTCCCCCGACGAACTGGCCGACGCCGAGCGGTGGTTGCGTCTTCGGGGAACGGTCGGCCCAAGTGTCCACGTCGCGCTACAGACGCTGCTAGCCGAGTACGACCGGCGGGGCGCCGACCTGGCCGAGGCGCGGGAGCGTCGAGTCTCAGGTATCGACCGTGCCCTGTTCGGTACGGAGGACGGCGGCTACCTCGCCGATGAGGCGGAGGTTCCGGTTGGCGAGCTTCGTCGACTTCTCCGCGAGTACCTGCATGGAACACGGGAGACACCGTGACCGACGGCCCGTTGACAGATCTTGTGCGGCAGGCCGAGGAACTAAACCTGTACCAGGCAACCGACGGGCCGAACTCACTACGCCGGGACACGGCGAACAACGGTGGTCTCGGTACGTGCGGCACCTGCGGCTCACACACGCTGATCATCGGATCGACATGGGACGCAACCCACGGGCTGTATGTGTGGGTGATCCGCTGCCCGAACGGTCACCTGTTGGTGCCGATCCCCTCCAACGTGTACACCATCAACTTCGGCGGGGAGACACCGTGAGCGAGCGACTGTGCGGACCTGACTGCCTAACCCCTGACATGGCCCATCGCAATCCGGAACCGGACTGGATCGGCGACTACCCGGTCATGCACGGCGAATCAGATCATGAGGTTCCCGATAGTCGCCACTTCAACGGGCTCTACACCGAGGGCCCGGAGGCGTATTGCCTGTGTGGCCACCCGATGTACCAGTCGTGCCCGGGCTGGTATGGCGGTGGCGGTATCGGCGAGATGATCATCGAGCGTGGGCCAGCAGGGACCGAGCAGACACCGTGAGCGACTACAAGGTCGGGGCGAAGATTTCCTTCGTCGTCCCCCCCGAACCCGACCCAATGTCCGTGGTGATCGACGACGACGGCCTGGCCTGGCAGAACCGGCCTGGCCCCGGCGACGACGAGCCGTGGAAGTCGACAGCCGGTGACGAACGCTCGTGGTCGGAGTTGGTCAGCAAGGGGGACCTGAAGGTGGTCCACATTGGTGGGGGCTGACCATGCCGAGCCGTCGCACGTCCACTACCTGACCGGCCCTACGTAACACCCCGCCCACCTGCGACGATGACCCATCACCGGAACGAGGAGAACCCGATGAGGCCGTGGGTGTCCGCCCGTATCCCGTTCACCCCACTGCGGGTCGGCACGTCGTTCGGTGGCTACCGCCGGTACCGGCCTACGGAGGGGAACGCCGCCCTGGGTTATGTGGTGCTCATCGCCCTGTTCTGCCTGCTGTTCGCAGCCGTGGTCGCCAACTGGGCGCAGCTGTGGCCGTGGCTCCTGGCCGCCGTGGTCGGGTTGTTCGGGTACGTGTTCCTCAAGGCGTACCGGCACCCGAACACCGTGGACAACACGGTCGAAGACCGGGAGGCGAAGGTCAAAGCCTGCCCGCCGTGCGCTGAAGCGGTGGCCCGGGCCCGCAAGTCGGGTGAGTGGGAGCGGTGCCGCAGGTGTCGTACCCCGTGGCGGATCCGGAAGCCGGCGGCCACCCCGAACCAGGCCGCTGTGTCTGACCGGAGGTAAAGTCTCGCGGCGTGGACCCGGACCTGTACCGCCGCACCGAGCACCTCGAGCGGCTCGACGAGCTCCGTGCGTGGATCCGCCGGCTGATGGCCACCGGGTCGTGTGGTTCGGCGGACAACCCGCACATGTGGGTGACCACCACGAACCGTAGCGGTGTGACGAGCACGGTGTGCGCGAAGTGCGGGGCGGCGGGCTGATGGGCGACGTCTGGCTTTGGGTTGATCCACCCGATCAACCAGCTGTTGGTGACGAGGTGATCCTCGACGGCGACGACGTGCCGGAGGTCATGCCGCCAGGCTGGACACGCGGACCGGGGAGCCGGTCGTGGTGGCGCACCGTAACCCAGGCGGGCCCGCAGCCTTGGCCGGGGTTCACCGCGTGTATGCGAAAGCGCCCCTGAAGCGCAGGGCGCCCGGACTCTTACCGGGGTATCCAGGTCGTTACCTAGGCCGCCTGACGCTCTGGTCTGTTGAGCTACACGCTGCGCCGATCTTACCCCGGACGCAAAAATGAACCCCAGGTCAGCGCGAGTCACGGGGATGACTCAAGCGCTGACCTGGGGCTTTTACACGTCCGAACCGCCCGGTGACGAGCCGGTCGAGGCGGTCCGGACGGGCTAGGGGCGGGTCTGCTGATACTGGTACCGGCACGTTTTCTCGTGCTCTATCCGTTGGGTGCGGGCGCGTTGCTCGCCGCCGGGTAGCCAGCGGGCCACCCACGTGCAGCCGAACCGCATGTAGGCACAGATCAAATAGCTGCCGGTCATCTCCGGGTCGGTGCTGGTGGTCACGGGATCTCCTAGTCCAAAGCCTGCGGGGTACCGATCTGGATGAACGGACCCAGGGTTTGGGGGTCTCGAGAACCCACGCCGGCGACCGCACTGGGCGTGTCGGCGTAGGTGCTGATCAACGGCTGCACGGTAGCGCTGACCGTGGGCAGCGTGACCGGTGGTAGGGCGTGCACCGCGTTGAGTAGCGCCGGGTCTCCGACGTCGGGTTCCCAGCTGGGGTGGTTCGCCAGCGCCGTCACCGACGTGGTCGCGCCCAACGTGGCGGTGGTGAACGCGGACAGGTGCACGACCGCGACAACGGACGTGCCGGCGGACAGCAACGCCGTGGCCTGCACGCCCAGTACCGCCTGGGCGGTGAGCACGGTGACCGCTTGCAGCGACGCAACGCCCGGGGTGCTGGGTGTCGCGGCCGAGTTGACGGCGGTGGTCGCGGACAGTGTCGCGGTCGCCGGCTGGGCGACCGTACCGGCGGCAGCTACGGAAGTCGTGGCGCCCAGAGCGGCCGACGCGACTGCGACCACCTGCGCATCGGCGGTGACCGATGTGCTCGAGGTGAGGGACGCTGTTCCGTCCGCCGAGCCGGCGGTGACCGCGTTGACAGACGTGACCGCGTTGAGCACAGCGGTGGCCGACTGCTCACGCACACCAGAGGCGGTGACGCTCGTGCTGGCGATCAGTGCCGCCGTCGCCGGTTGTGTCCGCACCGCCCCGGCCGTGACCGTGGTCGAGGCCGTCAGGGCGGCGGTCGCCACAGCAATAACAGCGCCCGAGGCTGCGACCGTGGTGTTGGCCGTGAGCGTGGCGGTAGCGGCGGTGGATCCGGCCGTGGTCGCGTTGACCGTGGTGACAGCGGCCAGCGAAGCGGCTGCGCCGAGGGTGGCTGTTCCGGTGGCGGTGACCGAAGTGCTGGCGGCAAGAGCTGTGGTCGCGGATTGTGCGCGGACGGCGTTCGCCACCACGGAGCTCGAGGCGGCGAGCGCGGCCGACGCACCCAACGTCGAGTTCGCGGCAGCCGTCACCGACGTGGCTGCGGCCAGCGCCGCCGTCGCGAGCGTGATCTGCACCCCCGTCGCACTGACGGAGGTGGTCGCAGAGAGGGCCGCTGTTCCGGACGAGCCACCGGCCGTGTCGGCCGTGACCGTAGTGACCGCGCTGAGCGCAGCGGTACCGGTGGTAGTGGCGAACGCTGCGGCTGTGACGGAGGTGCTCGAGGCCAGTGCTGCCGTCGCCGGTGCGACGTCGATCGCGGCAGCGCTGACCGACGTGGAGGCGGCGAAAGTGGCGGTGGCGAAGAACGTCTGCGTGCCAGTAGCCGCCACCGACGTAGCCGCCGACAGCGTCGCCGCACCGGGCGCGATGTCGATCCCACCAGCGGCCACCGACGTGGTAGCGGCCAGTGCGGCGGTGCCGGTCGTGGCCGCTGTAGCCGCCGCTGTGACCGTTGTTGCGCTGGTCAGGGTCGCGGTAGCGGGCTGAACCCGAACGCCCGCAGCGGTGACTGTGGTGGCCGCTGACAGCGACGCTGAGCCCGCCGTTTGCCCGACCCCGGTGGCGGTGACCGCTGTCGACGCGGACAAAGCCGCCGAACCGGTTGTTGTGGCGAAACCCGAGGCCGTGACCGAGGTGACGGCCGACAACGTGGCCGCACCGGCAACCAGATCCACGGCCGAGGCACCGACCGTGGTCGAGGCCGCAAGGTTGGCTGTCCCGGTGGTGGTGGCGAAGGCCGTGGCTGTTACCGAGGTCGCGGCGGCGAGGGTTGCGGCGCCTGGGGCGATGTCGATGGCCGAGGCCGCGACCGAAGTCGTAGCGGCCATAGCTGCCGTACCCGTGGTGGTCGCTACCCCGGTGGCGGTGACCGTTGCGCTCGAGGCCAGCGCTGCTATTGCAGGCTGCTCCCGGACTCCGGCGGCGGTGACCGTAGTGGTCGCGCCGAGCGTGACTGTCGCGGCCGTGGTGGCGATAGCCGCAGCGGCGACTGACGTGGTCGCGGACAGCGCAGCGGTCCCGGCGGCCAGGCCTACGCCACCGGCCGTGACTGTGGTTGACGCGGACAGGGCTGCGTTAGAGACAGCGGTGTAGGTGCCTGTCGCCGTGACCGTGGTGGTCGCGCCGAGGGTCGCGGTACCAGTCCGAAGGATCGCCCCCGTGGCGGTGACCGAAGTGCTGGCGGCCAGGGCGGCGGTTGCGGCGACCGGGTTGGTGGCGTTGATCAGCACGGCGACACCGCCGGACTTGCCGGCCGTGTTCTGCGTACCGACTGGTGACTGCGCGGACGCCGCCACGCTGGGGTTGTAGATGTAGATGTTCTGGCTCGGGTCCAGCGCTGCGGTGTACCCGCTGGTGGCACCGGTGGTCTGACCAGTATTGGCAACCAACATGTAGCCCACGTACGCCCGCAGCGTGGCGCTTGGAGTGAGCGTGGGGAACTGCACCGTGGTCGAGCTGGTGGTATTACTCTGCGTCGCGCTGGAGCCGTCCTGGCGCCATACTGTTCCGACCCCACCACCAGAGGTGAATTGGCGGGTCATCAACGCGACCAGTTTCCCGGACACTGAAGCGCTGGGCGTGATGGTGATCGTGGAGGATCCCGTGGTGGCGACCGTGCCGATCCAGATCTGCATATCTTCGGTCGTGGCGCCCGGGGCAAAACCGAACGACGGCGCGAGCTGCGTCCAGCCCGTGCAGCCGCCGCCGGAAACGGCGGTGACCGTGATGGGGCTGTCGATACGTGACACGAGCACCAACGCGTCGCCCACGGTGGTCGGCGAAACGGTCAGCGTGGTGCCGCCAGTGGAGGAGACGCTGACAAGGGCGCCTACCGCCGAAATGGTGTTCGCCACGGCTACGCCCCCACGGACACGGCGAACGGGCTGACCAGCACGGTCGGCTCCCCCGCGTGCACAGCAGCCACAGGAATGGGCTGTCCTGGCCGGACAGTCCAGTTGGTGCGCACCAGGACGGTCACGATGGTGACCGCACGCAGCATCGCCGCGCCTTGGGTGGTCCACTGGGCAGCGCCGGCGACCGAGGTGACCGCGCCCAGCGTGGCGGTGGCCGCCAAGCCGGCGAACGCCTGGGCTGCCACGGTGGTGGCGGCGGTCAGGGTGGCACTGCCGGCGTTGGCCGCGTTCGCGGTGAGCGAGGTGACCGCCGACAGCGACGCCGCCGCCGCGACCAGCAGCGTTCCGACCGCTGACACCGTTGTGGTGGCGCTCAGTGTGGCGGCGCCCGCTGTTGTGCCGACCGGGGTGGCGCCGACTGTGGTGGTCGCGCCGAGGCTGGCTGCCGTAGTGGTGGTGACGACACCGGACGCGGCCACCGACGTGGTCGCGGACAGGGCTGCGGTGCCCGAGCTACCGCCGGCGGTGTCAGCGGTGACCGACGTGGTCGCGGACAGGGCCACCGTGGCGGTGGCCGTCATGACCGCCGTGGCGACGACGTTCGAGGTACTGGTCAGGGTGGCCGTTGCGGGTTGCACGCGGACCGCGTCCGCTGTGACCGCCGTGGCCGCGCTGAGCGCAGTTGCGGCACCCAGGGTGGCCAGGGTGGCAGCGGTCACCGCAGTAGTGCTGCTGAGCGCGGCGGTGGCCGGCATGATCGCCACGCCGGTCGCGGACACAGCGGTCACCGCTGTGAGGGCTGCGGTAGCGCTGGTGAATCCGGCCGTGTCCGCCGTAACCGACGTGACGGCGGTCATCGACGCTGATCCGGTCGTGGTAGCAAGCCCAGCGGCTGTCACGGACGTGGACGCCGCGAGAGCTGCGGAGGCGGGCTGTTCCCGCACACCGGTCGCGGTGACAGTCGTGGCAGCCGCGAGGGCAGCCGTAGCTGGTGCGATCTGCACACCGGCGGCGGTGACCGCGCTCGAGGCGGCCAGAGTTGCCGAGGCAAAGAACGTCTGCATCGCGGAAGCAGCAACGGACGTGGTCGCGGACAGCGTCGCGGCACCCGGGGCAATATCGACACCTGTGGCGCCGACTGACGTCGTAGCCGCCAGTGCGGCGGCCAGGAAGTACGTGCCGGTGGCGTTAGCCGTCACCGACGAGACGCTGGTTAGCGAGGCAACGGCGGGCGCGATCTGCAGACCGGTGGCCGTGACCGACGTCGTAGCAGCGAGGACCGTCGACCGGAAATAGACGCCCGTCGCAGTCGCACTGACCGACGTTGTTGCGCCGAGAGTCGCGGCGCCCGGAGCGATCTGCAGCCCGGTGGCGGTAACGGTGGTGGCCGCTGACAGCGACGCTGAGCCCGCCGTGGTAGCGACGCCGGTTGCCGCTACTGAGGTGGACGCGCTGAGCGTGGCAGCACCAGCAACCAGGTCTACGCCTGTGGCGACAACGGAGGTGGTCGCCGACAGAGTCGCGGTACCGGCCTGCACAGTGACCCCGGACGACGGCGGTACCTGCCGTTGTCGTATCGCTGTTTGGTAGGGGATGTTCGAGTACGGGTACGGCGTGTAGGTACCCGTCATGGGGTTATCCCAGCTCTTCGAAGAGGATGTATCCGTTCGCGGTGATTGAGTCGGCGGGGGTGGTGGCGAGTTCGATGGTCATTCGGACGCTGGCGCTGATGATCGGACGCGCCTCCGGGACGGGCAGCCAAATGTACGGCGACCGCTCGTACCACACGTCAGAGTCGAAGGTGACGATCGTGCCGGCGGTCGCCTTGGTGGTGTTATTGGCCAACACAACAGTGGTACCCACAGCATCCTGTCCGGACAGTGGCACAATCGCCGGGGTAGACCCACCCGAACCCGTGGTGGTTTGACCCCGCTTGAACAGAATGCTGAGGTTCTCCTCCTGCGCATCCCCCACCTCAGTGGTCTGCGTGAACTTCACCATGTAAATCTTCACCGCCTTGCCCGACGGCGGGACCAGTTGAAACAAATCCTGCTGCGCGGTGATCGCCACCCCGTTGAACTGCGCGGTCTGCATAGCCATGCCAATACCTAACCGAAGTAGGGGCGAAGACGAGACACCAGCAAACCCGGATACGGGGGGGAAGCCGTGGCGGCGACACTTGCGGTGATCAGTACCCCGTCGCCGAAGGAAATGCCTGCCGAGGGCGTCGAGCTAGTCGGAGACGTACTAGCCGAAATGTTCCCGTTGTACGCGACCTGATCACCGTTCGAGGTCGTGAAGTAGGAATACCCACTTGTGGGGCCAGCACTGGTGCCGCCCGCGTAACTGATCATGAAGCCGAAATACAGCTCACCCGAACCGGCCGGCACCAACGTCGGATACGCGATCGTCGTCGACGATGCGTTGTTATTGAACCCCGCCTGGCTGCCGTCCTTAGCCCACACCGTGCCGGCGCCCAGCCCAGACGAAAACTCCTGCGCATCCAGCTCAACATCAGTACCGGTGATCGACGCCGAATATGTCAAAGTAATCGTCGACGCACCAGCGGTCCCGATTGTGCCCAGCCAGAGTTCGAAGTTGCCGACACCGTTAGAGGCCGCCGTGGTCGGGGCGACCTTCGTCCAGCCAGTAGCCCCACCGCCAGACACCGCCGTCGTAGAAATGCTGGTGTTGACAATGAAGACCGACAACAGCCACGCGTCGCCGACGTTTACCGGCGTCACCGACAGGGTCGCCTGGCTCGTGGCATACGAATCCCTGAGGCTCCCAACGGGGGTTATCGCCATCAGCCCCAGCCACCTTCCTCAACGACGAACAGCGACCGGGGCAACTACTCAGAGTTACATCGAGATGGTGATGGCTCCAATGGCGAAGCTCAATGTGTCGCCCGATCCCAGCACCTGTCTAGCTGATGACCATCACGCGAACGACCGCACTTGGCGTGTTGCTGAGATCGTCCGGAGTAGGCCCCGTGTTGAAGGTGAGCCAAGAGTCTCCCGTGGTTCCGGCCTTCAGCTCGATCATCTCGCCTGGCATCAGGGGGAACCCTGAACCGCTAGAAATGACCTGTGCCGGAATCGTGGAACCATTCCCGGAGTCGCCAAGGAACACGGGGGCTGGCCCCATGTTGCGAACGAACGTTGAACCAGTGGCGGCCACTGGTACAGCGAATCCGTGGCTCGGGGACGAGACGGCCTGGTAGTTCGTGATTGCCATATCAGGTCATTCCGATCGTGATCGAACCGATAGCGAAGGACAGAGTGTCGCCTGAGCCGAGGGTCTTGTTCGTGATGGTGCCCCACCACGCACGACGCGGAGTTCCATTGCGGTCGTAGATGTCGATACCGACAACGGTGACGGCCGGCATGGCAGCGAAGGTGATGACGCCCGAGTTGGCGGCGGAGCCCGCCGACGCAGCTCCGAACGCAATGGGCTGCCGTGCGTAGGAACCACCGGTGACCTCAGTACCGGCGGCGGCATTGGTGCCGATAACGGTGACGAGTGCCAGATTCATGCCTGTGGTCGGAGCGGTGTAGGCGGTGGTGCTCAGGCTGGCGTCAAGCAGACGGTTCGCCTCGAGGACAACGATTGATCCCATGACAGGTCAGCCCTTCTTTAACATGAGGTGAGTCCGGAGTTCTTCCCCGGTCTTGCCCTTCGCGCTCTTCACGATCGGAGCGCAAACATCGGGACATCCAGCGATCGCGTCATGGCAGTCGTAATGCCACCGGACCAGATTGGTCGGGTCCACAGCGATAACGTGCTTGGGGTGGTCGTCCTCTTGGCCACAGCCGAGGCACGCGGATACCAGGTTGCTCATCTCGTCACTTCCAGGTCGAGGTACACGGCACCATCAGCGATGCGGAATACACGCTGTCCCACGGGTGCCGCCGGGTTGGTCAGTTGGATGTCGTAGCGCCCGGTGTTCCAGTCCCACGACGTGGACTCAGAACCCAAAACGCGGATCGTGAGGATGTTCCCGGCGAGGGTGATCAAACCTTCGCCGGTGGCCGGGGAGGTGGACCAGGTGAACAGCGCCGGGTCCGAGTTCGCCACCCGCCGGATCTGACCCCGAGCGCTGCACCCGGACAGGTCGTAGGGGGAGCCTTCGGAGTCGAAGATGGGAAACGCCAACCCCGGCCAGTCCGAGCCCTGCTCGATGGTCAGATCGACTTTGACAGCGGCCATTAGCCGGTCCAGCCGGCGTGGCTGTAGATGATCCCGATGTTGCCCCAGAGCAGGGCAACCTCAGTGACAATCACGGCGACGATCAGGTAGAACGGCCAGTCACGTACGGCGGCCAGTCTGTTGCGGATCAGGCACAACACCAGCGACACGATCGCCACGACCAACGCCAGCACGCACAGCAAGATGCCGGTCATCAGACGATCACAGCGATGGCAAGCAGGATTACCGAGACCGCGAGCAGCGGGTAGTTGTGCGCCACCGGCACGAAGCTGAACACGGCCAGCAGCAGGGCGATCACGGCGAGCAGCAGAGAGATGGACATGTCAGGCGCCTTCCTTCGAAGCGGGAACTGGGATCGGCCACGGCGGTACCGGGCGCGGGCCTTTGCCGGTCCAGGCGGCGGCGTACCCGTCGGCGATCATCTGGATGCCGGTGTCGACACCGTTCGGCAGGATGATCTGCCCGTCGGTCCGGTCGCCGTACTTGTCCCAACCGTGAGAGATCAGGGTGACCGGCAGCCCGACCGGCAGCATCGCCATCAAGTGGTCGCGGGCTTCCGGGCCGCCCGGCTGCGCGAGCTCGATCGCGTTCATCCCCCACAGCCGGATGACGCACAGCCTGGAGTTCGACCAACCTTGGTCGACGGAGACGGTTGCCGTGTCGCCGTCGTGCACGGACACCACCACGGCCGGATACACACGGACGCTCATGTCTTATCCCCCATGATCTGCCGATACTTCTCATCAGAAACGAGAATCACGTCCAAGGCCCTTCCGTGGTTCCGTGCGTATCTGACTGCGGCAAGTGCGCGGTGGCAAGAAAGGCATCCACGATGCCCATCCGGAACATCGCCCCTCAGGTTCGGTTCGACCAATAGGTGCTTGCGAGTGCAACGACTCTTATTTACCTGGGGATTAGTTCCGTGCAAGCGCATATCGTGAAGGTTCCCCGATTGGGTATCCCAGCGAAGGTTGGACAGCCGGTTGTCTAGAGAACCACCGGGTCCGTGGCAGGCGACCATGCCGTCCGGCCTCGACCCAATGAAGGCTGTGAGCACGAGCTTGTGAACCCAATGCGTCCGGTAGCGCCCGGTGCCGTTGCCTAGCTTGACTATGCGGTAACGATCTTCGGACACGGGAGTCTTCATCACGTGGCCACGAAGCCTCTGAGGGCCGCCAGCTCGTCGAGGTATCACGCGGTCAACGCTGCGCACGCGACCCATATCGGAAACTTCGTAGTGGCCTTCATGGCCGACCACTGGTAGCCAGCGCTCTTGGTCGCGACTAACCTCAGACATATCGACTCCAACTAGTCGGTCACACCCCGGGCTGTTGGCGCAGCGCCGGGGCTCTTGCTCTTATTTTCCCAGGTCAGACCATCTTTCGCGACGTCAGCCGGCGATCATTAACTACCGTTTGTCGCGACGGACACTCACTGCTTTCCCTTCAGGAACGACGGGGATCCGGGATCTCCGACCTGCGACGCGACCAGCGACGCCAGCAGCGACGCCACGGCCGCACCGCCGGAGATGCTGAGGTCGGTGGTCCAAGGAACGTGGACGATGTCGATGACGCCGGCGCCGAGCAGCGACAGCATCGACACCGCGAACGCGCGCACAAGCCGTTCAGCAGTCGCCTTCCAGAAGGAGACCGTCGTCATCTCCCCCGTGTCGACCAGCGCCGCGATGGCCGGGTGCTGCGCAATCGTGGCGGCGATCTCGTTCACGTCCGATCGCAGCATCCCCGGTGGTTTCGCCTGCGCCCGCTTGAGCAGCTGCTGGCACATCAGGGCGGTCTGGTGGATCTCGACGTTGGTCCGCATGGCGAACTGCAACGCGTTGTAGGGGGTGCCCTGTGCGTCGGTGACCCCACCGCCCCACGCGGCCATTACGCCGAGGAGCTGCTGGTGGATTTCGTCGAGCTTCTGACTATCCGCAGGTGTCATATCGCCAGCCCCTGCCGGGTCGGGTGTTCCGAGACGAACTCGCCACACGTCGTACTTCGTCATCGCGTCAGTCGCGTACGCCTCAGCCGCCGGGCCGGAGCCGTTGTAGTCGCGGAAGCCGCCGCGCAGCCCGCTGTTGCGGATGTGCTGGGCCAGGGCTTGGAAGCCGACGGTGACGTTGTTGCGCCAGTCCCAGCAGCCGCCCAGAGCGTCGGCTTGGGCCTGGTACCCGCTCCAGGTGAGCTGCATCGGGCCGCAGCCCTGCCGACCGGCTCGCCCAGCGGTGACCGCCTGGAGATAGGCCCGGTATGCCTGCTCGGTGACCTCGGCGCCCTTGATGTAGGTGTTGGGGGCGACGATGACACCGTCGTGACCCCACACATTCCGGCCGCCGCCCGACTCCTTGAGCAGGACGACAGCGGCGGCGGCCAGGTCCAACCCAGCCGCCGCCGCGAGCTCGACAACCTCGGTCGCCCGCAAGATGCCGCCGGCGGTCAAGATGTCCGCTGGAGTAGCGGCAGACAGGAGTGTCGTCTCCGGCTCCGGGGCGCCGGCTTCGACCCACCTGTCACCTTCGGCGCGCTCCGGATGCCACTTCCAGTCCGACATGATTAGTGACCGTGTGTCTGTGCGGCGAGGAACGCCGCGATCTGCGTCTCGATGCTGACCAGCAGTGCAACCGCATCAGTCGACGGCGGAGTAACCACCGGCGGCGGGGTGACCACGGGGCCACCGCCTTGCAGGACCGCGAGGAGCTTGCCCATGTCGACCACGCCGAACCCGGTCACCTGGTCGCGGCCGGGGCCGGCCTTGTAGCCGCCGTTGTCGCCGATCGTGACGTCGAAGCAGATCGTCGGATTGCTGACAACCGTGTTAAGGAAATCCCAGGACTTGCCGTAGGCCTGTCGCAGCACCGCCGCCATGCCCGCGTACAACGGGGCCACAGCCGAGGTGCCACCGATCGGGAAGGACTGCCCGTCGACACTGACCAAGTAACCGGTGACCGGGTCGGCATTGCCGGCGACGTCAGGCACCTGTCGACCGGGGAACAGCTTCGACACCCCACCACCGGTCGCGGACTGGGTGTCGTTCTCGTCCCAAGTGACCTCCGACGCGCGGGTGCCGTCGGTGTTGAGGAGCAGCTTCGTGCCACCACAGCCGACCACGGACGGGTCCGATGCCGGGTAGTCGGTGGTGTTGGAGCGGGTGCCGTCGGTGCTGCCGGAGTCACCGGACGCCGCGAACACGGTCACACCCTTGGCTCGGGCGGCGGCGAACGCGGCGGCGTAGGCAGCGACGGTCTTCTTACTCCACGAGGTCTCCGGGCCACCCCAGGAGATCGACACGTAGTCGCACTCGGCGGCGGCCTGCACAATGGCGTCCAGAAACCCCTGGTCGGTGTTCGGGGCGAAGTAGACGCGTTGCTTGGCACCCGGGGCGACCGCCGCGACAACCTCGACGTCCAGCATCACCTCACCGTCCGCGCCGTTGGGGCCGTCGGACTTGGAGGTGGCCCCGTCGACACCAACAACGGTGACGTTCGCCTTGAGCGCCATCGCCACCAGGTCGGCGGGGTTGTACCCGCCGCCGAGCTCGACGATGCCGACGGTGACGCCGGTGCCGTCGAACTGGTTGATCGGGCAGTTATAGGCGGCGGCGACCTGGCGGGGGTTGTACGCGACACCGTTCGCGCGGGGCTTGCGGGTGTAGCTAGCAGCGAAGGCCCCCGCGCGTGCTTTACCGAACTTCATGTGGGCTCCTGTAAACATGGGCCAGCCCCAGCCCCGAGCTACCGACAGGAGACGAACGGCGCCCGGGGCTAGGGCTGGGGTTAAAGGGTGAAGAAGGTCAGACAGCCGGCGGGGCCGGGTTAGCGGTCGCGTCGAGGGACGCCACAGCCGCCTGCAGACCGGACAGGTCCAGGTTCGGGTTGGCGGCTTCCAGTGCGGCGATCTCGGCCTGGATGGCGGAGACGTCAGCGGCGATGGAGGTGGCGAGGGCGTCGAGGTCAGCCTGAGTGACGGACAACTTCTCTCCTAAGATCGAGACGGTGTTGGACTGCTCCAGGACGTAGTCCCAGAGTTCTTGGAGGCGGTGCCTCAGCTCCCCGTGTGTGACCGGGTAGTTGTCCGGGTAGTGGTGGCGGCAGGTGCACTTGCAGTCGCTCATGGCGATTGCCTCCGCTGTATGGGGATTTGCCTCGTGACGCACTCATCGGCGAGCTGACGGATGATGCAGGGGTGTTCGATCCACCTGGTCTGGGATCGGCAGCCGTTGCACTCGCCGCGCTCATCCGCGACATGGACCTGTTGCAGGTAGATGGCCCGGCCGAGATCGCGGGACAGGAAGTTGATGACTGCCGATGAAGCCCGCTCCCCCGGCGTCACAACTACGGGCCGGTCGGCTTCAAGCTGACGAGCGTGGCCCACACGATGGTCTGGTTCTCATAGTTGTGGGTCTTCGCGTTGTACGCGTCCGGGCCGCAGGTGATCGCCACGAGCTCGGCCTCTTTCGCCGGCCCGTACACGTCGTCGGTCGGGAACTTCGACTTGGCGATGACCAACGTCCGGGTGACCTTGAACGTGGCCGTCTGTGCGTCGGTGCGACCCACCGCGATGGTGGCGCCGACCTTCACCTTCGCCAGCTCCGCGAAGGCGCCCTCGACGTGGTTGGCGTTGATGTGCGCCACCACGACCGACCGACCGACGCAGGGATGGTCGCAGCTGTTGTCGCCGGGGACCGGGCTCTGCCGGTACCAGCCGATCATCCTTGGCGAGGTGAGCGGCGGGACACCGAGGGACCCATCGGGCTGCTTGACCACCTGCATGGTCAGGTTGTCGTTCAGCCCGATGGACGGGATCGCCACCGACGACACACCCACATCCGGGGCCGCCGGAGTGAAGCTCGGCGGGGAGGTCAGCTTCGGTGGGGACAGCTGCGCCGACGGATGCGAGCAGCCGGCCAGGGTCAGTCCGAGGACGACCAGCAGGAGCCGCATGCCTCGCGTCTTGCTTTCACGAGGGCGGCGATGAGTTCTTGGACGGACTCCGCCGAGAAGGAAACTGTTGGGCCGTCGATACTGCCGGGAGGGCAGAAAACGAGCGTAACCTCGCGTCCCACCCTCCCGACCTGTATCGAACCGTTGCCGCCGTCGCGGGTCGGCATTGGTCACGACTCAGACAGCCCGCGCGTGAGCCAGCACGTACGCGGCACTGTCCCCACCGGTCTGCACCGGTCCCGAGGGAACCGGGCTCGAGGTCAGGGGCTTGGAGGCACCGTCGTCGGCGCTCGGGGCCGTGGTGCTGGGATCGGCCGGCAGCGCCTCGGCTGTGGCGGCCGGCGCCTGCACCACTGTGGTGCTGGACGGGACTACCACGACGGTGTTGCCGCAGGAGGCCTGGTTGCGGAGCTGGTTCCACGCACCGAGCGGGTTGCCGCCGAAGCGGCCACGGACACCGTTGAAGCGGTTGCCGAAGCGACCGCCGAAGCGGTTGCCGAAGTCGTTGAAGGTGGAGAACGAGCAGACGTTGACGGTGCCGAACTCGCCGCCCAGGTTCAGGTAGCTGCCGTCGACCAGGGTCAGTCCGCTGAGGCCGTTCACGACTGCCGCGTTGCACGCAGCCTGTGCGCGCAGCTGCGCCCACGCGGCGGCTGGGCTGTGACCGAACCGGCCACGGAGTCCGCCGAGGTGGCTGCCGAAGCGACCGTTGAAGCCGTCCCATGTGGAGTAGCTGCACACGTTCGCCTGCAGGCCACCGTCGAGGACGATGATGTTCCCGTTGACCAGGACGGGCAGGCCCTGGTAGCCGCCGATGGGCAGTCCGTATCCGGGGAAGTGGCCGCCGCGCGGTCCGCCGGGGTGCCCGGGGAATCCGACACCGTCCGGGACGCAGGCGCCCCCGGGGACGCGGTGTTCATGCGCCGGGCACGGCACCACGGTCGTACCCAGGTTCAGGTTGGCGTCGAGCCCGACGTTGAGGCCGGGGCCAGTGGGCCGGTGCTCCCCTCCGCAGCCGGCCGGCTGTGCGCTGGCAGCGTCACGGGCGCAGGGCAGCGCGCTCGGAGCGGCCGAGGCCACCCCCGTGGATACAACGAGACCTAGCACTACCGCCAGGGCGGCAATGCCGGCGACCAGCAGTCGACGCATCGGTTTTTACCTCCTGTGAGCGAACACCCCAAATCGAGGGCGTCCGAGGCCCTCCCCCAGTGAGGGGGCGGGAGAGTTAGGCCCTCTACGGGGCTGTGAGCTGGCGCTGTATCAGCGCGGAGAGAACCTGCGGTTCGGCGGCCACTGCGGGGCGGGCGGATACTGCGGCACGCCTGTGAAGCCACCCAGGCCCGGCATCTGATAGACCGGCACCGGCTGCGGCACCTGCACCGGATGGGTGCGCATGTAGGTGTTCACCGCCGCCTGGATCTGCGCGGTTGTCGGCGCCGGCGCCTTGAACAACGTCGGGTTCGCCGTGATGAACGCCTGCACCGCCCCGGCCAACTGCGTCGAGCTCGGACCGACCGGCTGCGGACTGGGACGCTTCGCCAACTCCGACTTGACTAGGGCCTGCACCTGCTCGGGTGTCAGTCCGGGCGACTGCCCCTCTGACGGTCCGACCTTCACCACGGCCGCCGCGCTGCACAGCCCCGCGTCGGACAACCGTTGCCCCACGTCACCGCCCTGGGCGCACAGCCCCAGGATCGGGTCGGCGATGGTGTTGGCCTGCGCCACCGCTGCCTGTTTCGCGTCGTCCTGCCGCCTCGCCGCGATGATGTAGATCAACGCAACCGACAAGATCGCCAACACGACCACCAGGAACATCACCCAAACACGCCCCGAACGGCGGACGTGGCGCCCCATTACTTCGGTGGGGCGGCGTGAGGTGTGGCCGGTGGCACGAGCGGCGACGTGCACCCCAAGTGCTGGTACCCGTCACGGATCACCTGGAACGTGTCTTCGTAGGTCTTGCGGTCCGTCCCCGCCGCCCGAGAACTCGGGTTGTAGGAGCCGAGGAAGACGCTATAGAGCGGGCACAGCACTTCGCCACGGGTGTCTTCCAACGTGGCGTTCGTCGAGTACTGCGAGTACACCAGGAACCCGGCCACGATCGTCAACCCGAGATCCAACACCAGGCCGGCGACGGTGAACGCGATGAACCGTTCCGAGCGGGCCGTACGCCGCAGCAGGTCGTTGATCGCGGCGGTCAAACCGTCGATCGTGGTGATGAGCTTCGCGGCTACCGCCGGCAGATTGGTGGGGTCTGGCTCGGTCATTCTGAATCCTCCCCCAGCTGTTCGTGCTCTTGCTTGACGGCTAGCTCAGCCAGGGCGGCAGCGAACCCGTTCAGCTCATCCACCGCCGCCAGGAGCTCCCGTCGCATCTTCTTGGCCTCTTTGTAGAGCTCCTCCGTGCTGAGTTCATCGGGGGGCATCGTCATAGTCACGACCGTCCCTCCGTGACGCACGGAGGAACTGCGCCATCACCGTCGTGGCCTGCTCCAATGCGGGTACGCACTTGTCACGGATGTAGGCGTTCGACTCACGCAGCTCGTCCTCGGCGCGTTTGCGACCCTCACGCTCGAGCTTCAGGGTCTCCTCGAACTTCTTGAACAAGGTCCAGGCGATACCAATGAAGATGACCGTCGTGGCCCCAACTGCCCCGTACTGCAGGAACACTGAGGATGAGTCGGCCCCTTCGGCGAACCAGGTCACTGGCACCTGAACACGACCATCGGGGACCTACCGAAGAACATCACCCAGACCGTGTGTCCGTTCGCCGGCTGGTAGTGATCCGACCAGGCGCAGGTGAACGGGGTGGACGAGTTGGCCAGCAGCACACTGCAGGTGTGGCCGCTGACGTTGATCGACTGCACCACCGCTTGCCGCCCAGACAGCTTCATCGCGTCGGTGGGTACCCGCACCTGTGCCCGGTTCTTGCGGGCCAGTGCCCGAGCGGACCGGTTGATCGCCCCGTAGATGGACACAGCGCCCTCCTAGGTGGTTTGGCGGTACACGGTGAATGTCTGCGCCTCGGCGGCCGACAACGGAGTGTTCATGTCGTTGACCATGAACGTGCCGGTCAGCTTCAGCTCCCCGATGGTCACCGTGATCACGTCCCCCGGTTCGAGTGCCGGGTTGGGCACCACCGAGATCTCGACGTTCTCCGCGTTCCCGATGGACAGGTTCAGCAGCGCATCCGCCGCCGCCTGAGCCTGCTCCACGGTGGTGATCTCGGGCGAGGTAAAGCTGGTGGGGACCTTGCCGTACGCGCCCAAGTAGTACGTGGGGCTGTTCGGGTTGTCGTCAAAAGCGACCGCCGACACCGGGACGGCGTTGTCGACCGACTCGCCGTAAGCGACGATGTAGTTGAACACCGTCTGATCCGTCAGCGACCGGGTCGCGGACGCGATCGTCGGGTTCGCTGAGTCAGAGAACGTCCACACCGACTGGCCGGTCCCCGGGTCGGGAACGTCGCGCAGCGTGCACACCCCGAGCGCGTCGAAATAGAGCTCCATGCCGATCGCGGTCGCCAGGTCTTGGGCGTCCTGCCACGGGTCGGAGTCCATCGACATCCCGAAGATGAGCTTCGGGGTGACGTGGGTGGTGGACGCGAAGTTGTACTGGGTGCCCGGTAGCCGGTCCTCGATGATGTCGTGGATCGCCGTGGCGTAATTCGTGCCGGAGTCTACGAAATGCACGTCTTCCCAGGAGTTCCGCGACACCGACCGCGACAGGTCCACCCCGGAAATCTCGATCGACAACCCACCGCCGGTGTTGCCACCACCGGACCCGGTGACCCCGTTCCCACCGCCGCCGGAACCGGACGAACCACCGGTGGTGCCACCAGTGATGGTGATGTTGGTGTTGTTGATGGTGAACAGGCCGAGGCTCACGAGCTCGGCGTTGGAGGCGTTGGTGGCGACCCGCACCTCAACGTTCGACACGCGCGGGCTCGGGTCGGTGACGCGCAACCGCTTCAACGTCACCCGGGTCTGCACCGTCTGCCACACACTCGTCCCCGGCAGCAACCGGGCGATCGGGCCGTCCTGCACCGCCGGCTGCCATGACGCACCGCCGTCAACCGAGGTCTCCACCGTCACCGTCGAACCCACCGCCGGTGTCGCCTGATCCCAGTGGATGACACTGCTGGTGATCGGGGACTGCGGAATGGCCAGCAGCGGGCTGATCCGGAACCCCGTCAACTGGGTGAACACCTGCGGCGCCGCGTCAGTCTCGTTCGGCGACCCGCTCATCGTGAAGTGCGTCTGAGTGTTCGGGATACTCGAGGTGGTGACCACGCCGGCGTCGGTCTCGTTCGGCGACGTCGACATCGTGAAGGTGACGTCAGGGTTCTGCTGCAGGTACAGGGAAGACGTCTGATACTCGTAACTACCCGTCGGGGATATTGGGTGGCTCTTTGTCCCCGTGCTTCCAGCCGTTACGTAGTTCTCAGCCGCTATGAGTGCCTCGTAGTAGGCAGTGCCGTCGTCCGCCGCCGCAGTGGCGAGTTGCGTCATGGAGGGGTCCGCCGTGAACACTGTGCCTGTCGTACTCATCCCGATAAGGGCAAAGTTCAGAAGAACGCCGTTAGCTGTTGCGGTGACGCTCGGGTTCGATGCGGACGTTCGACTGGCTGGGGTAGCTGACGCATTAGTGATGGTAATCGACTGCGCCAAAAATGGGTTTCGGACAGTAACGGCCGCGTACATGTACGAGTCAGTAGCGAAGCTAACCGTTAACACACCATCGACGGCACCTGGAGTAAGCACCTTCGTAAAGACCATAAGGCGACCCTGCAGCGGACCAGCGGACTCAACGTTCTTTGTCCATCCGGGGAACGTCGACGCCGTCGGAGTGCCTCTGAGCGCGAAGTACACGATGCGCAGGTCACCGGTCTGGAAGCTGCTACCCACGGTCATTGGAAATGTGGCGCTGAATGTCGAGCCGTAGTTCGACGTGCATTCGGGGTCCAGAAGCCCCACGGGGTACGGCATGGCTCAGGACGCCGTTGCGTAGACGCCCGACGCGAACTGGGCGATCAGGTCGCTGCCGGTGGTGGTGGCGGTGAAGTCATACGCCGTCATCGGGATGCACGCCGAGTCCGGCGAGCTGGACAACGGCCGGTACGCGGTGACCAACTTCCCCAATACATCGTTGGATGCACCGCCGGCGGCGAACCAGGTCTGGTTGCCGACCGCCACCGAGTTGATGTTGGTGGTGAAGTTCTGAGTGATGGTCAACCCGCTGGTCAGCACCTTGCGGACGTAGTTCGTGAACGTCGCCTCGGTGTTCGACGCCAGCATCGTCGACAGGGTGGTGTAGTCCTGCAGCGTGGCGTCGACCTGCAGTCCGGAGGACTTGAGCAGGAGAACCAGAACAGCATCAGACCCGGTGGCCAGCGAGGCTTGCTGAACGAACCGACCTTTAGCAATGGTGAAAATAAAGTTACTAATGGCTAACCCCCGGTGCTACACTGGAGAAATGATCGAGAGACAGTGCGCTGTGTGCGCCACGCCGTTCACGACATACCCCTCGTTGAACAAGAGATACTGCAGCAAAGCCTGCTTCTACATAGGCAAGAGAAAACCTGACAGTGAGTACAACGCTCGCTACAGGATGGTCACCATCGCCGCGAACCACCCTCTAGCGACCAAGAGGGGCAATCGAATCCCAGAACATCGCCTAGTGCTCTGGGATGCCATCGGGGCCGGGCCGCACGTTTGCCACAAGTGCGGCACCAGGGTCACCTGGATAACCGGTGTGCGTACGGCCAAGGGCGCGCTGGTCGTTGACCACCTAGACCGCGACACTCACAACAACGCGCCGTCGAACCTGGCCCCGTCTTGCCATGGGTGCAACATTTTGAACCGCGCCTACACTGTCGAGGATCACGAGGACTACTCGCTTAACGCAGTGGGCAACCGCGTACGCGGTGAACGACGAGACTGCGGACGCTGCGGAGCGTCTTTCGTTGCGTGGCCCGACGCTCGTCCAGGCAGGGGCCTTTTCTGCTCGCGTTCTTGCGCTCGGAGCACGCCCCGAGTCAAGCGGGAGGTCTAGGTCCAGCCCAAAATCAGCGATCCCGTGACGGGGTCGCCGATCGTGCCGTTGTTCGTTCCCTGGTTGAATGTGGCCGCGCTGTTGTCGATGTCCTGCACCGCGTCAACCTCGGTGATCAGCACACCCCGCCAGATCTGCGCCCTGGTTCCGAACGGCGCCAACACCGCCGACATATCCGCCGGGGTGAGCGACCCGTCCGGGTCGGCAAGGGTAGCGTCGAATTGCCGCATCTGCGCCGCTGTGCGGTCCGCAGTGACGGAGCCGGCCACGATCGGCAGCTGCATGACAACGGAGCCGTTTTGGATGATGTCGCACCGGGACACCGCCTGATGGGACGCCTGGATTGCGGCCTGAAAGGCGGACGAGGTGGGTTGCACAATGGCCGCCTCTCAGGACGTAATCGGTGGAGCTCCGACTGAGGTGTAGGAGACCGAAACCTTGTGGTAGTTGGGTACAACTTCCCACTCGTAACTCATGTCGGAGCCCGCCGCGCCCGGTCCGAACAGCACATAGAGCTGTTCGCCGTTGGTGTACTGGACCAGCAGGATGTGCCCGGACTGGTCGAGTTGCTTGAACGCTGACCAGTAGTCCGCCGGCTGGTCCTTGTAGAAGTTCAGCGTGTACGTGCCCTCGGGGCCGTACTGCGGACCGTTGACGACGATCTTGTCGACCTGCAGCCCACCGGAGATG
Source organism: Nocardioides sp. (assembly GCA_025965335.1). GTDB lineage: Bacteria > Actinomycetota > Actinomycetes > Propionibacteriales > Nocardioidaceae > Nocardioides. The sequence goes on along the minus strand of JAOPXC010000370.1, from coordinate 12,729 downwards.
ACTTCGAACGTGCCCTGCACCCTTCGCACCGTGCGTGCGTCGCCCTGGTAGGCGATGGGGAACGGGGTGTTCACCGTGGGGTCGAGCGGGTCCTTCAGCCACGGGACGTCGACCTGCGGGGTGACGGTGACAACGTTCGAGTACGCCGCCGCCGCGAACAGCAGGCTGCCGGTCTGCCCGTACGCCAACACCCGATACTTGCTGGGCGCGTTGAGCGGGGCCTCGTAGTCGTACACCGTCATCGTCCCGCCCGTGTTGGTCAGCAACAGTGCGTTGCGGACCGGGCCGTAGGTGACGCCGCTGTCCCGCGACGCCTGCACCGCGAACGCGGCCGTGGTCGGGGTGGGACCGCCGGTGGTGATGTCGAGGCGGACCCGGTTGTAGACGGTGTCGAACAGGGAGTTGGAGATGACCGCGTTCGGGGCGCCGGCGATGGACTGCGTCCAGGTGATCGACGCAATCCCGGACGGGAAGTCGTTCGACCCCGGCCACACCTGATTGACCTGCACATACGCGGAGTAGCCACCGTTGACGATGTCCGTGGTGAGGTTCCACTGCAGATCCTCACCGAAGGTCACCCCCGACGTTTGGATCGGTGGGGTGACGAACGGAACGAACCCACCAGCGGCGACCTGCGCGGCGGTGTAGATGGCCACGTTGTAGGAGGCCTGCGGGTTCGAGTCCGGGGAGGTGTAGGTCCAGGTGACCGTGGGCCGACACGTGGTCGTGATGGTCCCGGTGGGGGCCGTGACCGTGATGACGGCCTGCTGGGTGTAGGTGATGTCGACGTACACCTCGGAGATCCGCAGCGGGTTCCCCGACACATCATCGCGGCCGAGGTGCACCTCGAACTGGTTGAAGCTGGCGAGGGTCCACGGGTTACCGTCCGGGTCCGACGTCAAGTTCTCCAGCTGCTGCTCAACCCACACCACCGTGGGCTGACGCGGGCATCGCCACCCGAACAGCAACAGCAGGATGAAGTCGATGATGATCGTGATGATGTTCGGCGGGCGGTGGCACCGGAACCAGCCCAAGCAGATCGGCTGCGGCGCGGGGAACACCACCGTTTGGATGCGGATCCGCACCCCCACCGAGCTGATCTGCGCCCCGGTGGGGATGGTAATCGTCGGCAGACCAAGGCGCAGCCGCTGGGTGTCCAGGCGGCAACGCGGCGTCAGCTGCACATAGGTGGTGTCCGTGTTGTCCGACAGGGCGGTGTGCGCGTTCGCCGCCCCCACCACCGACCAGGAGCCGAGCTGGACGGTGGCGTTGGGGCGAACCGTAGTGGTGGCGCTCATCGCTTCTGGCCCTGCGTCGCGGCGGTGTGCTTGTCGATGAACTTCTCGATCTGGTGATCAGCGAGGATGCGGAGCTCCTTGCCGTCCAAGTGCACATGGTGTTCGTGCACGCAGTGCTTGCCACCGCCCTGCTGGGCCTGCCCTGAGGACAGGGAGATCGGCGCGGACTGCGGCTGCATCGACGCACCCGAACCCGCGATACCCAGCAGCCCCATGTGCCCGAGCACAGCGGTCGCCTCGGACGTGGCGGCCGTGGCCAACCCGAGGGCGGCGGCCTTCACCGACCCGAGGGACTGGGTGATGCCCTTCGCCAGGTTGATCCCGAACAGCTGTCCCACGTTCTGTGCGTCCACCGTCGCGGTCGCCGTCAGCACCTCAATGACGGTGATCCCGGTGTCGTGGGCGGCCTGGCGACACCAACGCTCTTCCTCACGGATACCCCGCCAGAAGCCCTCACCGAACCAACGTCCGATCTGGTGCAGCAACCGCGACGGCGACGAGGTCTCCAGGGCGGAGTTGACCGCATCCACGGACCCGTTCGCCATTGCCGTCGCGGCGGCGGCTACTCCGGTTTGGGTGCCGGTGATGCCGTTGGCGAAGCCGGCGTTGAAGTCCTCGCCGACCGCCTCCATGACCTTCGACGGCGACGCGGACTGCAGTGCGGCGGTCGCGCCACCGACGGCGGCGTTCGCGGTCGACGCACCAGCGGACGAGGCGCCACCGGTACCTCCACCGCCTCCTCCACCGCCACCGGAGAGCCCGGCTTCCTTCATCAACGAGATCAGCTTTTGCAGATCCTCGATGAGCTTCTTCACGGTCTCGTCGAGCTTCTTCGCCGCCTTGTCGCCGTCCTCGAACGACTGCTGCATGGCCTTGCCGGCTTCCGGGGCAACCTGGGTGATCTCGTCGAGGCGCTGCACGACCGAGGTGAGATCCTGCTCGAGGTCGAGCACCGACTGGTCCACGTAGATGATCTGCTGCTGCAACTGGTACAGCTGCTCCACGGCGGTACCGAGGTCCGTTGTCCACTGGGCGGTGATGTCGTCGGCCTGCTGGATGGACTGGGTGAACTGCTGCACCACCTGGACGGTCTTCTGCAGTTCCTGCTCGAACTGCTTCAATATCGACAGGCTCTGGGTGATGGCCTGCACGAACTGCTGCATCGACTTCACCAGCTGGGTGAACCGCTGCACGGCCTGCTGCAGCCGCGCGGTGAACGTCACGAACGTCTTCACGAACGCCGACCAGAGCGGGGACACCGCCTTGAGTTGGGCGTCGAACGCGGTGAACTGCTTGACGAACGTCGTCCAGATCGTGTTCGCGGTCTTGATCTGCGCGGTGAACGTGGTGAACGACTTCACGAACGCCGTCCACAATGGACCAACGGCCTTGAGCTGGGCGTCGAACAGGGTGAACTGCTTCACGAACGTCGTCCAGATCGTGCTCGCGGCCTTGATCTGCGCATCGAACGTTGTCATGTCCTTCACGAACGTCGACCACGTCGGACCGGCCGACTTGATCTGAGCCGCGAACGTGGTCAAGTCCTTCACGAAGGTCGCCCACGGCGCGGTGGCACCCTTGAGCTGCGCTGCGAAGGAGGTGAAGTCCTTCACGAACGTCGAGAACGTCGGACCGGCCGACTTCAGCTGCGCACCGAACGTCGTCACGTCCTTCACGAAAGCCGCGAACGGGGCGGCCACTTCCTTGACCGCCGGACCCAGCTTCTGCATGTCCGACACCACCGGGTCCATGCCCGCCTGCGCGGCCTTGAACGCCGGCCCCAGGTTGCTCGCGGCCGTGTTCAGATCCGTCAGCGGCTGCTTCGCGTCCGCCGCCTGCTTCGCCAGGGTCTGCACATCGGTGCCGACCTGCTTCGTCGGGTCCGACAGCCCCTGCACCGAGCTCTTCGCGTCGTCCAGCGGGGGCTTGATGTCCTTGACCGACGAACCCAGGTCGTCGACCGGCTTCTTCGCGTCGCCGATCTTGCCGGCGGTGTCTTTCGCGGCGTCGCCCAGGTCGTTGGTGGGTGCCACGGCGCTCTTGTTGGCGTCCGCGAGACCCTTGGCCTTGTCGCCGGTGTCGGCCATGACGACGCCCTGGTTTTGCACCGGGGGCGCGGCGGCGTTGGAGGCCGCGATCAGGTCCCGCTCGGACTGGGTGGTCGTGCCGAGGGCTTCGTCCATGTGTGCGATGGCGAGCTTGCACTTGTCGAAGAAGTCGACGACCTTCGCGCCCATGCCGATCAGGTCGGAGATCGCGGTACCCAGGCCGAGCACGATGTCGATGACACCCTTGATCATTGAGGTGATCTGTGGGCCGTTCTGGGAGACAGAGTCCTTCAGGGCACTGAACGCCGGCTCGCATTGCTTGATGGCGTTCATGAAATCGGTGCCCAGGTCGGTGACGATCGTGATGATGTCCTGGATTTCCTTGCCGATCGCCGACGAGGCGCTCGAGACCGACCCGGAGAACTTGTTCATCTGCCCGGTGCTGTCCCCGATGGCCTTCATCACCGCGACACCCAGGTCGGTGAAGGCGTCCATGGCCGGCTTCATCGCCGGCTGGACCTTCTCCGCCATGCTCCGGAACGAGTCGCTGAGCCGACCCACGTCGTTGATCAGCGGGGTGATTTCCTTCGATCCGATCGTGATCATCGTGGCGCCGAGGTCGCCCAGCTTCCCGATCAGCTTCTCCGCCGCCGGGACCGCCGCGTCCCACGCACCGCTCGCGTTGTGGAACGCGGTCGCCATGTGCTCCACAGCCTGGATGCCGGCCTGCATCAGACCGGGCAGGGCGTTGAAGAACTGGGTGAACTGCGGCGCCAACGTCTGGGTGATCACGTTGAAGCCGTTCGCCAGTTCCTTCAGCGACGCCACGACCTTCGGGATGGCCGCCTGAGCCACTGAGGCGATCGTCTGGAACGCCTTCTTCAGCGGGTCCGCGATCTGCGGCAACGCCTGCCGCACCGCCTGGATCATCTGCTGCAAAACCTGACCGAACGGCTTCGTGATCTCGGCGAAGTCCTTCTTCACCTCGGTCGCCAAGTCCTTGAACTGCTTCTTCACTTCCTTGTTGCCCGACTCGGCCGCGACCACCAGCCCGGTGATCGCCGCCCCGGCGGCCAGCATCGCAATCCCGAACCCGGCAAACGCGGCCACAGCCACCACAGCCAGAGCAGCCACAGCGGCGACCAGGGCAGCGGCGGCCACAGCGGCCAGGGCAGCGGCGGCTGCGAACGCAACCATGGCCATCGCGGCCATCGGAATGACCCCGGCCAAGGTTTCCATGGCGGCGGCGAACCCGGACGCGGCGCCCGTCGCCAACCCCTGCATCGACCCGGTGACGGTGCCGATCACCTGATCCAGGTTGTTCATCGCACCGACCACGAGCCCGACACCCTGCTCGACGTCGGTGAAGCCGCCTTCGACGACCTGGAACGCGCCGGTGACGTCGTTCAGCGCGGTCTCCAGGACGATGAACCCCGTCTCGGCGGTGGTGATGCCCGACTCGAGGGCGGTGAACCCACCCTCGAGCGCGGTGATGCCACCCTCGGCGGCCTGCGCGGCGCCTTCGATCGCGGTCATTCCGCCGGTGAGGGACTGCATCCCACCCTCAAGGGCGGTGGCCCCCTGCTCGACCGTGGTCAGCCCCGTCTCCAGGGCCGTCATGCCCTGCTCAGCGGTCTGCGCCGCCCCCTCGATGGAGGTGATGGCAGTCGTCAGCCCCTGGGCGTCGGTGGCGAACGCGGCCACCGACTGCGACACCGCGTTGACCGTCGACTCGAGGGTGGTGAGCCCCTGCTCAGCCTCCTTCAGCTGCGAGGTGTCGATGTCGAGCTTGACCGGCTCCTTGACCAGCTCCTCGGCCGCTTTCAGCGTCGCCAGCTCGGCCTCGGCCTCGGCAACGCCGGAGGTGTCGACGTCGATCTTGATGGTGTCGCCGGCATCGGTCAGCGCCGCCTTCAACGCCTCCACCTCAGCGATCGCCTCGGTGACCTTGGAGAAATCGACGTCGATGGTGAGCTTCGTGTCCTTCAGCGACTCCAACAGCGCCTTGAACTCTTCGACCTCCGCCTTCGCCTCGGCGGCTTCGGCGTTGAACCGGATAGTGAGCTCAGAATCTGCCATCGAACTCACGCCCCCTATCCGGTTGTCCGTACTTCAGCTCGAACTGGTCCATCTCCAGGTCTTCCGGGTCTTCCGCGCCTTGGGCGTACTGGGCGCCCCGCAAACTGGCCAAGGCTTGGCGTGCGTCGTCGCGTTCCTGACCGAACGGGCCCCTAATCGCTATCCACGCGTCCCACTCCGCCAAATCCGTGGCCGTACCGCAGGCCCTTAAGAAGGCGCGTCGGCTGGCGAACTTGAGGTGGGCCGCGAGGTCGAGTTGACGGAGGAGTTCCGGGCGGCTCCGGATTTTCCCTCAAGCGCCTTCTTCGAGTCCTTCGTCATGTGCGACAGCTGCCGGGCCAAATCCGCGATGCGTTCACAGCCGGCGGAGCCCAGCGAGTTGACCACGGCGATACCCCGGGCGGTGTCCGGCCAAATGCGGGCACCGGACTTATGCCGGGCCGCCATCACCACCAGCCGGGTGGTGTTGTTGGACATGTTCAGTTCGTAGTCGGAGCCGTCGATCTCGAACATCGGCGCCCGGTACTCGTCCATCTCGGCGGCGGTCAGCTCCTGCACCCACACCGAGCACTTCCACTCCGGGACGTCGATGCGTTTGCGGGCGGCGGTCCACTGGATGCCGCTGGCGTCGACCAGCTCGGGGAACTCAAAGTCGTCGTCGAACTCGCTCATTCTCATGTCTCCTGTTTTGTGTGCACGAACAACCCCCAACGTGGGGGTCAGCTTTCGATTGCGGCCTGGACCGCTTCCTCCGTCGCCGCCACCGCTGGTTCACGGCCGGCCTCGAACCCCAACTCCACGTAGTGGGTGCCGGGGATGTGCACGTGTGGGGCGAAGATGGTGCGGCCCTCGATTTGGAACACCATCAGCGGGTTGCCGTAGTTGTCGCCACCCGAGTTCTGGATGTTGTTGTAAACCGTGTTACCGGTGATCAACCAGCCTTCGCCGTCGACGTGTTTGTCGATGGAGTCACGCAAAGCCCCGGTCTTCGTGGGGGCCGCTTGTTTCATCGTCTCCACGAACGCGTCCGCGCCCGGGGAGAGCACTTCGGTGAGGCCGGGGGGCTCGAGGACGTACTCGACACGTTTCAACATGTCAGCCACGCCGTCGAGCCCGTCCCACTCCGCGTCAATGCGGATTTCCGCCATTAGCTGTAGACGACGCCGCGCGCGAAACCGAGCAGGGCCAGGAACGAGGGGTTCGTACCCGAGATCGTCCAGTTGGCCCGCACCTGAGCCGGGATCGTCTGCTGCTTCGGTAGCACCAGGCGCTGCGCCGACGCGGTGGTCGCCGCCGAGAACAACATTCCGGGGATGTCGGTCCAGGTGGTGCCGTCCGGGGAACCCTGCAGCTTCATCGTCAGCGACGGGGTCGTGCCCGTGACGGAGAAGACGTGCAGCTGCGCGTTCGCGCCCGCGACGGTCGCCCCACCGTTCGGGGTGTTGTCCAACGCGGTGGACGTGCCGGTGACCGTGGTGAACTGGTTCGGGGACAGCAGGATGTAGCCGTCATCGACGTAACCACGGGCCATCATGGTGCAGTCGATCGTGACCGCACCCTTCAGCTTCGCGTCGATGTCGTACTTGGTGATAACCGACGGCTGCATGACCATCGGGCCACCCAACGGCCACCCGAGGGCGCCGTACGCGGCGAGGACATCGGAGTCCTGACCGAACCGCTGGTTCACGATCCCGTCGATGTTGTTGTAGCCGGGGGTGTAGAAACCCTTGAGCTCGATCGACGCCTTCTGGATACCGGCCAGGTCGTAGGAGAACCTGTCGCCGAACACCGTCGCGTCGATCGTCGCGGCGTCCCGCTTGGCCTTCAGCTCGTTACCGTTACCGGACATGTCGTACTGGTCAAACGCGACCGCAACATTCCGGCCGACATACACCTGAGCGGTCATTTAGCCGCACTCCCATCATCGTTACCAGGTTGGTTAGACCCGGCAGATGCCGGGACGATTAGACCGATTTCGAGGTACAGCTCAACGTCGTCACCCGCATACGGGTCACCGACCTTGAAGGATTTGTTCTTCCCGGCATCGACCCGGTCAAATGGCCGATCCACGACATAGCTCACGCCAGCAGGCTTGCTAGCCATTGGTTTCTCCTAAGCCCACAACTGCAAAGACAGTTGGATGCCTAAATAGGTGGTGCCACCGACCCTGTAAGACCCGTACCGGGAAGCGGCGAGTACTTGGACGGCGTTACTGGTGAGCTCCGACAGAGCATCCGAGATGGTGTCGTCCTGCAGGCGGGTCACGAACGGGCCGTCCGGGTCGATGTACTCGTCCAGGAAGTCTTGCGCCGACTCGATGTCGATGCGGTTCGTGATGATCTCCACCAGGAAATTCCACTGACCGACCGCACCCCGAAACACCTGCTGGTAATCGACCAGCGGGCGATCCGGCACCACCCACGCGCACGGCACATTCGCCGTATCGGTGATCCGTGGGTAGATGGTGAAGTCGTCGATGTTGCCCAGGCGGGCCGCGATGGCTTCCCGTAGTGCGGAGAGCCGGTTCATGCGACGACCACGTCACGCAAACCCCGCAACAGGCTGCACGCCAACGGGTTGATCCCGGAGTGCAGCTGAATACCCTTCTGCCCACCGAAAACGCCGGTGGACAGCCCGGTGGTGCCGGCCGATCCGTTGGTGAAGTCCTTCGACTTGTAGTAGTCGATGGCCAGGATCTGGCAGGCCTGCATGACCTGGGCTGGTACCGCCGGCCAACCCCACCTGGCCGTGATACGCACCCGAGCGCGGCGGGACTGGCCGTACAGGGTTTGACCGGGGCCGCCCGCGTACCCGTAGCCATAGCCGTTGTAGGGAAAGGCCAGATACGGGTGCTTGCGAGATCCCGGAAAGAACCGGTTCCCGACCGCGACCACCCGATTGAACGGAGCCCCGGCCTGCGGAACCAGCGGCTCCGCCTGCCAGTCAAGGGCACCCCACAGGGTTTCGAACACCCCGTCGTTGTCCTCATCGGTTTCAACCGTCATCCCGACCGTGGAGGCGTACGCCCCGGTCCAGATGTCACCGGGATAATCCGGAGCCAACACGCGAGCACTCGGGGTATCTGCCGACCAGAATTGGTCACGGCAGTGTTCGTCGATCCGCCGCGACGCAGCGGTGATGGCCGTCGCTAGCAAATCGTCATTCGAGTCGTTCTTGATTTGCAGCGCAGTCTTCAGCTGGTCGACGGTGATGTAGTCCATGACCGTCATGACCGTCTCCTAGCGGGGATGCTTGCGGGGACGACCAGGGCCGCGACGGACCTCGGAACGCTGATCGCGCTCGGGTGTCAGAATCCGTTCCTCGGTGACCAGCTCGGCCATGTCGGCCGCGATCCAGACCTGGGCCTCTTCGGGGCTGACGTCAACCAGCTCGCCCCGATAGAACGAGTAGTTCCGGTTGGCGATCGAGTCCTTCATGCGAACCCGGGGCATCAGAACTGCTCGGGCACCGGGTAGTACTCGATCCCGCCCTCGGGAGGCAGTTCGCCATCCGCGTTCCACGCGGCGGCCTTCTCCTCGTCGGAGACACCTTCCGGGAGGTAGAGCTTGAAACCCTTGTCGTGCCACGGGGTGCCATCGACTTTCCGCAGGACGTGCGGGGTGCGCTCGCCTACGGGCTCTTCGTCCTTGGCGTTGTCGACTGGCTTGGATGTGTCGTCCGAATTGGCTTTACGCACAGCCATGACAGCTCCTTACGAAAATTGTGGTCTGAGCACCGCACGGCCCCGCCGGGGAGCTGCGGGGCCGTGCGGGAATTCGTAGTGAGATAGGTCAGGAAGCGCCGTGCTGCAGAGCGCCGACGGCGCTGGAGTCCTGCAGGGTGGCGTCGAGGCGGGTGAACGCCATGAAACCGACCTGCAGCAGATCCATGTAGCGCTCGCCGAAACGAACCATCTGCATGTCCAGGACGTGCCGCACCAGGTAGGCGCGGGCAAAGTCGCCGAACAGGATCGACTTGGTGCTGGCGCCGGGGGCTGCCATACCCTGGTCGATCGCGTAGGGCTGGCCGTTGATCGTCGGGGCCATGCCCGGCACGGGCACCGGCACCCACAGCGGCCGGCCGTAGCCGTCCACGATCTTCCGGATCACCGACAGGGTGGTGTCGTTCATCAGGAACCGGCAGTTCTGCCGGTACGCCGGATCGAGCGAGTGCTCCAGGTCGATCAGGTTGTTGTAGGTGATGCCGAAGCCAGCGGCGCCGGTCACCTTGACCGGGGCGTTGGTGGCGACGCCCAGGGGCTGGCTCGAACCGGTACCGGAGATCAGGTCCGCCGCGACCTTGCGGCCGATGCGGGTGCCGAGGTGCTCGGGCAGCCAGGTGTCCAGCGGGAAGATGGAGTCCTGCAGGATCTGCAGCGACGCCAGCACGATCCCGGAGGTGTACATGTACGCGCCCAGGGTCGCGGTTCCGAACGTCAGCGAAACCGGGCTGACCGTGGTGCCTTCCGCCTGGAGCACACCGACGTTGCCGGTGTCGTCCACGGTCGGCCACTGCAGCGGGTTGCCGGTGCTGGTATTGATGACGGTGGCGTAGTTCAGCAGGCCGCCGAACGCCTTCATCTTCTCGATGATGATCGCCCGGTAGCCCGGCGGGATCAGATACCCACCAGCGCCACCGGAGGTGGTGGCCTGCGCGCGCAGCTCCGGGTCGTCCACGGAGTTGGCCAGCAGCAGGTTGCGCTGCTCGGTGTTCAGCTCCTGGGCACCGCCACGGGCGTAGGCGTCGAACGCCCGTGCGTACTGGGCGTCCCGCTTCGCGGTGCGCTCTTCCGGGGTCTCGATCTCGATACCACCGGTGCGGGTGTCGACGACCTGGTCCAGGTCGACGGAGTTGAGCCGGGACTCGCGGGCGTTGAAGTCCTGCTCGCGCTTGAGGTCTTCCAGGACAACGTCGAGTTCGGCCGAGGCCTTGTCGAAGTTGCCGCGCTCCTCGGCGAGGAAGTCGCGCTCCTCGTCTTCGGCGTTCTTCCGGATCCGGGTCATCTCGGACCACAGGGAGTCCTGGCGCTCGATGAGCTGGCGCTCTCTGAACGTTGACATGTGGCTCGCGTCCTTTCACGGGCAGGCCAAAGGCCCCCGACGCTGCGCGTAAGGGGCTAAGGGGGTGGTGGGCTGCTAGGCCGCAGGGAGCTGGTGCACTGCGCTTAGACGGCGCATGAGTGCGGCGGCCATTTCAACTGAGGTCGGGGCATACCGAGTGGACGCGGCCGGCTCGGTCTCCGGGATCTCAGCGGGTTCTACTTCAGGGTCGGCGTCGTGAGTGGTCTCGGCCGGCTCACTGTGCGACTTCAACTCTGGCGGTTCAGCGCCAGCGTCCCGAAGGTGATGCGCGAGGTGTTCGTGCACCCCGGAGCGGGCCGAGTCGGCGATATTCGCGCCGCTACGGCCGCCGTTCAACGCGGCGATCCCGGCGGAGCAAGCCACCGTGGACGCCGCACCCACCGACCCGTCAGAAGAGACGAAGTGGTGGGGAAACTTGTAGTTGCTCTTGTTCGTCGGGTCATCATCAGCGTCGTTGTCGTGGTCGTCGTGCATCCACGCAAAACACGCCCGCAACGAGTCCGCAGACGGGGTGTCGCCCAGGTTTTCGACGTTCGACGCCGCATCCCACGCCTTGTCACTGGTCGCGGTGTGCTGATACGGAATCACCGTGCCCGCCTCATCGGCCGACGCCGGCTCCTTGGACTCATCATCAGCAGCGGCCGGCTTCTTGGCCATCGCCCGGCCGTCCAAGAAAATGTGCGTGGGCGCAAGTTCCGGGTCGTACCCCAGCAGGTGCGCCAGATCGGGGCGGTGTTTCGCGGCCCGAGCGATCGCATCCACGTCGCCGCGATGCCGCAGCGCCGGGATCAACGAATGCCGCAACCCCGCATCGGTTTCCTCATACGCCGGGAAGGTCACGGCGCTGACCTCGATCAGCTTCACCTCGCGGATGGTGCGAACCTCAACCTCAGCCGGTTCACCATCCGCCCGCTGGGCCTGTTCCATCACCCAGTCGTCCTTCATGACCTGGAAACCGAAGCTCATGCCCCGGATGTTGCCGTTCTCCAGGTTCGCGGTCAGATCGTTCACATACGACAGCCGCTGATCCAGGGCGGAGTTCGCGTACAGCCCACGAACGTCCTGGGTTAGGTCCAACGTGCCCGCCGAAGCCCTAGAGACCACGTGGTAGGAGGAGTGGTCGATGAGGAACCGGGCGTCGGACTCGCCGAGGGTTTTCGTGAACGCCCCGGGGGCGATCTCCTCGTAAAACCCGTAGGTCAGAGGGTTCCCGATCGCCGCCCGAGTACTGAACACAGCGGGGTGACCGGTGAACCGCTTCTCCCCGCTGGGTGCGTCTGGCAGAACGGACACACCCGCGTCGGACAGAGTGAGATCACGACGCTCTTCACCAGTCGGCAGGCTACGAAGCATCGCCGATCCCTTCACTAGTCGAGGTACAGCACGAGCTCGGTGGTGCCCGTGGTCCGGTCGACGAAAATCCCGGTGGAGAACACCACAGCGGGCAGAACCGAGGTCTGCGAAGAGCCAGCCGCGAGAGTCATGAGCACCTGCAGAGCGCCGGCGGTAGAGGTTCCGTCGCGCAACACCAGGGTCGCGGCGGCGGCCGTCGTCTCCCGAACAGAAAATCCGACCAGCTCAGCAGCACCAGTCACCGCCTGCACGTCGCCGGTGCCTGCTGGCACAACTACCGAATACGCCATCTCAACCTCTCATTGCTGGTCAGCCGCCATCAGACGGGCCTAGCGACGAACCACCCAGAACCTTGTCCGAGCCCATCGGAGCGTTGACCGCGTTCGGGTTGATTGGCTGCAGGTACACCTGGCCGGCGCCGTCAGGCAGCGGCGGCAGATCCTCAAGGTCGCGGATCTCATCGACGTTGTAAGCGCCCATCTCCCGCATCACCCGGTAGTACTCAGCCCGGGCGATCGAGTCACCGCGCAACAGGCTGTCGATGTCGTAGCGGGCCTTCTGACCAGCCGGCAGCAGTTCCTTGGTGATCCGCTGCTCTGCCGGGGCCAGCCAGTTCGGGTGTAGGTCGAACTGGTTGAAGCCGCGCGCCTGCTGTTCCAGCCCGGAGCCCCACGACGTAGTCTTGTCCGTCTGGTACATCAGGTACGGCGGGATACCGAAGAACCGTGCCGCCTCCGTGACCTGGAAGTCGCGGGACTCGAGCAGCTGCGCGTCGTCGTTCGGCATGACCAGGGATTGGAACTTCGCGCCGGAGTCCAGCACGGCGACCCGGTGGGCGCCGTCGATGCCGGAGAACTTCTCCGCCCAACG
>JAOPXC010000365.1 GCA_025965335.1 Nocardioides sp. | reverse complement strand
TCGCGGACGGCCCGCACGTGGCGCTCGGGACGCCGTACTACGTGGACTCGTGCATCTACTTCGTGGCGCTGTGCGGCCTGCTTGCCTGGTGGCAACGGAGCGAGGGGACCTTGTCGGTCCACTCGATCACGACAGCGCGCCGCGAGCGGTTCTACTGGGGTGCGGTGCTGCTCACCTTCGGCCTCGGAACGGCACTCGGCGACACCACCGCGATCGACCTCGGCCTCGGGTTCGGGTGGTCGATCGTTCTGTTCGGCGTGCTCATCCTGGTGCCGCTCGGTCTGTGGCGGGTCGGGCTGGACGCCACCGTCGCGTTCTGGGCGTCATACGTGCTCACACGTCCCCTGGGCGCCTCCGTCGCCGACTGGCTCGGCAAGCCGCCGTCCCAGGGCGGGGTCAACTTGGGAGACGGCGTCGTCTTCGCGCTGGGCCTGGCAGCCTTCACGGCCTTGGTGGCGTACCTGAAGTTCACCCACCGCGACTTCGAAGGTGCGCACGCCGCCCACCAACACGCGGGCGACCCCGAGCTCCCTGACGCAGACCTGGACCTGGTAGCCGACTGATCGGGATCGCCGTCCTTCGCCCGCGCTCGCATCCACAGGGGGGTCAGGGCAGCGGCGACAACAGACGTCGGCGGCGCGGTCGACTCATCGGTCTGGACACCAACGACCGGTCATCAGCGTGCGGCCGGCTGCGCTCTCTCGACCTGGCACCCAGGAGTTGGTGCCGTCATCGGTCCAGCGCCGCGCAACAGCGCCGTTGATCCAGTGCGACCGCTTGACGCAGACGAGGAGCGTAGACCAGCCGTCCGAAACTCGAGCCGCTCAGCTGTGGCGATGCCCACCCGCAGAAGCTCGCGCAGCCGCGCCTCCGGATCCGCGGTCGCCGAGACCACCAACCCGCGTACCGCGCACCGCATGACGCTCGGAGCGCTGCGCTTCGCGAACTGCTTCGCGGTGACCGTCGAACCGGCCGCATACTTGCGGGCCCACGCCACGGCACCAGGAACGCGGTCCAGCGCTTCGCGAATGACATCGGTCTCGGTGACCATCTCGGGACCAAGGGAAGCGGCCAGCTGCTCGCACCGGATCAGACCCGCTGCCAGGGCCCGCTGCGACGCCTCGGGAACGTCCGGGATGGCTTGCAGCGCCACGGCGGAGGTCAGATCCACCGTCCACGCCAAGCCGCCGCCGCGGAGGCCCACCACGGACGGGATGAGCACCGCGAGCTCGCCGCGGTTCTGGTCGCTGGTGTTGTCGTTGACCAGCCGGGCCAGTCCCGCGAGCAGGGGATGGGTGCAGCTCGGCCGGTCGCTCCATGGCTCGTTCGCAAGTACGGATGCCATCTCCATGAAGCAGGCGCCCTTGCGGGCGGAGCGGTGCTTGCCGCGGGACAGGATCGGAAGGCTGTCGGGAGCCCGATCAGTGACCATGAGTCCTCCTCAAAGGACTAGCATGCGCCGGTCGGGAGTTGTCATCAAGAGTGCTGGGCGCTGGCCACGTCCGTGGACCAGATCCAGCTGCGCAGACACGGTTGAGAGTCGGTCGACATTACGGCCGTGCGCGGCACCCTTTCCGGTGCCGTTCAGCAGCCACTCAGGGGGCGGCGCGATACTGGCCGGGTGACAGGTCCTGGAGCGGTGGCCGCGACCGGGCCGGCAGGCTTCGCCTGGGTCCCGAGCCGCAAGCTCCTGGTCATCGAGCTCGTGATCGTCCTGTCGCTCTCGCTCGGGCGCTCGGGGATCTACGCCCTGGTCCAGCTGATCGGTGCTGCCACGGCGCCGGGTGGCCTGTCCGGTCAGACGACGACCATGCACGGGTCCTATGCGCCATCGCGACCATTGCTTGACCTGACGCTCCAGCTGCTCGCCATCGCCTTCGCGGTCGTGCCGGTGGCGTTGGCCGGCTACCTGCTGGTCCGTTCGGGCACGAGCCTGAGGAGCGTGTGGTTCCGCGGGGCCGGCGTCGGCGACCTGGGTCGCGGCGCCGTGGTGGCCGCCGCCGTCGGGTCGGTCGGCGTCGCGTTCTACTTGGTGATGCACGCGCTCGGGCTCAACCTGACAGTCGTCGCCGACGGGTTGCCTGCGGTGTGGTGGAAGTACCCGGTGCTGGTGCTCTCGGCTCTCGAGAACGCCGTGCTCGAGGAGTTCGTCGTCCTCGGCTACGTCTTGGTGCGCCTGCGACAGCTTGGCTTCGGAGACGCGGCGGCCATCGGCCTCAGCGCGGTGCTGCGGGGCAGCTACCACCTCTACCAGGGCATCGGCGGCTTCGCCGGCAACCTGGTGATGGGGCTGCTCTTCGGCTGGCTCTACCGGCGCTGGGGCCGCGTCACGCCTCTGGTGGTGGCGCACACGCTGCTCGACGTCGGGGCGTTCGTCGGGTACGCCGTGCTCGCCGGCCACGTCTCGTGGCTCCCGACCTGAGCGGAGCCGGACGATCCAGGGGCGAGGGTCAGTTCCTGTCAGCCCGACCGAGAAACCGCCGATTTTGGCCCAGTGCCCCGGATCCGCTGCGCCTCCAACCACTCAGCGGCCGTGGCGGCCGCCGCAACTCTCACCCGGAGCGAATGACCGCGGGGGGTTCGCCCGGTGTGTACTGGAGCGGAGAGTGAGGTCGATATGTGTCGTTGGCTCGCGTATTCAGGTTCCCCGGTGCTTCTGGACGATCTTCTCTACAAGCCTGAGAACTCACTGGTGGTGCAGAGCAAGCACTCACGGTTGGGCGAGACCACCAACGGCGACGGCTTCGGTGTCGGTTGGTACGGCGCACGGGAAACTCCGGGCATCTACCACAGCACCCAGCCGGCATGGAACGATCGCAACCTGCGGGAGCTCTCCGCGCAGGCAGCCGCCGGCCGGGTCTTCGCTCACATCCGCGCATCGACTGGCTCAGCGGTCCAGCAGACCAACTGTCATCCCTTCCGCCACGGTCGCTGGCTCTGGATGCACAACGGGGCCATTGCAGACTTTCCGTCGCCGAAGCGGGACCTGAGCCTGGCCGTCGAGCCTGCCCTGTTCCCGGAGATCGAGGGATCGACGGACTCCGAGCTCTTCTTCTTCCTGGCCCTGACACTCGGACTCGAAGAGGACCCGCCGGAAGCAGTGGCCAGAGCAGTCGGGCTCATCGAGGAGACGGGGCGCCGCCACGGCATCGAGTACCCGATCCAGATGACAGTGGCCACCACCGACGGAGAGACCACGTGGGCGTTTCGCTACTCCAGCGAGGGCAGGTCTCGATCGCTGTTCCACAACACCGACGTCTCCACGCTCCGTCTCCAGTATCCCGACCACCCTGTGCTGCACCGGCTCTCCGAAGACGCACGGCTGGTCGTGTCCGAGCCGCTTGGGGACCTGCATGGTGCGTGGCGGGAAGTGCCGGAGTCGACCTGCCTCGTCGTCCATGGTGGCCGCGAAGAGCTGCGCGAGTTCGCACCCTCGCCTGCCCAGACTTGAGGATCCTGTTCGCCCGGCGCGGCTCGGCGCCTTCCTTCTTCAGTTCGCGGATCTCAGTCGCCGAACCGCTTGGACGAGCGCGGGCAGGCGGTCGAGGACCGTTCGAGCAGGACGAGCGGGTCCCTGACCATGACGTCCGTCCCTGGCAGACCGTTGATCCGGTCCACCAAACCACGTTGTTGCCCGCCCGGGCCCCGGCCGGTTCAGGTAGACGTGAGGCACGGTGAGCTCTCGTTGACGGCCTCGGGGGAGCCGCTCCGCGGTGGCGACCAGCAGCCTGTCCCCGCTGAGCACACGCGACACCGTGGACGGGTGCACGCCGACTGAGGCCGCGACGTCGGCCAGCCGCGGTGGCCGGTGCTCTCCGCCGGCCGATCGTAGATCGTTGATGAGGTCTCCGACGCAGGTCCTCACTCGACCAGTCGCCGCGCTGCTCCCGAATGCCAGGCTCGTGGTGTTCGAGAAGTCCGGGCACTCGCCCCGGGTCGAGGAGGCCGGACCCTTCCAGCAGACAATGCGGGACTTCCTGGCCGAGGCTGCCGCGCTCCTGATCCTGGGCAGGTCACCGTCCGGGTGGGGTGTGTCCGGGGGACGAGTCGATCAGCGACGTCTCGGGGCGGGTGCCGGGCGCGGCCGGGGGCGGGTCGCCTTCGACGTGCAGCTCGGGCAGCCAGTTGAGCCAGCCGGGCAGGTACCAGTTCCACTTCCCGAGCAGGGTCATGGCGGCGGGCACGACCACCATCCGGATGAGCGTTGCGTCCACGAGGAGAGCGACGCCGACGCCGAAGCCCATCTGCTGGAACATCACCAGCTCGCCAGCGGCGAAGCCGGCGAAGACAACGACGATGATCAGCGCGGCACCGGTGATGATGCGGCCGGTGGCGGCGATGCCGTGCACGACGGCGTCGACGGTCTCACCGGTGTGCCCGTAGCGTTCGCGGATCCGGGTCAGCAGGAAGACGTGGTAGTCCATCGACAGGGCGAACAGGACCGAGAACAAGAAGACTGGCACCCAGGCTTCGACGCGATCGACTTGCTGGAATCCCAACAGGTCGACTCCGACGCCGTGCTGGAAGACGAGGACCAGGAGGCCGTAGGCCGCTCCGACCGAGAGCAGGTTGAGGATGACGGCGGTGATCGACAGCACCAGCGAGCGGAAGACCAGGGTCAGCAAGACGAAGCTCAAGCCGAGCACGAAGGCGAGCACGATCGGCAGCCAATGGTTGATCTCGTTGGAGTAGTCAACGTTCTCGGCGGTGGTACCGCCGACCAGCGCGACCGTTCCGGTTCCGTCGAACGCGGCGGGGATGAGGTCGGAGCGGAGCCGGTCGAGGCCCTGTCGAGCTTGGGAGCCGTCGGGGTCGCCGACGAGCGGGATGCTGAGGAGAGCGACCTCGCCGTTGGGGGCAAGCTGCAGCTGCGGTGACCCGAAGTCGGCGTCAGCAGCGACCGACTTCTCGAGGACCGATATCTGGTCCGTGACCGCCGGGGACTCCACGTTGCCGGAGATGACGACCTGGGCGGGGTCGGAGCTCTGGTCTGGGAAACTCTTCTCGAGGGCCTGGGCGCCGGCTTTGGCGAGGGACGACTCGGGTAGCGAGCTCACGCCCGAGGTCCCGGTGTGAAGGCCCAGCACCGGGCTGGTTGCGGCCAGCAGGATGAGGACGCCACCGCCCAGCGCCACGCCCGGGTGGCGCACCACCGCCCTGACAGCGCGGGTCCAGAACGGGCTCTCGGCGGCGTGGTCGCGGCCCACGAACGGCAGCCGCAGCGCGTTCACCCGGTCGCCGAGCAACGACAGCAGCGCGGGCAGCAGCGTCAAGGCCGCCGCCATCGTGATCAATCCGACGATGATCGCGCCGAGGGACAGGCTGCGCAGGATGTTGTCGGGCACCAGGAGCAATCCCAACAGGGCGACCACGAACGACGTGCCACTGAACAGCACCGCCTTGCTGCCGGTGCCGCCGGTGGCGACGATCGCGTCCAGCTTCGCACGCCCCGCGGCCCGCTCTTCGCGGTAGCGGGACAGGACGAACAGGCTGTAGTCGATGCCCAGGGCGAGTCCCATCGCGGTGATCATGTTGACGATGAAGAACGACAGCGGGGTGACCTGGCCGACCAGGGCGGAGGCCGCCACGGCCACGATGATCGAGACGATCGAGATGGTCATCGGAAGGACCGCGGCGACGACGGCGCCGAAGACCAGAAGCAGGACGATCAGCGCAGCCGGCAGGCCGAACTGCAGCTCGCCCTTCTGCAGGTCAGACGTCGAGATCTCGTTGAAGTCCCGGCCGAGGGTGTACGTGCCAGCGATGGCGACGTCGAAGGCGGGGTCCGCGTCGGAGGCGACGACCTGGTCGACCACGCCCTCGATCCCGGCCTCCGGGTCGTTTCCGAGCGCGACCGTCACCTCCACGGCATGCTGGTCTTCGGACATCCCCGACGACGTACCGATCGCATAGGGATCGCCGACGGACGCCGTGTCACCGGTTTCCTCCAGGGAGGTCCGGACGTCTGCGACGAACGCCCTGAACTTCGGATCCGTGGCGGTGAGCTGGCTGGAGCGGATCACGACCGCTTCGTCGACCCGGTCCGATTGGGGGAAGCTGGCCGACAGCGTGTCGTCGGCGCGCACCGACTCGGGACGGTTGGTGAGATTGCCCTCGGAGCTCAATGCCGACCCGAGCAGGGCGCCGATGGCCACGACGGAGCCCACCAGGATCAGGCCCCAGGCGGCGACAACGCGCCACGGATGGAGGGCCGAGCGGTGAGCCAGGCGCTGGGTTACGGAGCTGCGCCCGGTCCGGGTCAGCGGTCCGTCATGAGTCTGCGAGGAAGTGTTGGGCATGTCGTCTCGCCTCTTGCCGGGTCTGGTTCCCCGAGAATTGAACGGTGGGTGGGGGAATCCCGATGACGACACCGATGCGGCGCGGCGAGTTGGCGCGCAGAGCGCACAAACGGTGGCCACAGGGCAGCAAGGCCGACGGCGATCGCAGACGGCCCCAAGGACTCTGGTGAGCCGTACGCTCCAACTCACCCGACCGACTGGTCGTCGATCCGCCAGAAGTTGCGTCTGAAGTTGGACTGCGCTCAGGAGGCGCCAGCGACGCCGTGACGGTCTCCCGAATTTCACCCTACGCGCGGGGCTCCGAAAGGGAAATGGCCCGCCGGCCCGGCCATCGAAAGCGCATGGCGGCGTTCAACGACACGACCTCCGGACGACGCCTCGGGTTCACCCCGGAGGAGCAGGTTTCGGGCGCACCCTGACCCGTTCCCACTGGAGGAGCCCAAAAATGCGTTTGGCCCGCACTCTCGTCGCCTCGATCGCCTTCACCCTGCCAGCCGCGTCACTCGGGGTGGCCGCCACCGCCACCGCCGGCGGGCAAGACGATCACGGGGGACACCACGACTCACACAGGGCGGACTACACCTTCGCTGTCATCGGCGACGTCCCGTACGGCGCTGACCAGCTCGCGGCGTTCCCGAAGTGGATCCAGCAGATCAACGACGACCCGGCGGTGCAGTCGGTGGTGCACCTCGGCGACGTCAAGAACGGCTCGAGCGTGTGCAGCGACGAGTACTTCCAGATGATCCGCGGCGACTTCAACTTGTTCGAGGACCCGTTGGTGTACACGCCGGGCGACAACGAGTGGACCGACTGCCACCGCGCCAACAACGGTGCCTACAACCCGCTCGAGCGGCTGGCCAAGGTCAGGGAGATCTTCTACAACCACCCGGGCAGCACGCTCGGCCAGGACTCCTTCAAGGTCGAGTCGCAGGCGCGCCGGGGCTTCCCCGAGAACGTGGTGTACAGCCGCGCGGGACTGACGTTCGTGACCGCGAACATCACCGGGAGCAACAACGGCCTGCAGCCGTGGGCGGGCCTCGGCAACACCGAGCCCACGCCGGAGCAGCGTACGGCGGTGGCGGAGCGCACCCGCGCCGACATCGACGCCCTCCGCTCGGCGTTCAAGACGGCGAAGCACGAGCGCGACCGCGGCGTGGTGGTCATGCAGCAGGCCGACATGTTCGACCCGACCTACGCGCCCACCTGGAACGACATCGGCGCCTTCCAGTCGTGGGTGCAGGCGCTGATCGACGAGGCGTCCCGGTTCGACGGACCGGTCTACCTCTTCGACGGCGACAGCCACGTCTACAACACCGACAAGCCGCTCGCGGCCGGCTCCTCGTGGCTCACGACGTACGACGTGCGCGGCTCCGCGAACAACCTCACGCGCGTGACCGTCGACGGGTCCTCGAACAACAACGACTACCTGCGGGTCACGGTGGGTGGCGAGCGCGAGCCTCTCCTGAGCTGGGAGCGGGTCCCCTACGCCTCGTGACGCTCGGGTCAACCGATCGTCACAAGCGTCGCACACCCACGTAGGACGCGCGGCTCGATCAGCCGCGCGTCCTACGCCGTCCCTAACTGGCGCCGACGACCTGGAAGGCCTGGCTGACGAAGATGTGGTGGGGCCAGTTGACGCCGATGTAGTGGACCTCGTACTCGCCGCCGCTCAGCTGGACAACACGGTCGACGACGCCGCCGGGGTAGGCGGCCAGCGCAGCTTCCGTCGCCTTGTTGGCTGCCGTTCCGCTGACGATCGTTCCCGATCCCTCCACGTAGTTCGCCGGGACCTGACCGGCCTGCTTCGCCGTGGTGGGTGTGCCTTGCTGGAAGGGGACCACACCTGCCGCGGCGGAGGTCGCAGCTGAGTCGCTGCCAGTCGGTTGCACGAGGACCTGCGTGGCTGTGATGGTCGTTCCACTGGTCGTCCCGAGTACGAGGACGGACTCGCCCGTTGTGAGGGCACTCGCCGAGGTGGGGCTCGTCCCGTTCTGGTAGGTCGTGGAGGACGCCTCGTTGACGGTCACCTCCTGACCCGCGGAGGTCGACATCGTGAAGCTCGACGGGGACACGTTGCCGATCGTGCCGGCGGCTCCCCCCGCGGCCGGTCCGGACCGAACGTTGGATCCGGCGCCGCCGCTGCCGGGAGCGCCAGCGCCGCCGAATCCGGGAGCGCCGGCGACGCCGCTGCCGGGAACGGGCCGCGCTGCTGTTGTCGACGAGGACGTGGCGAGAGCGGCGGAGAGTCCGATCACCGCAGCCAGCAGCGCCGCACAGATCAGTGCAGCGGCCGCGATCCATCGACTTCTTGTGTGCGACAGCCAGCGACGTACCCCTGGCCGGCGGTCCTGCTCAGCCATGGTCACCGGGGCCGACCCGTCTGGCGAAGATGCTGGCGAGGGAAGGCTCTCGCGGGGGGTGGTTGGTTCGTAGTCGTTCATTTGTGGGGCTCCTTCTGACTCAGGCAACTGGGCCGAGAGTGACCGCCGTTCCTTTGAGATCTCTGTACGCCGCCTGTGACCGGAGAGTGATTGCTCAGCCGTCGGTTTGCGGTGCACCTCGTTCCCGGTAGCGTCGGGGCCGTGGAGGTCATCTCGCAGTCTCGATCAGGCACGCCCTCGGTGCTTTCCGACGGCCGCAGGCTCGCTCTCGGCAGCGCAAGCCACTCCACGCTCTAACTTGTTGACGCGGGCGTGACAGACAACTAGCGCCCTGCGCGGGTCAGCCGCGACAGCCTGTCGTACCGGCTGCTCCGTCGCGCCGGCGGCGGCGCCGGCGCCGAGGTCCGGGTATCCGCACGGAGCCTCGATCTCGCCTGCGTCCCCGAGTTCCCGATCACGCCGGACGGCTCCGGTGGGCGCCCAGCCCTCGCGTCCTGCAACCACAACCCGCTCTGGAAGGAGCGCGTCATGAGCATGAACAGACGAACCATTCTGCAGGTCCTCGGCGGCACGGCGATTGGCGCCGGTGTCGGCTCCGCCGCCCTGCGTCCCTCCGGCGCCGCGGCACTGACCAGCCGCGACAACCTCGGCCCGAAGAAGGTGTGGGTGCTCCAGCAGGTCTCCAGCAAGGCCGAACTCCTCAAGACCTACCGAGCACAGATCGCCAACTGCAGGGCCACCGTGCCCGCCGTCGGTGGGTTCGGGCTGCGCATCGCGTGGTCGAGCTACGTGGCCGACAAGACCATCCTCGACGCGGGCAAGATGGTCGCGGACGAGAACGGCCTGGAGTTCTCGTTCCGGTTCATGGCCGGGCGCTGGACCCCCGCGAGCGTGCTGACCGCAATGGGGTCGTCCTGCTACGCGACCAAGAGCAGTGGCGAGCGGTTCCCCAAGCCGTTCAACTCCGCCGGGTCGGGGGGCAACCCCGTCTTCGAGTCGGCCTATGAGGCTCTCCTGCGGGAGGTCGCCACGTGGTACGACGCCAACGACGTCCACCTGCTCCACAATTCGTGGTACGCAATGGACTGGGCCGAGCTGAACCACGGCATCGAGGTTCGGAGCGCGGCGGGCTACTCGCAGGCCGCGTGGCTGACCGGACACCAGCGCCTCATCGACATCTGGCGCCGGGTGCAGGTGGACCATCCGAACGTGGTCATGGAGGGCCCGCTGTCCGGCTATGGTCCGCTGACCGCCCTGAGCCCGAAACTCGCCGACCACATGGTGGCTCAGTTCGGAGCGAGCCAGCGCAACGTCGTCCTCCAGGCGAACGGCTGGGGGGCCAACGGCCAGTGGGGCGCTCCCAGCGCCACGATCGACCAGCAGATGGACGCCTGCTTCAGCCGGCCGCTCGGCCGTGCGGTGCAAGCCATCCAGCCGTGGGGCGGCGCCTCGCAGTACGGCCAGTACACCGTTCAGCAGGTCCAGCAAGCCATCGCGCAAGCGGAGGCCTGCGCCTCCGACTACATGGAGATCTACGCCCCGACCCTGCGCAGCGTGAACGGCGGCGCCGTGTGGGCGACGCCGCTCGCCAACTGGGTCGCTGCCTGACCTCGACGTGGAGGAGAGGCCCCGCGGTTGACGCGGGCGTCCCGGAGCGCGAACGCCGCCCGGCCGGGTTCGACTCGGCGCTGACCCGCTGGGTGTCGGTCGCTTGGGCTGACCGCCTGGATTCGAACCCGCAGTGGTCGGTCATGACGGTTCCGTGACGGCCTCGTCATCCGGAACGGGCCCACAGGGATCGTCCCTACGCTGAAGTCCCAATACCTGGGTTCGGAGGCTGACATGAGCACCATCAGAAAGTCCGTCATCTCAACGCAATCGATCTCGGACGCCAACTCGGTGACGACTGTACGCCGAGGTCTGGTGGTCATGTGTCTCGTGGGCATCGCCCTGATCCACCTGCTCGATGTGGAGGAAAAGCTGGACGAAGCCCCGTTCATCGGAGCCCTCTTCATCGCACTCATCGTCGCGTCACTGTTGCTGGCCGAGGCGCTGGTCCGCTACGACGAGTTCGTGGTCTGGGCAGCGGCGGGCGCCGTGGCTGCGGCGACCGTGCTCGCCTACATCCTGAGCCGCTCGGTGGGGCTGCCGGGCGAAGGGGGCGCAGAAATCGGCAAGTGGACCGAAGCGCTCGGCCTCGCGTCGCTGCTGATCGAGGGCCTGGTCGTCTGGATGGTCGCCGTTCGGTTGAGCCGCAACTCGGCCTGACCCGGCCGGCGGAGCCCGGGTGCCAGGGTGCCGGCGGCTCTCTCAGTGGGTGGTCGGCAACCCTGAGTCCGCGGGCGACTTCGCGAGGACCTCGTGCAGGGCGGCAAGGTCGCGATGCGCATAACCGAGCTCACCTGCCCGGCTGAGCATCTCGTCCACGACGGCAGCTGACGGCAGCGGGACAGCGAACTCGTCGGCTGCCGCACGCGCCAGGCGGATGTCCTTCTGCATCAGCGCCACGTCGAACCACGCATGCTGGGGCAGGTCGAGGATGAGGGGAACGCGCGCCTTGAGCATCGGGGATCCGATCGAGCTGGTGCTCATGACCTCGGCCGCCAGCTGTGGGTCGATCCCTCCGCGCTCCGCGAGCAAGAGCCCTTCGCTGAAGGCAAGCGTCTGCGCCGCCAGGCTGATGTTGATGGCGAGCTTGAGTAGCAGGCCTTGGCCGTTCGTCCCGACGTGGGTGACCGATTGACCCAGCACGCCAAGCAGCTGCTCGACCGCGGCGAAGGCCTCCACGGGCCCACCGACCATGATCGCGAGAGTTCCGCTCTGGGCCTGGGGAATGCTGCCCGAGACCGGCGCGTCCAGCAGCTCGGCTCCGATTGCGCGCACGCGCCGGGCCAGCTCCTGACTGAGGCTCGGGCTGACCGTGCTCATGTCGACGTACACCTTCCGGGCCGCCAGCCCCGCGAGGATGCCGTCCGGACCGGCGGTGATCGACTCGAGCGCTGGGTCGTCGGTGACCATGCTGAAGGTCACGTCGGCTGCTTCGGCGACCTCGCGGGGCGTATCGCGCCACACGAGTCCGCGGTCGATCAGTTCCTGCGCCTTCGACCTGGTCCGGTTGGTGCCATACACCGGGTAGCCAGAATCGAGCAGGCGGCCGGCGATGCGGCTGCCCATCGCTCCGAGACCGACGAATCCAAGAGTCTCCATCCACTTCACCCTCTCCTCGTGCCCACAACGATGGCGTCGGCAAGTGGCAGGGTCATTGCTGGGAGCAGGGGTCTGTGCACACGGCTACCTGAACCCCAAGGATTCCTGCCAGCAGCAATGCACCGGTGGCGGCGACCTGCCAAGTTGGGTTCATGGCCCCCCGCACGATGCAGCAGAGGCGCCCGGTCAGTTTATGTCGCGGTCGAGGATCCGGCCGATCGCGCCTGCGGAGAGCTCTGACTTCGGCAGGAATCCGATCGCTGGGCTTTCGGCAATCAGGTCCGCGAAGTCAGCCTCCGCATTGGTCGACATCAAGATCACCGTTGATCCGTTGTCCGAGCGGTCCGCGACCAGCAGCTTGGCGAGCTCGAAGCCGCTCTCTCCACCGAGATTGATGTCGACGAGAACGACGTCTGGCCGCAGATGCTCGGCTCGCCCGAGCGCCTGCGCTGACGTGGAGGCCACTCCCAGGACATGCAGGCCCTCCCGCTTGAGAAGAGCGCGCGCAGCGTCGAGAAACGATCCGTTGTCATCCACGATGAGAATTGTGAACCCCATGCCACTAGCGTCGCGATCGATGAGCCGCCGCGCATTGCAGGTAGCAGCAAGCCCAGCCTCGCGCGAGCGGGAGATCGGGCCGTGGCACGCTCGATCCGCGGCCTCGGCCAGCGGCCCGACGGCGTAGTCACCCCGAGCCCGGCCAGGCGCCGCGCAAAGCGGCCGCCATCTCGAGAAGTTGCCCTGGCGCCTTCCGGCCAGCAGGTAGGGCGCGACGCCAGCCGACCGGAAGCCCGGTTGCCCGCTGGCGTTGACGACACGAGCGCCACGGAGCCCGATGCTGAGAAGCGGGCAAAGCCGGCACCAACGGGACCGGCACAACGGGCACCAGGGGATAGAGATGCGACTCATCAGGATCAACGCACCGCGGCCGGTGGCCGAGTCGACTGTGGCGCCCACGGTTCCGACGGCGCGGCCGGTGCTGCTGGTGCACGGTCTTGGCGGCTTGACGTCGGGCTGGTTCACGCTGGCGAGTGCGCTGCACGCCCAGGGGGTGACGGTCGCGGCGATCAGCTACCGGCCGTTCGGAACCTCGGTGGAGCAGCTCGCCGAGCTGCTTGCGGGCAAGGTTGCGGAGCTGCTGACGGAGACGGGTGCGGACAAGGTTCACCTGGTCGGGCACAGCCTGGGCGGTGTCGTGATCGCGCAGGCGTTGGCCGAGGGGGCCCTCAACGGGAAGGTGGACACCGTGGTGACCGTCGCGGCGCCGTTCGGGGGATCGCCGTGGGCGCGCCTGGTGCCGGTCGGGGCGACGGTGCGGTCGCTGCGGGAGGGTTCCCCGCTGTTGCGCCGGCTCGCGCTCGCACCGGCGCCGGCGGGCGTGCGATGGCTGGCCTTCACCGCAACCCTGGACCTGATCGTGCCCGGGCGCCGGTCGGTGCCGGCGCAGGGCTATGTGCAGACCGTGGCGGTCGAGGGCGTCGGCCACATCGGCCTGCTCCTGAACCCGCAGGTCGTGAACGGCATCGTCGCCGCACTCCCGGCACCCGAACAGGCCCCCGCACTCCCGGCACCCGAACAGGCCGCCGCATGAACCGCGACAACGTGACTGGGCTGGATGAGCGAGATATGGACCGTAGGACCGGAGGGGTTCGCATGTTTGTGGCTTTGTCTCTGCCGATCGCACTCGTTGTGCTGGTCAAGCTGTACGCGGTCGGAGGGAAGTCCCTGCGCCGCCGTGCGGCACGGGACCCTCTGACACGCGTCTTCCATGCGGGTGAACTGCGGGAGCTCGACGCGCATCTCGACCGGATCGCCGTGGCTGAGGTGCGCCGCTTGGACGCCAACGTGGTGCGCTACGTGGCCGGCGATGTCGGACACGTGGTGGTCGTCTCGCAGTCTCCTCACGGCATCGCCCTGGGGCTCTCCGACGGCCGCCGGCTGGCGCTCGGCAGTGTCAGCCGCTCAACGTTGAAGCTCTTGATGCGCCGTGTGACTGACGACAAGCTGCGCCCTGCGCGGGTCGATCGGGACAGCCTCTCGTACCGGCTGCTGCTTCGCGGCGAGGCCGGCGCCGAGATCGAGGTGTGCACGCGAAGGCTCGCTCTTGCTCCCTGAAATCACCGTCCACCCAACCTGGAGCAAGCCGATGAGTAGTCCGCCGAACGCCTGCGGCGCGGGTCAGAGATGACCACCGCCGAGATGGCCACCGCCGTCGCCTACCCCCGCAGCCGCAGGAGGCTGTTGTCACCGCAGCTGCGCTGGATCACGGTCCTGGTTGTCGGGTCTGCGCTGTACGCCGCAGTTCTGGTCACGCTGCTCAACACCCATGACGTCCTGTACGTGCCCTCGCTACTACTGGTCGGCGCCGCCGTCGTCCCGGTCACCTTCACCACGCTCGTCGTTGGGTTGTCGGGGCGAGGCACCCTCTCGTTTGCCCAGGTCGCCGCTACCGCCGCCATGGGCGGGGTGATCGGCACCGTGGTGGCCGGAGCCTTGGAGTTCGAGACGATCCGCGCGCTTGGCTCGCTGCCGCTCTTGATGATCGGCCTGCTCGAGGAGTCGGCCAAGCTGGCCGTGCCCGCCATCATCCTGATCTGGCACAAGCCACGACCTGTGGACGGACTCGTTCTCGGAGTTGCGGTCGGCAGCGGCTTTGCTGCGCTGGAAACGATGGGATACAGCTTCGCCGCACTGGTGCACAGCGGCGGCCAGCTGGATCCCGTCAACGAGCTGCTGCTCATGCGTTCCGCGGTCGCACCCGGTGGCCACGCGGCGTGGACCGGCCTGGCATGCGCCGCGCTCTTCGCCATTCGTGGCAGCCGCCGACGTTGGTTCGGCTGGCTGCGTTTCCTCTGCGTCTTCGCCGGAGTGGTCGTGCTTCACGCGAGCTGGGACGGCTTGGTCACCGGTCACGGCTACCTGTTGGTGGGTACGGCGAGCTTTGGCCTGCTCATGGCCGTGACCTGGTACCTGCACCGCGGGACTGGGGTGCCACTCGGGGGTCGCACTCGGGTCGTCTCTGATGTGGTCGCTCATCCGGCCATGTGACCGTGAAGGACACCCAATCGAGGAGGACGCCATGACTGACACTGACCGGGCAGCCACACAAATGGTCAGGAGCGAGACGAGATCCGTGGCGGGCGTGCACGTGCCCGACACCAGGCTGGCAGCCGAAGTGACCGAACTCGTCCGGGACACCACGAGTGACCTTGTCTATCAACACTCGCGGCGGGTGTTCTTCTTCGGCAGTCTGCAGGGTCGCAACCGCGGGCTCAGTTTCGATGCCGAGCTGTTGTACGTCGGCGCGATGTTCCACGACCTGGGGCTGAACAAGGAGTTCCAGGGCAGCGGCAGGCGCTTCGAAGTCGACAGCGCCGACGAGGCGCGGCGCTTCCTGCAGTCGCGAGGAGTCCCGGAGGACAGCATCCGACGGGTGTGGACGGCGATCGCGCTGCACACCACACCGGGGATCCCGGAGCTCATGGAGCCGGAGGTCGCCCTGGTGACGGCTGGGGTGGAGTACGACGTGCTCGGCATCGGCTACTACGACATCGAGGATGGCGCGCGCACGGAGATCACCGCCCTGCACCCGCGACCGGACTTCAAGCGCCGGATCCTGCGGGCCTTCGCGGACGGCATGGCCGGCAAACCGGATTCAACCTTCGGGACTGTGAACTCCGACGTGCTGGAGCACTTCGTCCCCGGGTTCCGACACATCGACTTCGTCGACACCATCGAGAGCTCCCCGTGGCCCGAATAGCCCGGGCCTCCACACCCGGGTGAGCTGCCCACTGGGGTGCCGCTGGGGGGTCGGACTCGGGGCGTCTCTGATTCGGCCGCTCGACCGGCCATGTGACCGTGAAGGAACACCACATCGAGGAGGAAAATATGACTGACACCTTCGGCAGGAATGATCTGAGTGCGGCCCCTACTGTCGGGACGGTCATGGGCTCCCGAACCAGGAGCCGGACGAGTACGACCGGCCTTCACGGGCACCCACTCGCGGCCAACATGGCGAGGGTCGCAGTTGCCGAGGTCGTGGGGACGTTCATGCTCGTCCTCACGATCGTGGGCACCGCCATCGGCGCCACTCTGGCGAAACCGGTGGCCGGCGCACCTTACGGGTCGCTGGCGGTGCCGCTGGCCGGAGGGATCGTACTGGCGATCGTCGTAGCCGGCCTGGGTCATGTGTCGGGCGCCCACTTCAACCCGGCGGTGACGCTGGGCCTCGCCGTCAATCGGCGGTTCCCGTGGCGCTTCGTGCCCGCATACATCGCCGCCCAGTTCGTGGGGGCCGTGATCGCCGCCCTGGCGGCCTGGGGCTTGTACGGAGGGCAGGCCCGGAGTGTGGCCCACCTTGGCGCTACCTATCCGGCTCCCGGCGTGAGCGTCGGGTCCGCGTTCGCCGCCGAGGCTGTCGTGACCTTCATGCTGGTACTGGTCGTCATCTCTGTCGCTACCGACAACCGGGCGCCGGCCGGGGTTGCTGCGATGGCGATCGGCGCCGCGCTGGCCGCCGCCATCCTCATCAGCGGCCCCCTCACCGGCGCCGGCGTCAATCCGGCGAGGGCAATCGGGCCGATGATCGTGGCGGGGAAGTTCACCGACTGGTGGGTCTACCTCGTCGCCCCCCTGGTCGGCGGCATCGCGGCGGCGACCGTCTACGAACGCGTCCTGCGCCCCGGTAGCACGCCTACGCGTTCCTGAGCTCGTGACCTCCCCGGTGCCCGACACTGGCTCGCTCGCAGGCAAGGAAGCGCCTGCGAGCGGGCACGTCGTGGTCGTGGGGCTGAGCCATCGAACTGCTCCGTTGGACCTCATCGAGCGGATGACGGTCAGCGACGCCAACCTGCCCAGAGCGTTGTGCGACCTCAAGCGCCGCGAGGCCATCAGCGAAGCTGTGGTGCTGTCCACCTGCGTGCGCACCGAGGTCTACGCAGTCGCAGGCCGTCCCGATCGCGCCATGTCTGAGTTGCGTGACTTCTTCGGTGAGTGGAGTGGTCGCGCACCGGAGCAACTCGACGACTCGCTCTACGCCTTCCACGGGCAGCGCGCGATATCTCATCTCTTCCAGGTGGCCTCGGGCCTCGACTCGACTCTCCTCGGCGAGGGCGAGATCATTCGCCAGGTCCGGCAGGCGTGGAGACAGGCCGAGCAGCAGGACGCGGCAGGTCCTGCTCTCACGCGACTGTTTCGTCATTCCGTAGAAGTGGGCAAGCGCGCCCGCTCCGAGACGCGCATCTCTCGCGGCACGACCTCGTTGTCTCGCGCTGCGGTGTCGCTGGCCGCGGAACACCTCGGCAGCCTGGCTGGGCGGACCATCCTCGTGGTCGGAGCGGGCGAGATGGGCGAGGGAATCGCGCAGGCGCTGGCCGCCGTGCCCGGCATCGGGGAGATCCTGGTCGCCAACCGGACCCGGAACATGGCGGTCACTCTGGCGAAACGCGTCGGCGGTCAGCCGCTCGGTCCGGGCGACCTTGCCGTCGCACTCGAACGGGCCGACCTGCTGCTCACCTCAACCGGCTCACCGCACCTGGGCGTAGAGGCAGCCGATCTCCGTGCGGGACTGACAGCGCGCGACGGCCGGCCGCTGCTGGTCATGGACGTCGCCGGGCCCCGGGATGTGGATCCGGTGGTCGGCGATCTCCCGGGCATCACGCTGCTCAACGTCGATGATCTGAAGGCCGCCGTCGAGTTCGGGATGTCCGAGCGTTGCAAGGAGATCGGCGCCGTCAACGGGATCGTGGAGGACGAGATCGGCCGATTCCTTGAGCTCAGCGCCCAGCGCCAGGCAGGGCCTCTGGTCGCAGCCTTGCGGGATCGGGCCGAGCAGTTCCGGAAGGCCGAGCTCGACCGATACCAGGTGCGGCTGTCGGGTCTGGATGAGCGCGAGCGGGCCACCGTTGATGCGCTTACCCGAGGGGTGCTGGCCAAGCTGCTTCACGAGCCGTCCGTGCGCCTGAAGAAGGTGACCGGATCGGATGACGGATCCGAGCTGGCCGAGGCGGTTCGCGTCCTCTTCGACCTGTGACACAGGGCCGGCGGCATCGCCAGCTATGGCGGTCGAGCCCGAGATAGGATCGTCGACTGGGGTGGAGGAGGGCGCTTCGCGATGAATCTTCTCGAAGAGGTCATCGAGGCCCACGGTGGTCTGGAGCGATGGAGTCAGCTCGACGAGGTCTCCGGCAACCTGGTTCAGGGCGGCGCGTTCTGGGAGATCAAGGGCCAGGCCGGGATCCTCGAAGACGTCGACGTCACAGTGAGCCTGCACGAGGAGCGGGTGTTGCTCCGTCCGTTCGGTGCGGCCGACCGGCAAACTTTGTTCACCCCGGAACGCGTCACGATTGAGGACACGGACTCAGTCCTCATCGAGGCACTGGAGCAGCCCCGCGACTCGTTTGCCGGGCACTGGCCGGAAACCCCTTGGAGCATGCTCCAGCTCGGGTACTTCGCGGGGACTGCGACGTGGACGTACCTCACCCTGCCGTTCGCCCTGGTGATGCCCGGCTTCGTGACGATGGAACTGCCGCCGTGGGAGGAACACGGACAACGGTGGCGGAGGCTGCGCGTGGGCTGGCCCGATTACCTGGCCACGCACAGTGCTCAGCAGACCCTGTACGTCGACGACGACGGACTGCTCGCACGCCACGACTACGACATCGACATCAACGCCCGCACCGGCGCAGCTGACTACCTGTCTGACTACGTCGAGGTTGCGGGTATCAAGCTCCCGTCCAGACAGAGGGTCTTCCCGCGTGCTCCAGACGGCGGGGCGCTCGACGGACCCCTCATGGTCTCGATCGACCTGAGCGAGATCGCGTTCGCATAACTGCGGTGCCACTCGGGGTCGGACTCGGGTCTTCTCTGATGCGGCCGCCTGGCGACCCGTGTGAGCGTGCAAGGACGCCCAATCGAGGAGAAGTCCATGAGTGACACCAACGATCGAGATGTGCCCGTGACCACCACCGACGCCGGCATCCCAGCTACGAGTGACCACCACTCGCTCACCGTCGGCCCGGACGGCCCGATCCTCCTGCAGGACCACTACGTGATCCAGAAGATGGCGCACTTCAACCGTGAACGGGTCCCTGAGCGCGTGGTGCACGCCAAGGGCAGCGGGGCGTTCGGCCTGCTGGAGATCACGGAGGACGTCTCGGACTTCACGAAGGCCGACCTCTTCCAGCCGGGACGTAGGACCGAGACGCTCGCCCGCTTCTCGACCGTGGCCGGCGAGCAGGGTTCGCCGGACACCTGGCGGGACCCGCGCGGGTTCGCGCTGAAGTTCTACACGCGGGAGGGCAACTACGACATGGTCGGCAACGACACGCCGGTGTTCTTCATCCGCGACCCGCAGAACTTCTCCGACTTTATCCACTCGCAGAAGCGCCGCCAGGACAGCCAGCTGCGGGACAACAACATGCAATGGGACTTCTGGAGCAGCAAGCCGGAGAGCGCTCACATGGTCACCTGGCTGATGGGTGACCGCGGCATCCCCTCGAGCTACCGGCACATGGACGGCTTCAGCAGTCACACGTACCTGTGGGAGAACGCCGCCGGCGTCCGGCACTGGGTGAAGTATCACTTCAAGACCGACCAGGGGATCGGCTTCCTCAGCCAGGCCGACGCGGACCGCATCGCCGGCGAGGACTCCGACTATCACCGACGTGATCTGTTCGAGCACATCGGTGCCGGCAATGCGCCGTCGTGGACCCTGTCCGTGCAGCTGATGCCGATCGCCGACGCGCCTGACTACCGATTCAACCCGTTCGACCTGACCAAGGTTTGGCCGCACGCCGACTACCCGCTCGTCAAGGTCGGCCGGATGGTGCTCAACCGCAACCCGGAGAACTTCTTCGCACAGATCGAGCAGGCAGCCTTCGAGCCGGCGAACCTCGTGCCGGGCATCGGCGCGTCGCCGGACAAGATGCTGCAGGGCCGACTTTTCAGCTACCCGGACACACACCGCTACCGGATCGGCCCGAACTACCTTCAGCTGCCGGTGAACCAGCCGAAGGTGCCGGTGCACTCCTACAACCGCGACGGCCACATGAGCTACCTCAACGGCGGCGACCCGACGTACGCGCCGAACTCATACGGCGGTCCGGTCGCGGACCCTGCCTGCGAGATCCCGTCGTGGCAGGTCGAGGCCGGCGAGATGGTGCGCAACGCGTACACGTTGCACAGCGAGGACGACGACTTCGGCCAGGCCGGCACGCTCGTCCGCGACGTGATGGACGACGCGGCGCGCGGCCGGCTCGCGTCCAACATCGTCGGGCACCTGTCGAATGGCGTGATGGAGCCGGTGCTGTCCAGGTCGATCGCCTACTGGCACAACGTCGATGCCGACCTCGGAGCGCACGTTGCCGCCGGCCTCGGGTTCGAGCTACCACGCGACAAGAGGTCTGTCGCCTGAACGGTGGTAACACCCGGGCGCCGATGCACGACGACAAGGAGATCCCATGATGACCAGCCAACACCGAAGGATTGCCCGGCGGCCCCGGTTCCCGCGTGCCGTCACGACGCTCGGGCTCGCGATGACGCTCGTGCTGGGCGCTGGCATTGGGTCGGCAACAGCCGCTCGGCCCGATGCCTCCCGGCCGACGCCGGTCGCCCAAGCCGGTCGCACCCAGGGGGCGGTGGTGTCGAAGTCGCACCCGGTCACCAACGAGGTCAAGAAGGCGCAAGCCGCGCTGGCTAGCGCTGCCGCGGAGATCGGCGCAGGTCACTACCTGAACGGGAGGCAGTCACTGGCGGTCGTCCGGAGCCAGGGCAAGGCGGCTCAAGTGGACGCTACGGCGCTGATCGGCAAACCGCCCACCGATCCCGAGAGCGATGACCCGCCCGGGCCGCCGGCGGTCATGGCGGTCCTCAAGCTCGAACACAGCATCGACACCGGCGTCGTCGCCCTCTTCGACAAGATGACGAGGCCCAAGGTCCTGTCCGCGTTACGCCGGACCCTGGCGTCGACCCAAAACCGCCGCACCATCATGCTGAACACGGTCATCGCACTGCCGCCGGAAGGCGCCGGCGCCGACTACTCGGACGACATGCCAGACACGCTCGGCATGTTCTCGCAAGAGGTGAAGGCCATCAGTGCCGCCCTCGCGACCTTCAAGCTGACTTCGTCGGGCAAGTCGGGCCTGACCCATGCGCTGGCCCGGGCCAAGGCGACCAAGACGAAGATGCAGAAGGCGTTCGGTGGCGGCGAGCGGCCGTCGGGTGCCGCAACCTGACGGCTTCGCTCAGGACGGCGCGCGGCGGACGAGTTGTCCGCCGCGCGCCGCGGTGTCGCATCAACCGCTCGCCAGCCGAGATTCCAGCTCGAGCCCCAGAGGAGACTCGTCGCCCTGCGCGAGCACCCGGTGCAACTGGTTCCGCGAGCTGATGCCGAGCTTCGTGAAGACCTTGGTCAGGTGGTACTCAACGGTGCGGGGACTGATGAACAACTTGGCCGCAATCTCGGGATTCGAGTGCCCGTCGCGAGCGAGCTGCGAGATCTGAGCCTCTTGGGACGTGAGCTGCTCTCGTGTCTCGGCCCGTCGCTTGCGAAGCCGCTCACCGGTAGCGAGGAGCTCGCGCTCGGCCCGCTCGGAGAATGCCTGGGCACCCATGTCCGTGAACATGTGGAGGGACGTGCGGAGCTGCTGTCGGGCCTCCGCTCTCCGGCCCTCCCGGCGGAGCCACTCGCCATAGACGAGATGGGCCCGGGCGAGCGCCGTGCTGACGGAGCACTGTCCCAGCCGTTCAATTGCGATCCGGTAGAGCTTGTCAGCGGCGCGAGCCTCGCTGAGCAGGGCCCGAGAGCGTGCCTCGATCC
Organism: Nocardioides sp.; assembly: GCA_025965335.1. Classification (GTDB taxonomy): domain Bacteria; phylum Actinomycetota; class Actinomycetes; order Propionibacteriales; family Nocardioidaceae; genus Nocardioides. Next base: position 5,123 of record JAOPXC010000365.1, on the reverse strand, counting down.
CCAGCGCCCAGTCTGTGCCGCTCAGTGCAGTTCGCTCACTCAGCCGCTCCAGAGCCCCCTCGCCCACCTGCGGCTCACCACAGCGGGCCGCGGCCTCCACCAGCTCCGCCAGGGCTCGGTCAGAGACGCCCAGCTGCTCATGCCGGGAGGCCGCTTGGGCGGCCGTCAGAGCCTCCCGGTAGTTGCCGAGGCTGTTCTGCAGCACGGCCGTCATCTCCTCGGCGAAGGCGATGACCCGACCCTCGCAGTGCCTCTTGGCGTGCTCGATGGTGGCCTCGACGAGTTGGGAGGCGTCGGCTTCCCGGCCGCGGAAGGCAGCGAGCATCAGGGCCGCGCAGGGAGCGGCGGACCTGACCATAGGGGTGGTGAGCACGCTCGTCTGATCGATCAGATCGGCTGCGGCGACGAAGTCACCGGAGTGGACGGACAGCATGGCAAGCGTCTCGAGTGACCGGTGCAGGGCCGTCAGGGCCCCGTCGCGGAGGGCAAGCTCCCTTTGCCGGGTGGCCAGCGTGCGGGCCGTGCCATCGGCCCAGAGATCAGCAGCAATCCCCGCGCCGAGCGAGAGCCATCGACTCTGCCCTTCCTCCTCCATGAGGTTCAGGGCCTTCTTGAGCACGGGCACGGCAACCGCGTAGCCGTCGCTGAACAGGGCCGCCAAGCCGTCGAGAAGAACGTCGTGGGGTTGTGGGGGCTGGGTGGCCGGGAGGGCAGCCCGAGCTGCGGAGGCCGACTGGGAGACTCCGACCTCGTTGCTGAGGTGGCCGGCCCGGATCGCCGCTTCGAACGCCGAGAGGTGCGATTCCCGGGCCAGCCCGACATCCAGCGGCTCGAGCCGCTTCGCCGCACTGAGCAGGTGTGAGGCAGGCTCCCTCTGCCCGCTCTGGAGAGCTGCGGCCTGAGCCAGCAGATGCTCGAGCTGGGCACCTTGCTGCCCGTCGAGCAGGCGCGAATCGGCCCTGGCCACAAGTGCCAATGCTTCGTCGATCGCGCCGACAGAGAACTTTGCCTGGCCGGCCGCGAGCAGGCGCTCGCTGCGTCGAGCGGGATGAGGTGTCAGGGCCGCTGCCCGGTCCAGGAGGGCTGCGGCCGCCGCCAGGCCGCCCCTGACCCGTGCCGGGTCAGCCGCCCGCTCCAGCTCCGCGGCGACTTCCTCATCGGGGTCCGAGGTCGCCTCGCCGCGGTGCCAGGCGCGCCGCTCTGGATCGACCAAGGGATCGGTGGCCTCGGCCAGGGCCCGATGGGCCTGGCGCCGTTCGGCCGGCGGAGCAGTCCGGTACACCGCGGAGCGCATCGCGGGGTGGCTGAAACGCACGGTGGTGCCGAGTCGGAGCAGGCCCTCCTCCTCGGCACGGTCGATGGCTGCGGGGGCGAGTCCCAGGACTTCGGTTGCCCGCCAGAGGAGGCCCGGTCTGCCGAGGGGTTCCGCCGCCGCAACGACCAGCACCCGCCGAACGTCGTTCGGAAGCTGTTCGACACGATGGAGGAAGGTCTCCTTCAGGACCGCGGGCAACGAGATGGCGTCCGGCGGACCGAAACCACCGGCGAAGTCCTCCGGCCTCACACCGCTCAACAGCTCGGCGATGGCCACCGGATTGCCTTCCGTCTCGGAAACGATCCTGGCGCGCACCTCCTCGTCGAACGCTCCAGGGATCAATCTGTCGATGAGCAGTCGAGCCTCCGCGGGGGAGAGGCGCTCCACCTGGACATCGGAAAGGCCGAGCAACTCGTCGCGCGGCTCCCGGGACGCAAAGACCAAGCCCACCGGAAGGGTGTCCAGCCGGCGCGCGACGAACGCCAGCGTCCGTGCCGATGGCCCGTCGAGCCACTGCGCATCATCGACCACGCAGACGAGTGGTCGAGCATCTGCCGCTTCCGCGAGCAGGCTGCGCACGGCCAGACCGAGCAACAGCCGATCGGGCGAGCCGGTCGCGTTCAGACCGAACGCGGCCCGCAGCGCCTCCGCCTGTCGGTCCGGCAACCGTTCCAGCCCACTGAAGACCTGTTCGCACAACCGGTGGATCGCCGCCAGGCCGAGGTCTCTCTCGGCCTCCACACCGGCAACGCGGACAACACGACACTCCGGGGCAACCCCGAGCGCTTGGTCCACCAACGTGGTCTTTCCGACACCGGGTTCGCCGCGCACCACCAGCGACCCGCCCCGCCTGGACCGAACGCGGTCGATGAGCAGCTCGAGCTCGGCGTGGCGTCGGCCGAGCATCATCCGCCCGTCCGGCTGCCGAACGAGTTTCACGATGCCGCGCAGGACACAGCAGGATTCCGCATGTCTCACCCCGGGTTTTGTGGTGCCAAGTCGAACCATTCGAGTATCAACGGGCCACGCCTTGAGTGTCGTCGGGGCCACCCGCCATCCGTCATTCCGGCCAGCAGGTAGGGCGCGACGCCAGCCGCCCGGAAGCCCAGTTGCCCGCTGGCGTTGACGACACGCACGACGTCGAGCGTGATGCTGAGAAGCGGAGAAGTCGGTACCAACGTGGCCGGCACGACGGGCACCAGGGGTTAGAGATGCGGCTGATCAGGATCAACGCAAGAAACTGGAACGCGCCCGCTTTGCGCCAGGAACAGGGCGACCAGGCGATTCAAGGGCCTCCGGTGCTCAAGTTGACCCCGGCGGCCACGGGTCCGACGGCGCGCCCGGTGCTGCTGGTGCATGGCCTTGGCTGCACGACGTCGGGCTGGTTCACGCTGGCGAGTGCGCTGCGAGCCCGGGGGGCGACGGTCGCGGCGATCAGCTACCGGCCGTTGGGAACCTCGGTGGAGCAGCTCGCCGTGTTGGTTGCGGGCAAGGTTGCGGAGCTGCTGGCGGAGACGGGTGCGGACAAGGTTCATCTGGTCGGGCGCAGCCTGGGCGGTGTCGTGATCGCGCAGGCGCTGGCCGACGGGTCCCTCAACGGGAAGGTGGACACCGTGGTGAGCGTTGCGGCGCCCTTCGGGGGTACCCCGTGGGCGGCGCGCCTGGTGCCGGTCGGGGCGACGGTGCGGTCGCTGCGGGAGGCTTCGCCGCTGTTGCGCCGGCTTGCCCTCGCACCGGCGCCGGACGGCGTGCGATGGCTGGCCTTCACCGCAACCCTGGACATGATCGGGCCCCGGCGCCGGTCGGGGCCGGCGCCGGCCAGGATGCAGACCGTGGCGGTCGAGGGCGTCGGCCACATCGGCCTGCTCCTGAACTCGCAGGTCGTCAACAGCATCGTCGCGGCACTCCCGGCTCACGAACAGGCCGCGGCATGAACGGCGCTCACGCGGGAGTGGCTGGGGCGAGAACGGTCGGCCGCTACGAGGTGGTCCACGAGATCGGCCGTGGCGCCATGGCGACGGTGTATGTCGCGAGACAGCTTGATCTGGAGCGCCGGGTCGCGCTCAAGGAGCTGCGCGCGTTGGGCGCCTTGGACCCGTCGTCCGCGCGGCGGTTCCTGCGCGAGGCCAAGCTCGCGGGGTCGTTCAGCCATCCGAACATCGTCACGGTCCACGACTACTTCGAACATGACCGCGTGCCGTACATCGCCATGGAGTACATCGCGCCGGGTTCGCTCCGCCCGTATGTCGGCCGCCTCACCCTGCCCCAGATAGGCGGAGTGCTCGAGGGACTGCTCGCCGGGCTTGCCCATGCCCAGCGTCGTCAGGTCGTGCACCGCGACATCAAGCCCGAAAACCTGCTGGTCACCCTGGATGGCGGCATCAAGATCGCAGACTTCGGAATCGCGAAAGCGACACAAGCGCTCGAGCAGCACTCGATGCTGACTGCGAGCGGAACGACCGTCGGCACGCCGAACTACATCGCTCCGGAGCAGGCGATGGCCCACGAGCTGGGGCCGTGGACCGACCTCTACTCGGTCGGCATAACGGCATTCGAACTCCTCCTCGGCCGGACGCCCTTCGGGGACACCGGGGAGGCGATGGGCGTCGTGCTCCGGCAGATCAACGAACCAGTCCCGTGGATCAGCGACCTCGCCCCCAACGTGGACACGGCGATCTCGGATTGGGTCAGCTGGCTCGTGTCGAAGTCGCCGGCCGACCGACCCCAGACGGCCGTCCAGGCGTGGGACACGCTGGACGAGGTGCTTCTCGGCCTGCTCGGTCCTCGTTGGCGAAGGGAAGCTTCCCTGCTCGCGGCGGGGGACCAGTCCACAGCCAGGAGCACTCCGGCAGCCCCGTCACGAGCCGTTGGCGCGTACCCGGCCGCGACTGTCGGTCCACAGTCGCCCGGGGGGCCACCCGCCGCGGCTGCCGCGGCCGCCGCGGCCGGCGCGGTCGGTGCGGTCGGTGCGGCTGGGGCGTTGTCGCGGCGCAAGACGCGACGGGCGACCGATCCGTGGCTGGCTGCCACCATTCCTCCGCGCCGGCTCTCGACAGTGCAGTCAGCCGCCAGAGCCCCGCGACTGGGTCGCCTCGCGACCATGCTCAAGATGGCGGCAGTTGCCGCGACCCTGGTTGCAGTCGGGGCGATCGCCCTCAGCGCAGGTCACGGGGGACCGCCGACGGGCCAATCTTCGGGCCAGGCCGGTCTGAACACCGGCCCAGCAACGGCCGCTTCGAATCCTGCGCAGGCGCCGACACAGTGGGCCGACGCACCACTTGCAGACCAGGTCGCCCCGGCAACCCAGCTTGCGCACACCTACGAACAGTCGGCGTCGCGGATCTCCGCCGGGATCCACAGCGGCCCGGGGAGCGCAGCAGACATAGCTCTCGTCAGCGCTCTCCGCCGGACCGCGAGCGCCTACCGCGATGCCGCTGCCGCCGCCGGACGCGATGACCTGGCCGGCTACTCGACCGCGGTCGCGGCCGCGGCGGCCGGCAGACAGGAGGTCTCGACGCTGATCCAGGACTCCACCCAGGGCAGCGCCACGGTGCCCACACCCGCGCCGGGGACGGTGCCGCCGCCGGCGTCGTCGCCCACGCCGGCACCGCCGCCGTCGGCAAACCCCTGCGCCGGGGACTCCACCTCCGACGACCCGAGCGATGACGGTTGCGGCGGCGGCAAGCAAGAGCCCTGATCAAGGACACCCATTGATCTGCCCGAGTTGCCACCGTCAGGTGGACCGAGATGCCGCGTTCTGCCCGACCTGTGGTGCCGCGCGCAAGGGCGCGACCGCCGCGTTCGAACT
>JAOPXC010000356.1 GCA_025965335.1 Nocardioides sp. | reverse complement strand
CCTGACCGCCCGCCCCGGATCCGCGTACGACCTCGACCAGTGGCAACGACTCTTCCTCTTCTCGCGCGCCGACACGATCTACGGCGGCAGCGACGAGGTGCAGCGCAACATCCTGGCCGAGCGCGTGCTCGGCCTTCCCAGAGAGGCACGCGGATGACCGCCACGAGACCCGAGCAACCGATCCCCGACTACGTCGAGGGACACAACCTGCTCGCCGGCAAGGTCGTCGTGGTGACGGCTGCCGCGGGCACCGGCATCGGCGCGTCCGTCGTACGCCGGGCACTCGAGGAGGGCGCGAAGGCCGTCGTCTTCAGCGACACCCACGCCCGTCGCCTCGCCGAGGCCGAGGAGGCGTTGGCCGCCGAGTACGGCGCCGACCGCGTCCGCCAGCTGGTCTGCGACGTGACCGACGAGGCCCAGGTGGCCGCGCTGCTGGACGCCGCTGACGAGTTCGGGGGCGTGGACATCATGATCAACAACGCCGGCCTGGGCGGCACGGCGAACATCCTGGAGATGTCCGACGAGCAGTGGCTCAAGGTCCTCGACATCACGCTGACCGGCACGTTCCGCTGCGTCCGCGCCGCCGGCCAGCGGATGGTCGCGGGAGCCAGGAAGGGCGTGATCGTCAACAACGCCTCGGTGATCGGCTGGCGCGCCCAGGAGGGCCAGGCCCACTACGCCGCGGCGAAGGCGGGCGTGATGGCGCTGACCCGGTGCGCGGCCCTCGACCTGGCACCGCACGGCATCCGGGTCAACGCGGTGTCGCCGAGCCTGGCGATGCACCCGTTCCTCGCCAAGGTCACCTCCGACGGGCTGCTGCACGAGCTCAAGCAGCGTGAGGCGTTCGGCCGGGCCGCCGAGCCGTGGGAGGTCGCCAACGTGATGGTCTTCCTGGCGAGCGACTACGCGTCGTACCTCACCGGCGAGGTCGTCTCCGCCAGCAGTCAGCACGCCTGAGGCGAGGGGAGGGACGATGACGACCGAGGCCGAGTCCCAGGGCAACAGCCGCCGCGCCGAGCTGCTGTCGATCGCGGCCGGGCTGTTCGCCGAGAAGGGCTTCAAGAACACGACGGTGCGTGACATCGCCGACGCCTCCGGCATCCTCTCCGGCAGCCTCTACCACCACTTCGACTCCAAGGAGTCGATGGTCGACGAGATCCTGTCGACGTTCCAGGAGGAGCTGTTCGCGTCGTACGACGCCGTGCTCGCCAGCGACGACGACGCCCGCACCAAGATCGAGCGCGCGGTCCGGTTGTCCTTCGAGGCGATCGACAAGCACCGCCACGAGGTCGCGATCTTCCAGAACGAGGCCGGCTACCTGCAGGGCTTCGAGCGGTTCGCCTACCTCGCCGAGCGCACCGCCCAGTCCCGCGAGGTCTGGATCACCCTGCTCGACGACGGGGTGCGCTCCGGCGTGCTGCGCTCGGACCTGGACGTCGAGCTGACCTACCGCTTCATCCGCGACACGGTCTGGGTGGCGGTGCGGTGGTACCGGCCCGGCCGCAAGCTCACCCACGAACGCATTGCCGACCAGTACCTGACCATCCTGCTCGACGGAATCGCAACCTCCGGTGGTTGAGGAGGTTTCGAGACAGGCGCTCAGCGCGCCTTCCTCAACCACCGAAATCTCGAAACCCCCGGAAGACGAAAGGAACCTCCATGGCTGAGGCCTACATCATCGACGCGGTCCGCACCCCGGTGGGCAAGCGCGGCGGGGCCCTCGCCCAGGTGCACTCGGCCGACCTCGCCGCGCACAGCATCAACGCGCTGATGACGAGGTCCGGGGTCGACCCGGCGGCGGTCGACGACGTGATCCTCGGTTGCTGCGACACGATCGGGTCGCAGGCCGGTGACATCGCGCGGACCGCCTGGCTGGTCGCCGGCCTGCCCGACCACGTCCCGGGAGTGACCATCGACCGCCAGTGCGGGTCCTCCCAGCAGGCCGTGCACTTCGCCGCCCAGGGCGTCATGTCCGGGACCCAGGACCTCGTCGTCGCGGGCGGGGTCCAGAACATGAGCGCCATCTCGATCTCGGCCGCCATGATCGTCGGTCAGCAATACGGCTTCTCGACGCCGTTCGCCGAGTCGCCCGGCTGGCGGGCCAGGTTCGGCGACCAGGAGGTCAGCCAGTTCCGTTCGGCGGAGATGATCGCCGAGAAGTGGGACATCAGCCGCGAGGACATGGAGTCGTTCGCGCTGGCGTCGCACGAGCGCGCCCGCACGGCAATCGCCGAGGGCCGCTTCAAGAACGAGATCGAGCCGGTGACCCTCCCGGACGGCACCAGCTTCGACACCGACCAGTGCCCGCGCGAGACCTCGCTGGCGAAGATGGCGGGCCTGGAGCCGCTCGCAGAGGGGGGCCGGATCACCGCCGCCGTCGCCTCCCAGATCTGTGACGCGTCGAGCGCGATGCTGATCGCCTCCGAGGCGGCCGTGGCCGCGCACGGACTCACCCCGCGCGCGCGGATCCATCACCTCTCGGTGCGGGGTGACGACCCGGTCTGGATGCTGACCGGCCCGATCCGGGCCACGCGGCATGCCCTCGAGAAGACCGGGCTCGGCATCGACGACATCGACCTCTTCGAGTGCAACGAGGCGTTCGCGAGCGTCGTCCTGGCGTGGATGAAGGAGACGGGCGCGCCGCAGGACAAGGTCAACGTCAACGGCGGCGGGATCGCGCTGGGCCACCCCATCGGCGCCACCGGCACCCGGCTGATGTCCACCCTGCTCAACGAGCTGGAGCGCACCGGCGGCCGGTACGGCCTGCAGACGATGTGCGAGGGCGGCGGCCAGGCCAACGTGACGATCATCGAGCGCCTCTGAGCGCTGGACGTCCCCGGCCGGAAACCTTCCGGTTCTTGCGAGTCTTCGCATTGCAAAGGCCTGCAATTCCAACCCATTGACCGCGATCTTCCAGTAGGTCCAGAGTTCGCGCGGTTCGTGTTCTCGGAAATCACCTCAGGCACTTCTCCGGGCGGAGCCATCCCTTTTCCATCCGGAGGGCTCAACCGAGCCCAGACAAAGGAGTGTCGTGTGAGACGAGTCGTCGCTGGGGGCTTCACCGCAGCCCTCATCTCGGCGGTGGCGGTCGTGTCCGTGCCTACAGGCGCGGACGCTGCCCCATCCAGCAGCACAGCAGCCAGCTCACCCACCGGCTCGGCCCGGCAGGGATCGCCGCACGCACGGGCGGCGGAGTCGGCTCGCAACCTGGTCGCGAGTCGGCCACCCGCGTTGCACGCCAGCAAGTCCGATCGGTTCAGGGCGCTGCCAGTGCAGTCCTCGCACGGACTGCAGTACGTGCCCTACGAGCGCACGTACAAGGGGCTCCCGGTCGTCGGCGGCGACTTCGTCGTGAACACCAACGCCCGGGGCCACATCCTCGGCACCACCGTGGCGCAGACCCGGCCCACCCGCCTCGGCTCGGTCTCGCCGGCCATCACCCGCGCGCGCGCCCGCACCGTGTCCTCCCACCAGGTGAACGGAGCCCAAGTGGGCGCAACCCGCCTGGTCGTCCTGCAGCGGGCGTCGTCGAGACTGGCCTGGGAGACCCGCGTCACCGGCACGAAGCACGGCGAGCCCTCGGTCCTCGACGTGTACGTCGACTCCGGCAGCTCACGCGTGCTCGCCACCAAGGAACACGTCGCCGACGGCAGCGGCAGCTCGGGGTACGCCGGCACCGTCACCATCCCGACCACGGTGTCGGGCTCGACGTACTCCATGAAGAACACCAACGCCGCCACGCTGACCTGCCAGGACGCCGCCACCAACGTGACGTTCTCCGGCCCCGACGACGTGTGGGGCAACGGCAACGCCACCAGCCGGGAGACCGGCTGCGTGGACGCGTTCTACGCCGCGGAGAAGGAGCGGCAGATGCTGTCCGCCTGGCTCGGCCGCAACGGCATGAACGGCTCCGGCGGCTGGGTGCCGGTCCGCGTCGGACTCAACGACGTCAACGCCTACTACGACGGTACGCAGATCCAGATCGGCCACACCCAGACCGGTGGTAAGTGGATCGGCTCGATCGACGTCGTGGCCCACGAGTTCGGTCACGGTGTGGACGACACGACGCCCGGCGGCATCTCGGGCGCCGGCACTCAGGAGTTCGTGGCGGACACGTTCGGTGCCGCCTCCGAGTGGTACGCCAACAACAGCGTCGACACCCCCGACTACACCGTCGGCGAGGCCGTCAACCTGGTCGGGAACGGCCCGATCCGCTACATGTACGACCCGTCCCTGGCCGGCGACGCCAACTGCTACTCGTCGTCGACCCCCGGCTCCGAGGTGCACTCGGCTGCCGGTCCGGGCAACCACTGGTTCTACCTGATGGCCGAGGGCACCAATCCCACCAACGGTCAGCCGACCAGCCCGACCTGCAACAGCACCACGATCGGCGGTATCGGCATCCAGAAGGCCCAGCAGATCATGTACAACGCGATGCTCATGAAGACGACGACCTCGTCGTACCTGAAGTACCGCACCTGGACCCTGACCGCTGCCAAGAACCTGTTCCCGGGCAGCTGCGCCGAGTTCAACGTCGTCAAGGCGGCGTGGAACGCGGTGACGGTCCCGGCGCAGACCGCGGATCCGACCTGCACCACCGGCGGCACCAACACCGTCACGGTCAACAACCCGGGCAACCAGACCGGCACGGTCGGCACCGCCAAGAGCGTGCAGATCACGGCCAGCGACTCGGCCGCCGGCCAGACGCTGACCTACTCGGCGGCCGGCCTGCCGCCCGGCGAGACGATCAACGCCTCGACGGGCCTGATCTCCGGAACGCCCACGACGGCCGGCACCTACTCGGTCACCGTGACCGCGAAGGACACCACCAACGCCAGCGGTTCGACCACGTTCACGTGGACGATCAGCGGGACCGGTGGTGGCACGTGCACACCGGGCCAGAAGCTCGGCAACCCCGGGTTCGAGACCGGCACGGCGGCTCCGTGGACGTCCTCGGCCGGCGTGGTGGACAACGCCGCCGGTCAGGCGGCCCACTCGGGCAGCTGGAAGGCGTGGATGAACGGCTACGGCGCGACGCACACCGACACGCTGAGCCAGTCGGTCGCCATCCCGGCGGGCTGCCAGGCCACGCTGACGTTCTACCTGCACATCGACTCGGCCGAGACGACCACCGCCTCGGCGTACGACAAGCTGACCGTCAAGGCCGGTACGACCGTGCTGGCGACGTACTCGAACCTGAACAAGGCCACGGGTTACACGCTGAGGACGTTCAACGTCTCGTCGTTCGCGGGCCAGACCGTCTCGATCAGCTTCACCGGGACGGAGGACAGCTCGTTGCAGACGAGCTTCGTGGTGGATGACACCGCGCTCAACGTGAGCTGACCGGCACCCAGCCCCGACGGGCGGTCCCACCTCCGGGTGGTGGCCGCCCGTCGTGGTTGCCGCGGAGTCAGCGGAAGGTCAACCAGAACCCGATGGCGCCGGGGATCAGCCCCAGCAGCAGCCAGGGCGAGGCGATCGTCTTGCCATGGATCGCGCGGGCGGCGGCCACCGCCACGATGCCGAACGCGCCCCCGAGGATGTTGAGCCCCACCCGGGCACTGGTCTGGTCGTCGCCCACGAACAGCGCGGCGATGATCAGGCCTGCGGACAGGTGCAGGATCGTGACCGCAGCCAGCGCGGAGAGCACCCACTTCTGCACGGTGTCGAGGCTCATCGCGTCGTTGCGGCGCCGCACCTGACGCGGGTTGTTCGGGTCCATCAGGTGCCGGGCCCGGCGAGGCTGCTCATGCTCGGTCATCACGTCGACGCTACCTTGCGCTGCCGGCCGGCGATCAGCGCCACCAGGAGCGTGATCCACGCGACCACCACGACGGCGGCCGAGACCATCATCGCCGTCCAGCTCGCGTCGAGGGTGAGCTGGCTCCGGCCGAAAAGCTGGGTCAGCGCCGAGATGTCACTCCCCTCCGTGTCGCCGAAGTCGACCGACACGACGCCGAACACGAACATGCCGAGCCACATCACCAGCTGGGCGCCGGTCTGGAC
>JAOPXC010000245.1 GCA_025965335.1 Nocardioides sp. | reverse complement strand
TCAACGCACCCCTCGCCCAGGCTGCCCGGCTCGCCGGCGCGCTGCAGGCGAAGGCCGAGCAGGACCCCTCGATCCTCGCAGGTGGTGCAGGCACTCCTGTCGCCGCCGAGGAGGCCCCGGCCGCTGCTGAGGACGCAGTGACCGAGGCTCCCGCCGACGAGGCTCAGTCCGACGGGGGCGAAGCCCCCGCAGAGGAGGCACCCGAGGCCGCTGCTGACGCAGTCGCCGAGGAGGCCCCCGTTGCCGAGACCTCCGACGAGGGCGAAGCCACCGAAGCCTGATCCACAGGCCGACGTACAACACCACCTGAAACCCGGTCCGGCGTGAACCGCCGGACCACCGAATGGAAGGAACCGCCACCATGGCGAAGCTCTCTACCGACGACCTGCTCGACGCGTTCAAGGAAATGACCCTCATCGAGCTCTCTGAGTTCGTCAAGCAGTTCGAGGAGACCTTCGGCGTCACCGCCGCTGCCCCCGTCGCTGTTGCCGCTGCTCCCGCCGCCGGCGGTGGCGCTGCCGCAGGCGAGGCCGCCGCCGAGCAGGATGAGTTCGACGTCATCCTCGAGGCCGCCGGCGACAAGAAGATCAACGTCATCAAGGAGGTGCGCGCCCTCACCTCGCTCGGCCTGAAGGAGGCCAAGGAGCTGGTGGAGGCCGCGCCGAAGGTCGTCGTCGAGAAGGTCGACAAGGCTGCTGCCGACAAGGCGAAGGAAGCCCTCGAGGGCGCCGGCGCCACCGTCACCGTCAAGTGACGCCTGGCTGCTGAGCAGCCAGACCCGCCGCACCACACAGCACGGGGCGGCCACCCTCACGGGTGGCCGTCCCGTCGTGCGTGCACGCGAGGCCGGTCGACGTTTGCGCAGGTCGGACGAACATTGGGTCCGGGTGACATCAAGGCGTCGGAGTGGGTCCAGCCAGTGACGGGGACCGGAAAGTTGCCGTAACCTCGCGGCCGTAACTCCGTTGTTACCGGTCAGTGGGCGAGTGTCACGTACGCGGTCCGCGTGGGGACTGGGCCCGACGGGCCATCGGTCGAGGAGAGGGACGCTTCATGGGCGTGGAGATCAAGGTCGACGACCTGAGCAAGTCGTTCGGCAAGCAGCTCATCTGGGGCGACGTCTCGCTGACGATCCCGGCGGGCGAGATCTGCGTCATGCTCGGCCCCTCCGGCACCGGCAAGTCGGTGTTCCTGAAGACCCTGATCGGCCTGCTCAAGCCCGACAAGGGCTCGATCATCATCGAGGGCACCGACATCGCGAGCTGCTCCGAGAAGGAGCTCTACGAGATCCGCAAGCTGTTCGGGGTGCTGTTCCAGGACGGTGCGATGTTCGGCTCGATGAACCTCTACGACAACGTCGCGTTCCCGCTGCGCGAGCACACCAAGAAGTCCGAGTCCGAGATCCGCGCGATCGTGATGGAGAAGATGGACCTGGTCGGCCTGATCGGCGCCGAGGACAAGTTGCCCGGCGAGATCTCCGGCGGCATGCGCAAGCGCGCCGGCCTGGCCCGCGCCCTGGTGCTGGACCCCGAGATCGTGCTGTTCGACGAGCCCGACTCCGGTCTCGACCCGGTCCGCACGGCGTTCCTGAACCAGCTGATCATCGACCTCAACGCCCAGATCGACGCGACGTTCCTCATCGTCACCCACGACGTCAACACGGCCCGCACCGTGCCCGACAACATCGGCCTGCTCTACCACCGCCACCTCGCGATGTTCGGTCCTCGCGAGATGCTGCTGTCCTCGGAGGAGCCGGTGGTGCGTCAGTTCCTCAACGCCCAGCGGGTCGGACCGATCGGGATGTCGGAGGAGAAGGACGCCGACGAGCTCGAGGCGGAGAAGGACGAGGAGCTGCCCCCGCTGCCGCCGATCCCGCTGCAGCAGGAGCCGTCGAGCGGCATTCCCCGTCGAAGCCAGCGCCCGCCGGGTGCGTGGCTCGAGGAGCACGGCGTGACCCCACCGCCCGGCTCCTTCAAGGAGAACATGTCCATGTCGATCGGTGGCTGATCGGTGTCGTCCCTGACGTCCTCGCGAGTGCTCGCCCCGGTAGGCACCGCCGGCAAGCTCTTCGCCTTCGGCCTCGACGTGGGCCGCGGGCTCTTCAGGCGTCCGTTCCAGATGCGCGAGTTCCTGCAGCAGGCCTGGTTCATCGCCTCGGTCACGATCATCCCGACCGCGCTGGTCGCCATTCCCTTCGGCGCGGTCATCGCGCTGCAGGTCGGCGGCCTGATCAAGCAGTTCGGGGCCCAGTCCTTCACCGGCTCCGCTGCGGTCCTCGCGGTCGTGCGTGAGGCGGGACCGATCGCGACGTCGTTGCTGATCGCCGGCGCCGGTGGATCCGCGATCGCGGCCGACCTGGGCGCGCGCAAGATCCGTGAAGAGCTCGACGCGATGATGGTGCTGGGCATCGACCCGATCCAGCGCCTCGTGGTGCCGCGGGTGCTCGCCTGCATGCTCGTCGCGGTCTTCCTCAACGGGCTGGTGAGCGTCGTCGGCGTCGCCGGCGGCTACGTCTTCAACGTCGTGCTGCAGGACGGCACACCAGGGGCCTATTTAGCGAGCTTCACCGCGCTCGCACAACT
>JAOPXC010000109.1 GCA_025965335.1 Nocardioides sp. | reverse complement strand
GGAGCGCCCAGACCGAGTCGGTCACCCGCTCGAGGAAGTAGCGGTCGTGGGAGACGACGACCAGGGTGCCCGGCCAGCCGTCGAGGAAGTCCTCGAGGACGTTGAGGGTCTCGATGTCGAGGTCGTTCGTGGGCTCGTCGAGGAGCAGCACGTTCGGTTCGGTGAGCAGCAGCCGGAGCAGCTGGAAGCGGCGTCGCTCGCCACCGGAGAGGTCGCCGACCCGGGCGGTGAGCCGGTCGCCGGTGAAGCCGAACCGCTCCAGCATCGAGCTCGCGGTGATCTCGCCACCGTCGGTCGTCTTGGTGATCCGGCGGATCGCCTCGACGGTCGCGAGCACGCGTCCTTCGGGGTCGAGGTCGTCGAGCTGCTGGGTAAGGTGCTGGATCGCGATCGTCCGGCCGTGCTTGACCCGGCCCGCCGACGGCGACAGGTCGCCGGCCAGCAGCGAGAGCACCGAGGTCTTGCCCGCGCCGTTGACGCCGACGATGCCGACCCGGTCGCCCGGGCCGAGGCGCCAGGTGGCGTGCGCCAGCAGCCGCTTCTCGCCGCGGGTCAGGTCGGCGTCCTCGATGTCGATGACGTCCTTGCCGAGCCTCTGAGTGGCGAACTTCTGGAGCTCCATCCGGTCCCGCGGCGGGGGGACGTCCTCGATCAGCGCGTTGGCCGCGTCGATCCGGAACCGCGGCTTGGAGGTACGCGCCGGCGGGCCCCGGCGCAGCCAGGCCAGCTCCTTGCGGGCGAGGTTCTGCCGCCGGGTCTCCGAAGCCGACGCCTGGCGGGTGCGCTCGGCCTTGGCGAGCACGAACGCGGCGTACCCGCCCTCGTAGGCGTCGACCACCCCGTCGTGCACCTCCCACGTCCACTGGCAGACCTCGTCGAGGAACCAGCGGTCGTGGGTGACGACCACGAGCGCGGAGGAGAGCCCGCGGACGTGCTGCGCCAGCCAGGCGACGGCCTCGACGTCGAGGTGGTTGGTGGGCTCGTCGAGCACGATCAGGTCGTGGTCGCCGAGCAGCAGCGCGGCCAGCGAGCAGCGTCGGCGCTCGCCACCGGACAGCCCCAGGACCGTCCGGTCCAGCTCGACACCGGCGAGCAGCACCTCGACGACCTCGCGCATGCGGGGGTCGGCGGCCCATTCGTGGTCCTCGCGGCCGCCCAGGACGGCTTCCCGCACGCTGTGGGTGTCGACCAGCTCGTCGCCCTGGTGGAGGTAGCCGATCAGCAGGCCGCGCGACATCGAGACCCGGCCCGTGTCGGGCGGTTCCAGCCCGGTCATCACCTCGAGCAGCGTGGTCTTGCCGTCGCCGTTGCGGCCGACCACGCCGATCCGTTCGCCGGCGCCGATGCCGAGCGACACGTCGGTGAGCAGCGGGCGGACGCCGTAGGACTTCGAGACGCGCTCGAGGTTGAGGAGGTTGGCCATGGTGCTAGACGTACTCGACCAGGTGGGCGCCGGCGACCGGGCCGTTGGCGACGAGTACGGCGGGGTGCTCGCGGCCGTCGGCGTGGTGGCCCAGCGCCCCGGCCAGGTCGCGGGCGTGGTCGGCCGACTCGCAGAGGAACACACAGGTGGGCCCGGAGCCGGACACGATGCCGCGCAGCGCGCCCTCGTTCTGACCGCGGTCGATGAGCCGACCCAGGTCCGGGCGCAGGTCGATCGCCGGCAGCTGCAGGTCGTTGTGGAGGAGCTCGGCCAGTCGCAGCGGGTCCTCGGAGGCGACCGCGTCGAGCAGCGCGTCCGCGGGCGGGGGCGTCGCGGGAGCGTCGGGGAACAGCTTGTCGAAGTGCCGGTAGACCTTCGGGGTCGACAACCCCTCGTCGGAGGGCACCAGCACCCACCACCAGGTGCCGCGGTCGTCGATCGGCGTGACGACCTCGCCGCGGCCCGTGCCGAGGGCGGTCCCGCCGACCAGCGCGAAGGGGACGTCGCTGCCCAGCAGGGCGGCCAGCGCCAGCAGGTCGTCGTCGGAGGTGGCGGCCGCCCACAGCCGGTCCAGGGCGACCAGGGCCGCGGCGGCATCGGCGGAGCCCCCCGCCAGGCCGCCGGCGACCGGGATCGCCTTGGTGATCACGACCTCGCCGGTCATCGCCAGGTCGTGGTGCGCGGCCAGGAGGGCCGCCGCGCGGTCGACGATGTTCTCACCCAGCAGCGGGATGCCGGCCGCGTCCATCCACGCCGGCACCGTCACGGCCAGGTCCCAGTCCAACGAAGGCCCCGCGGTCACGTCGTCGCACAGCCCGATCGCCTGGTAGACGGTCGTGAGCGGATGGAAGCCGTCCGCGCCGGGCGCACCCACGCCGAGGTGCAGGTTGATCTTGGCCGGCGCCCGGACGGTCACCGCGGTCATCGGCCCGCTCCCGGCGGCAGGCTCTCGGCGATGCGGACGAACTGCTCCAGGCCCAGCGACTCGCCCCGCGCCATCGGGTCGACGCCCGCCTGGGCCAGGGCGGCCTCGACCGCCTCGGCGGACCCGGCCAGCTCGCGCAGCACGCCCCGGAGCACCTTGCGCCGGTGTGCGAACGCCGCGTCGATGACCGCGAAGACCTGGGCACGCGTCGCGGACGTGACGGGCGGCTCCCGCCGCGTCCAGGCGACCAGCCCCGAGTCGACGTTCGGGGCCGGCCAGAAGACGTTGCGGCCGACCGAACCGGCCCGACGTACGTCGGCGAACCAGGCGGCCTTGACCGACGGGACGCCGTACACCTTGGAGCCGGGCGGCGCCGCGAGCCGGTCGGCGACCTCGGCCTGGACCATCACCAGGCCGCGCTCCAGCGACGGCAGCAGCTCCAACAGGTGCAGCAGGACCGGGACGGACACGTTGTAGGGGAGGTTGGCCACCAGGGCGGTGGGCGGCGGCCCGGGCACGGCGTCGATGCGCAGGGCGTCGGCGAGGACCACCTCGAAGCGGTCCAGCTGCTCCGGTGCGTACGTCGAGATCGTCGCGGGCAGCAGCCCGGCGAGCTTCTCGTCGACCTCGACGGCCACCACCCGACCGGCGACCTCGAGGAGAGCCAGGGTCAGCGAGCCGAGGCCGGGGCCGACCTCGAGGACCACGTCGCTGCCGGTGACGCCGGCCTCGCGCACGATGCGGCGCACGGTGTTGGCGTCGATGACGAAGTTCTGGCCGCGTTGCTTGGTCGGCCGGAGGTCCAGGTCGGCAGCGAGCCGACGCACCTCCGCCGGCCCGAGAAGCCTCGGACCGGCGGAGGTGTCAGACATGCACCGAAGGTTAGTCGTCAGCGTGGAAGTCCCAGCGACGCGGCACACGCGGGCCACGCGCCGTACCCGCCCGACGCGTTGCGGACCAGCGTCGCGATCCGGATCTGCTCGTCGCGACTGTTGTTGCTGGGCAGGCCCGAGCCGCCGTACGACTGCCAGGTGCCCAGGTTGAACTGGAGGCCGCCGTAGTAGCCGTTGCCGGTGTT
Source organism: Nocardioides sp. (assembly GCA_025965335.1). Classification (GTDB taxonomy): domain Bacteria; phylum Actinomycetota; class Actinomycetes; order Propionibacteriales; family Nocardioidaceae; genus Nocardioides. Next base: position 922 of record JAOPXC010000109.1, on the reverse strand, counting down.
GATCGCCCAGTTGCCGCCGGACTCGCACCGCGCCAGGGAGTCCCACACGGTGCTGCCGCCGGCGAAGTTGGTGGTCGGCGCCGGCTGCTGCTTGGTGCCGACCTTGACGATCTCGTCGACCGGGGCCCGGACGACGCGCTGGTGGAGAACCTTTCGTACGGCGAGCTCGCCGTTGCGGAACGTCAGCCGGTAGGTCACGTTGCGCCGGCCGGGGCTGCCGGCGCGCGCGACCGTGGACTGGCCCTGCAGCATCGAGGAGTCGTCCTGCCGGACCGTGCCGAAGCCGAGGGTCTCGCCGTTGACCCGCTTGCGCACCACGCGGATGTTGGTGAAGACCACCTTGTCGCCGTCGGTCAGCTGGTGGCCGACGCGGGGCTTCACCTGGTCGCGCTTGCCGACCTTGACGCCGAGCTTGTGGAGCGCGTCCCCGACCGTCAGCGCTGTGATCTCGCGGGTCACGGGCTTGTGGGCACCCACCTTGATGGTCAGCTTCTTGGGCGTCACCACGTCGAGGGAGAGCCCCCCGCGGTCGATGGTGCCGCCACGGCTGGTGGACAGCGCGGCCCCGTCGAAGGTGCGGCCGATCTCGCCCAGCGCGCCGGCGACCTGGGTGGAGGTGACCCAGTAGGTCTTGCTGGCGCCGTCGACGGTGAGCTCCAGGGGCCGACCGAAGTGGACGGTGATCCGGCTCCCGTCGCTGATCTTCTCGTCCAGGCCGGGGGCGACGACGTCGTGCGCGCCCACCTTGATCCCCTGGGCGTCGAGGGCGTCACCGACGGTGTCACCGAGAACGGAGACCTGCTCGGTCTTGCCGTCCAGCGAGAGGGTCACGGACTTGCTGAGGGTGGTGTATCCGAATGTGGTGCCGGCCACGGCCAGGATCACCACGGTGGTCAGGGTGATCATCAGGGTCCGACTGCGA
>JAOPXC010000199.1 GCA_025965335.1 Nocardioides sp. | reverse complement strand
GCCGGCCCGGGGTGAACACGGTCTTCATGACGCTGCGGGACACGGTGGCAGACATCTCGGTCCCGGTGACCTGCTCGCGCACCCTGTTCGACGGGCTCAACCCGCCGCTCGTCGAGGGCGCGAGCGTTGTCCTGCACGCCAAGCCGTCGTACTACGCCAACCGCGGCACGATGTCGCTCTACGCCCGCGAGATCCGGATGGTCGGCCTCGGCGAGATGCTCGCCCGGCTCGAGCGCCGGCGGCAGCTGCTCGCTGCCGAGGGGCTCTTCGCGACCGAGCTCAAGCGCCCGCTGCCGTTCCTGCCCGGTCGGGTCGGGCTGGTGACGGCGCCCAGCTCCGCCGCCGAGCGCGACGTACTCGAGAACGCCCGGCGGCGGTGGCCCGCGGTGGAGTTCGAGGTCGTGTACGCCGCGATGCAGGGCCAGCGCGCTTGTGCGGAGGTGATGGAGGCCCTCGACCGGCTCGACCGCAACCCCGACGTCGACGTGATCGTGATCGCCCGGGGCGGCGGGTCCGTGGAAGACCTGCTGCCGTTCTCCGACGAGGCCCTGGTCCGGGCCGTGCACAAGGCCCGGACCCCCGTGGTCTCGGCCATCGGCCACGAGCCCGACCAGCCGCTGCTCGACCTCGTCGCCGACGTGCGGGCCTCGACGCCCACGGACGGCGCCAAGCTCGTGGTGCCCGACGTGGCCGACGAGATCCGGGGGGTGACGTGGGCGCGCGACCGGATCCGCTCGTCCCTCGAGGCCTGGCTGTCGCGGGAGCAGTCGGGGCTCGACGCGCTGCGGTCCCGTCCCGTCCTGGCCGACCCGAGGACCCTGATCGATGCCCGGGTCGACGACATCGCGCTGCTCCGCGACCGGGCCCGGCGCACGCTCGGCCACGCGCTCGACCGGGCCGCCGACGACCTCGTCCACCAGCGCGCCCGAGCCCGCGCCCTGTCCCCGCTGGCCACGCTCCAACGGGGCTACGCCGTGCTCCAGGACGCCAACGGACACGTCGTCACCTCGGTCAACGAGGTCGCTTCGAAGCAGCGGGTCAGCGTGCGGGTCGCCGACGGCCGCATCCACGCCACCACCACGACGATCGAGCCCGACCCCCACGTCGACCCCGCCGAGCCCGTCGACAACACCGAGGAGACCCATGGCTGAGGAGAAGCTGTCCTACGAGTCCGCCCGCGAGGAGCTGGTCGACGTCGTACGCCGGCTCGAGGCCGGCGGCACCACACTCGAGGAGTCCCTCGCCCTCTGGGAGCGCGGCGAGCACCTGGCCACGGTGTGCCAGGGGTGGCTGGACGGCGCCCGCAAGCGGTTCGACGAGACGATCGACAGCGACCGCTGAGGCGCACACGACGCTCGGCCCACGCCTCCGGGCGGGGGCCGACCCGCGCCGGGATCAGCGCTGCAGATTCGCGGTGGTGAGCGACCCGACCAGGCCGCGCAGTTCGGCCTCGGGCGCGGAGCCGTAGACGAGGACCGTGTCGGTGCCGACCTGCGCCGAGAACGCGTGGTCGCCGCCGGAGTCCGACCAGGTCTGCCACCGAGGTGCGATCGAAGCGGCAATGTCCACCGGGGCACCCTCGGTCGGATTCTCGTCGACATACGTGTGGAGCAGGTCGTCGACGGACGCGTTCTGCTGCCGGATCCCGGCGAACTTCTGGTCACCGGTCAGCATCCCGATCCCCCAGGCGGGGCGGTCGCCGGGCACGAAGTCGATGCTGTCGGCGAACCAGCCGCTCGGCAGGGTCGGGGGGTAGACCACGGTCAGCCCGGCGCCCTGGGCCGCATCGACGGCCTCGAGGTAGTCGACGGGTTCCGGCTTGACCTCGAGGTCGTCACGGTTGAGTGCGCGCAGCGCCACGAAGGCGCACACCGCCAGCACGGTGACAACCAGCGAGGCGATCAGCCCGTTGGTCGTGCGGGCGTAGCGTCCCCCGTTGCCCGACTCGCTCACGGCACCCATCCTCACAGGTGCCGTAGGTTTTTCGGATGCCGCCCCTCGTCGACGCCGTGCCGGTGGCGGCGCTGCTGGTTCTTCTCGCGACGGCGTACGCCCATCCACGGGGCCGGGTCGAGGCACTCGTCGCGCTGGTCGCTGCGGGGGCCACGCTCGCCACCGGCATCCTCGAGCGCGACCGGATCTGGGACGCGGTCGGGGAGCTCGCGCCGGTGGTGCTCTTCCTGGCGACGATCCTGGTCGTCGCCGACGTCTGCGCCCGGGCCGGCGTGTTCGACGCCGCCGCCCAGGTCGTGCGTTCCACCAGCAACGGCCGGCCCCAACGTCTCCTCGTCGGGGTGTTCCTGCTCGCGGCACTGGTGACGGCGGTGCTCAGCCTGGACGCAACCGTCGTACTGCTCACGCCGGTGGTCATCACGGCCGCCGCGTCGGCCGGCATGTCGTCCCGTCCGGGTGCCTATGCCTGCCTGCGGATGGCCAACTCGGCCTCGCTGCTGCTTCCGGTCTCCAACCTCACCAACCTGCTGGCGATGCCGCACCTGGATCTCACGTTCGGCGGGTTCGCGCTGGTCATGGCTCCGGTGCTGGCGGTCGTCCTCGTCGTCGAGTACGCCCTGTTGCGGCTGCACTTCCGTGGGGAGCTTGCCGCGGGGTCGCCCCCGCCCGCCGTGGCCGCGGAGCCGCTGCGCCCGCCGGCCCTTCCGCTGGTCGTGGTCGCGGTGATGCTGGTGGGCTTCGCTGCGCTGTCGCCGCTCGGCGTGGAGCCCTGCTGGGTGTCCGGCGCAGCCGCGGTCGTCCTGGTCGTCTGGGCCCGGCACCGCGGGCTGCTGACGGTGCGCGGGGCCGTCCTCGCCGCGCACCCGTCGTTCGCCCTGTTCGTGCTGTGTCTCGGCGTCGTGGTGGCAGCGCTCGCGACCGGGTTCCTCGGCGACGCGGTGGCGCGCCTGCTCCCGGGCTCCACGTCGTACGGCGCCCTCCTCGTCGTGGCCGCGGTCGCGACCGTGCTGGCCAACCTGCTGACCAACCTCTCGGCCACCCTGCTGGTCGTGCCGCTACTGGCCCCGCTGGGCACCCCCGCCGTGTTGGCGGCGCTGCTCGGCCTCAACATCGGCTCCGGCCTGACCTACACCGGGTCGCTGGCCAACCTGCTGTGGCGGCGCGGGCTGGCCCGCCAGGGCGAGAAGCCCAGCCTGCGCGAGTTCCACCGGGTCTCGCTGGTCGCCACCCCGATCACGCTGTTCGCGGCGGTGACGACCCTCGCCCTGGTGACCTGAGGATTCGGGGTCGGCAGGGCGAAGGGCGCGGGGTTCGCAGGTCCCGTCAGCGTCCCGGCTCGGTACGATGCCCCCATGACCGAGACTGGCCTGTCCGTCGCCCCCGAGTCACCCGACCGCAACCTCGCACTGGAGCTGGTGCGCGTGACCGAGGCGGCCGCCATGGCGGCCGGCCGCTGGGTCGGCCGGGGTGACAAGAACGGCGCCGACGGGGTCGCGGTCAACGCGATGCGCGTGATGATCTCGACGATCGGCATGAACGGCACCGTCGTCATCGGCGAGGGCGAGAAGGACAACGCGCCGATGCTCTACAACGGCGAGAAGGTCGGCGACGGCACCGGCCCCGAGTGCGACGTGGCGGTCGACCCGATCGACGGCACCACGCTGACCGCGAAGGGCATGAGCAACGCCGTCGCGGTGCTCGCGGTCGCGCCGCGCGGCTCGATGTACGACCCGTCCGCGGTGTTCTACATGGAGAAGCTCATCACCGGGCCCGAGGCGGCCGACGTCGTCGACATCCGCTACCCCGTCGCGGAGAACATCCACCAGGTCGCCAAGGCCAAGGGCTCGCGCCCGTCCGACGTCACCGTGGTCCTGCTGGACCGGCCGCGGCACGCCCGGATCGCCGAGGAGATCCGGGCCACCGGGGCCCGGATCAAGTTCATCGTCGACGGCGACGTGGCCGGCGCGATCTCCGCGGCCCGCCCAGACAGCGGCATCGACCTGCTGCTCGGCATCGGCGGCACCCCCGAGGGCATCATCGCCGCCTGCGCGATGAAGTGCATGGGCGGCGTGATCCAGGGCCGCCTGTGGCCGCAGGACGACGCGGAGCGTCAGCGGGCCCTCGACGCCGGTCACAACCTCGACACGGACTTCGTGCTCTCGACCAACGACCTGGTGACCGGGGACGACTGCTTCTTCGTGGCGACCGGCATCACCGACGGCGACCTGATGCGCGGGGTGCGCTACCGCGCCGGGGGCTGCACCACCGACTCGCTGGTGATGCGCTCGCGCAGCGGCACGATCCGCAAGATCTCCTCGGAGCACAAGCTGCAGAAGCTAAGCGCTTTCGCCGCAATCGACTTCGGGAAGTGACTCCTCGGCCCGCCTGCGGAGTGCCTCCGTCACTAGGTCGATGACCCGCGGGTCCACGACCATCCCGAGGTGCGAAGCCGTGACCTCGACGGGCTCGGCCAGGGGGTCGACGCAGGCCCGCCAGTCGACGATCCCGTCGCGCCTGGAGTAGACCGCGGTGAAGCCGACCCCCGCCGGGACCGGCAGCTGCGTCTCGGCGAAGCTCTGGCGCGCACACTCCCCGCCCACGCACTCCTCCGACATCAGGCCCGGCACGCCCGCGCGGCTGAGGCGCACGAGCACGTCGACGCTGCGCGTGAGCAGGCCGTGGTGGGCACCCGGCGCGAGCATCGGACTGCCCAACGTGACGATGCCCGACACCAGGTCGGGACGGCGTACGGCGATGCCGCGGGCCAGCAGCCCGCCGAGGCTGTGCCCGACGATCTGCACCCGGGCGCCACGGCGGATCGCCAGCGACTCGAGGCGGGACTCGAGCTGGGCGGCCGCACTCAACGTGCAGCCGACGTTGGCGTGGATGTGGGAGCGGTAGGTCCGGAAGCCGCGCTGACGCAGCGCGCGCGCCATGAAGGCCAGGGAGGCGTCGCCGGCCATGAAGCCCGGAACCAGGATCACCGGGTCTGCCACGCGCGGCACGCCCCGGCCGGAGTACGGCGTCGCCCGTCGGCCGCGGCGGTCGCCCACGGAGCGAACCGCGTAACGGCCGGCTTCGGCGACGAGGCTGCCCTCGCGCAGGACGGCGGCCGCTCCCGGCCGGGCGAAGCCATCCGGCAGCAGGAACGACGCCAACGTCGAGTGACTCACACCTCAAAGTTACGACCAAGTAACAACAAATTGATGGAATTTCGACCGGAATGCGTTCGGTGTTGAACGGTGCGCCAAACTTCCTGCATGCCTCCTCGCACCCGCCCGAAGCCCGGGATCCCCGATGTCGTGGTCTCCGGAGAGCTCTTCGCGCCCGTGGCCCGCGACGTCGAACTCTGCTACCAGACGTTCGGGGACCCCGACGACGAGCCGCTGCTGCTGGTGATGGGGCTCGGCGGACCGATGACCTGGTGGGACCCGGAGCTGTGCCGGATGCTGGCCCGTCGCGGGTTCTTCGTGATCCGCTACGACAACCGCGACGTCGGCCGCTCGAGCAGGATCGAGGGCCGGGTGCGCCGCTCCACCCTGCTCCGCGCGTTCGCGGGACGCCGCGTGCGCCCGCCGTACACGATGTCGGACCTGGCCGCCGACGCCTTCGGGCTGCTGGACCACCTCGGCATCGAGTCCGCGCACGTCACCGGGGTGTCGATGGGCGGGATGATCGCCCAGACCATGGCCATCGAGCAGCCGCGGCGGCTGCGCTCGCTGACGAGCATCATGTCGACGACCGGCAAGCGGACCGTCGGCTGGCAGCACCCCTCCCTTCTGCCGACGCTCATCGGGTCGAAGGGCCCGGGCCGGGAGGCGTACATCCGAGCGAGCGCGGCGACGTGGAAGCTGATCGGCTCGCCGGGCTACCGGCAGAGCGACGAGGAGGTCGCGAAGCGGGCCGGCGAGACCTTTGACCGCGGCGTCAGCGCCGCCGGCACGATGCGCCAGATGCTGGCCGTGCTCAAGCAGCCCAACCGCAGCGTCCGGCTGCACGGCGTGCAGGTGCCGACCCTGGTGATGCACGGCCTCGCGGACCGGATGGTGCACGTCTCCGGGGGCCGCGCCACCGCAGCAGCGATCCCCGGCGCGGAGCTGTTGCTGATCGACGGCATGGGTCACGACCTCCCCGCCCGCCTCTTCGAGGCCTTCGTGGACGCGATCCGGCGTACGGCCGACCGCGCCGAGCCAGGTCGTTGAGTCAGCAGCATCGGTGCTCGAGCAGGTCTCGACAGGCTCGACGCCCGACGTTGTCGAGACCCCGGACCTGGGCAGGGCGGCGACCACCGGGTCACCGCCCTGCCTTCACGTCCGGGTTTCGAGACAGGCGCTCAGCGCGCCTTCCTCAACCACCGGTAGACAACGCGCCTTCCTCAACCACCGGACACGTCAGTCGCTGAGGCGCTCCCCGGTGTCGGTGTCGAAGACGTGCACGTGCTTCGGGTCGGTCGTGACGTAGATCGTCTCTCCCTTGTGCACCGAGTCCCTGCCGTTGACGCGGACGATGATGTTGTTGGGCGTGCCCTCCACACCGCTGGAGCCGTAGACGAACGCGTCGGCGCCGAGCTCCTCGACGACGGTCACCCGCACCGGCAGGCCCCCGTCGTCCGCGCCGACCAGGCGCCACGCCTCGGGGCGGACGCCCACGGTGATGTTGCCGCGCATCTTCCGCGAGGCGGTCGGGTCGACCGGCACCCGGAACTCGCCGATCTTCGCCTGCCCGTCCTCGGCCGCGGTGGCCTCGAGGAGGTTCATCTGCGGTGAGCCGATGAAGCCGGCGACGAAGAGGTTGACGGGCTTGTCGTAGAGCCCCAGTGGGGTGTCGACCTGCATCAGCTCGCCGTAGTTCATCACCGCCACGCGGTCACCCATCGTCATCGCCTCGACCTGGTCGTGGGTGACATAGACGGTCGTGACCCCCAGGTCGGCCTGGAGCTTGGCGATGTCGGTGCGGGTCGCGACCCGCATCTTCGCGTCGAGGTTCGAGAGCGGCTCGTCCATGCAGAACACCTGCGGGTTGCGCACGATCGCCCGGCCCATCGCGACCCGCTGGCGCTGACCACCGGACAACGCCTTCGGCTTGCGCTCGAGGAACTCGGTCAGGCCGAGGATCTTCGCGGCGTCGTCGACTCGCTTCTTGCGCTCCTCGGTGGGCACCTTGGCCATCTTCAGGGCGAAGGCCATGTTGTCGGCGACCGACATGTGCGGGTAGAGCGCGTAGTTCTGGAACACCATCGCGATGTCGCGATCCTTCGGCGGCGTGGTGGTGATGTCGCGGTCGCCGATGAAGATCTTGCCGGCGTTGACCTCCTCCAGACCCGCGAGCATTCGCAGTGTCGTGGACTTGCCACTACCGGAGGGCCCGACGAGGACCATGAACTCGCCGTCGCCGATCTCCAGGTCGATCCCCGGCACCGTGGGCTTGTCGGCCCCCGGGAACCAGCGCTGAGCCTTCTCGAAAGTTACCGTTGCCATGTTCTGCTCCTTCACCGGCAGGTACGTGCCGGACGATCCGTAGTGAAGTGACCCGACTCACAATACGTGCGCGGTCGCTGCGGAGGAACACTGGTCTCAGGACCAACTCGAAGAAACCCCAAGACGAGCCCTCAGGAGTCCGCCCGCATGCTCTTCCCCCTCGGGGGCCCCTCGGGTCCTCTCACCTGCGTGGAGCTCGACACCTCCGGTGACGGTCTCCCCCGGGTGGTCTGGGCGGGACCCGCGACCGACGGGGCTCCCCGCTGCGGCGGCCTGCCTGTCGCCCCCAACGGTCCGGGCATGCCGTTGCTCGGGGAGCACGCCCATGGCCGCTTCACCCGTCCGCACCTGCGCGGTCACCGGTTCGACCCGGCGACAGGGACGGGCGGGGAAGCGTGGACGACCCGCTTCGTCGCCGACCAGCTGGCGGTCTCCGACACGACGCTGCGGCTGACCGCGGCGGATGCGGCTGCGGGTCTCGCGCTGGTCTTCGAGCTCGACTCGGTGCCGGGCGGCGCGCTGCGCGGCCGGTGCACGGTCACCAACACAGCCGACACGCCCTACGTCGTCGACGGCCTGGAGGTCGTCCTGCCCGTCGAGGACAACCTCGTCGAGGTGCTCGACTTCACCGGTCGGCACGACCGGGAACGCACCCCCCAGCGGCACCAGGTCACCGACGGGCTGTGGCTGCGGGAGGGGCGCGGCGGCAGGCCGGGGCTGGACGCCGCCACCATGGTGGTGCTCGGGACCCCAGGGTTCTCCCCCACCGACGGCACGGTGTTCGGCGTACACGTGGCGTGGAGCGGGAACGCGGTGCTGCGCGTGGAGCGGGACGCCGCGACCGGCACCACCATCGGCGGTGGTGAGCACCTCCTCCCCGGAGAGGTCGTCCTGGGCCGGGGTGAGAGCTACGCGTCCCCGTGGGTGTTCTTCGCCGCCGCCGCTGACGGGCTGGACGGCCTCGCCGCGGCGTTCCACACCTGGCAGCGTTCCCTCGAGGCGCACCCGGTGGCGCAGCCCGTGGTGCTCAACGTGTGGGAGGCGGTCTACTTCGACCAGGACCTCGACCGGCTCCGGGGGCTCGCCGACCGGGCGGCCCGGGTCGGCGTCGAGCGGTTCGTCCTGGACGACGGGTGGTTCCGCGGCCGCCGTGACGACACCGCGGGGCTGGGCGACTGGTGGGTCGACGAGGCCGTCTGGCCCGATGGCCTGGCGCCCCTGGTGGAGCACGTGCACGCGCTCGGCATGGAGTTCGGGCTGTGGTTCGAGCCGGAGATGGTCAACCCCGACTCGGATCTCTACCGCGAGCACCCCGAGTGGATCCTGGCCGCCGGTGCCCACCGGGTCCCGCTGCTCCACCGCAGCCAGCTGGTGCTCGACCTGTCGCGCCGCGAGGTTTTCGACTTCCTCTTCGAACGTGTGTCGACGATCCTGTCGACCCACCCGATCGACTCCGTGAAGTGGGACCACAACCGCGACCTCCTGGAGGCCGGTGCCGGCGAGCGGCGGGGCGCGCCGTCGGCGCACGAGCAGGCGCTGGCGTTCCACCGGCTGCTCGACGCCCTGCGCGAGGCGCACCCGCACGTGGCTTGGGAGTCCTGCGCGTCCGGGGGCGGCCGCATCGACCTCAGCGTGCTCGAGCGCGTGCAGCGCGTCTGGACCTCAGACATGACCGACGCCCTGGCCCGTCAGCAGATCCAGAGCTGGACGACCCAGCTGGTCGCGCCGGAGTACCTCGGAGCCCACGTGTCGTCGCCGGCCTCGCACAGCACCGGCCGGACCCTGGGCCTCGACTTCCGGTGCGCGACCGCGCTGTTCGGCGCCTTCGGCATCGAGTGGGACCTGACCACCGTCAGTGACGACGACCTCGACCGGCTCGCCACGTGGGTGGCGCGGCACCAGCGCTTCCGGCCGCTGCTGCACTCCGGGCGGGTGGTGCGCCCGGAGTCCTCGGATCCGGCGGTGCTGCTGCACGGCGTGGTCGCCGCCGACCGGTCCGAGGCCCTGGTCGCGCACGTGCAGCTCGACGAGTCCACCCACAACCGCGGCGTGTCGGTCCGCGTCCCCGGGCTGGACGCGGAGGCGCCGTACCGCCTGACGTGGGAGGGGCCCGTCGACCGGGCGGCCGTCAGCGGGTCCGCGCCGCTCCCGGCCACGGGACCCACCAGCGGTGCCGAGCTGACCGGCGGGGTTCTCCAGGCCCGCGGCTTCTGGCTGCCGCGGCGCCGGCCGCAGACGATCAGCCTCGTTCACCTCGAGAGAGCCGACGTCACCCCTTGACGGCACCCGCGGTCAGACCGCGGACGAAGTAGCGCTGCAGCGTGAAGAACACGATCAGCGGGATCAGCATCGAGATGAACGCGCCGGCCGGAAGGAACTCGCTGCCCTGACCCTGGGCCCCGAGCAAGCCCTGCAGACTGACGATGACGGTCGAGTTGTCGGTGGTCAGGAACAGCTTCGCGATCAGGAGGTCGTTCCAGACCCAGAGGAACTGCAGGATGGCGAACGCCGCCAGCGCCGGCACCGACATCGGCACGATCAGCCTCCAGAACGTCTGGAAGTGCGTCGCTCCGTCGATCTTCGCCGACTCGATCACCGTGCGCGGCAACGTCGACATGTAGTTGCGCAGCGTGTAGATCGCGAGCGGCATGCCGAAGCCGGTGTGCAGCAACCACACGCCGATGTACTGCCCGGAGATGCCGAGGCCGTTGGGGCCGAGCAAATTCAGCATCGGCTGGAACGCGACCTGGATCGGCACCACCATGACCATGACGATCAGGATGAACAGGATGTCCTTGCCCTTGAAGTCCATGAACGAGAAGGCGTACGCAGCGAAGGCCGCGAACATGATCGGGATGATCGTGGCCGGGATTGCGACGAGCACGCTGTTCAGGAGCGAGTCGCCGATGCTGGTCTTGTCGAAGACACCTCGGTAGTTCTCCGTCGTCCAGCCGCCGTTCCACAGCGCGGTCCACCAGCCGGTCTGGGCCTGGGCGTCCCGGCTGCGCAACGACGTCACCAAGAGCCCGACCGTCGGCAGCGTCCATATGACGACCAGCAGGGCCATCACGATGATCGAGACCGGGCTGCGCTGGCGCCCGTCGGCCATCAGGCCGCGCGAGCTACGGGGCTTCTTGCCGCTGATCTCCTTGCCGCTGGTCTCCTTGCCGCCGAGCGCGGCGGCCTCCGTCACGTGGGTCATCGACTCAGCTCCTCTCGCCTGAAGGTCCGCGCCTGGTAGATCAGGATCGGAGTGACCGCGAGCAGCAGCACCACGACGATTGCGGACGCCTGGCCGGCCTGGCTGTCCCGGAAGAGCTTGCCGAAGAACTCGTTGGCGATCACCTGGGTCTTGTCGCGTCCGTCGGTGAGGACGTAGACGATGTCGAAGACCTTCAGGACCAGGATCACGGTGGTCACGAAGACCGTGATCAGCGTGCCCTTGATCTGCGGCACGACCACCTTGGTGAAGATCTGGAAGTTCGAAGCGCCGTCGATGCGGGCCGCCTCGAGCGTGTCCTCCGGCACCCCCTTGATGGCCGACGACAGCAGGATCATCGCGAAACCAACCTGCAGCCAGATCAGGATCACCATCAGCAGGATCGAGTTCAGCCGGAAGTCGTAGTTCTGCAGCCACGACTGGGGCGCGCCGCCGAAGAACCTCCAGACGGCGTTGAGCAGTCCGGTTGCGGGCTCCCCTTCGGGGTCGTAGGCGTACACGAGCGACCAGATCGCGGACGCGCCGACGAACGAGATCGCCATCGGCAGGAACACAAAGCTCTTCGAGACCTTCTCGCCGTTCCCCGACAGCTTGTCGGCGAGCACGGCCACCATCAGTCCGATGAACACCGTGACGGCCGGGACGATGAGCAGCCACAGGATGTTGTTGAACAAGGCCTCGCGGAAGTCGGCCGAGCCGAAGATGGTGCGGTAGTTCTCGAGGCCGACGTACTTGGTGCTGTCGGCGTTGGCGAACGAGTAGTTGATCGTCTGGATCGTCGGGAAGATCAGCATCACCGAGATCAGGGCAAGGCCGGGCAGGATGAACGCATACGGCATCAGGGCGCGCGACACCCGGCCCGGCAACCCCTCGACGAACATGTTGATGAAGAAGAACAGGAAGTACGCCCCGGCGACGCCGGCGATCAGCGCGATGACGCCGATCAGGACCCTGCTGTCGGCGAACCACTCCGGGTGGTAGGCGAGGGCCAGGAACAGGTTCCCGATCCCCCAGAGGATGCCGACGATGCCGATGAGCCCGAGCAGGATCTTGGCCATGTTGGCGCGGTCGGGGTCGACCCCCGAATCGTCGGGTCCCGGCGGTGCCGGCTGTTCGGGCGGTGACGGCTCCCCGGGCGCCAGGGCTCCGTCGTCGACGGCGTCGGCACGGGCGTTGGTGTCGGTGCTCACTTCGGCCACGACGCTTCGATCTCGGCGGTCGTGTCTGCGGAGCTCTTGCCCTGGATCCACTCCACCATGCCGGTCCAGAAGGTGCCCGAGCCGACCTCCTTCGGCATCACGTCCGAGCCGTCGAAGACGACGGCGGACGCGCTCGCGGCCTGCTCGGCGATGTCCTTCGTCGTCTGGTTCGGGTAGTTGCTGGTGTCGAAGGTGCGGTGCGGCGACAGCCAGCCGCCGGCCTGCGCCCACTCCGCTCCGAACTGGTCCGAGGTCAGGAATTTCATGACCTCGATCGCCTCGTCGTCGTTGCCGTTGAACAGCGCGGCGAGGTCGGCGCCGCCCAGGATCGGGGGCGACTCGGCGGTGGCCGTCACCGGCGGGAACGGGAAGACCCCGACCTCGTTGTCGAGGTCGGCCTGGATCGATTTCGGAAGGAACGAGATCTCGAAGCTGCCCTGGCGCTCCAGCATGCACTCGGGCGGATTGCGGAAGGACGGCACCATGGACTCGGCGACCTGGGTGTTGACCACGGTCTTTGCGCCGCCGTAGACCATGCCGTCGCCCTTCGCGATCCTGCCGAACTCGTCGAAGGCCTTGACGATCTGCGGGTCGTCGAACGGGATCTCGTGGCTGGTCCACTGGTTGTAGACGTCCGGACCGTCGACCGAGAGCACGAACTGCTCGATCCAGTCGGTGCCGACCCAACCCGTTGCCTGGTCGGCGTTCCACGCCATGCACCACGGGGTGATGCCGTCGGCCTTGATCTTGTCGCTCAGCGCGTAGAGCTCGTCGAGCGTCTTCGGCACCTGGTAGCCGGCCGCGTCCCAGGCCTTCTTGGGATACCAGACGATGCTCTTGTTCGCCAGGCGCATGGGGGCGCCGTAGACCCGGCCGTTGAGGCGGACCGAGTCCAGCAGCCCGGGGACGAGCGACTTGTCGATGGCGTCGTAGTCGAGGAACGTGTCGACCGGCTGGATCTTGCCCTGGGCGGCGAGCTCGAGGAGGCCGCCGGGCTGCGGGAAGAACCCGATGTCCGGCGTGTCACCAGCCGAGACCCGGGTCTTGATCGTCGTGGTGAAGTCGCTGTCCTCGGTGTACTGGATGTCGATGCCGGACTCCGCCTCGAACGGCGCCAGGGACTTCTCGAAGTTCGCCTTCTCGTCACCCCCGTAGGCACCGAGGATCGTGACGACCCCATCGCCGTCGCTCTGGTTGTTGTCGACGAAGCCTTCGAGGCCCGCACCGCTGCCAGCGCTCGCGCCCGGGTCCTGCAGACACCCGGACATCGTCAGAGCCACGAGGGCCGTCACTCCTGCCGCCGCGATGCGGCGTCGTACGAGTCTGCCCATGCCATGCCCTCCGTTGCTCGAGGGGGCGAGGGCGCTCCGGCCCTCACCCACCACGACCCGACTGTGGTGGTTGTCACACGCGTTCACCTTCCTACCCCTCCGGGGCTGGCATGTAAACGTTTGGCGGGGTCCGGCTCGCGGGAAGGTGGGTCCTACAGGCGCTTGCGCTCCACGGAGACGCCGCCCCAGACGGCCAGTCCCCTGACCCGCACGGTGGGCGAGTCGCCGTCGAGTTCTGCGGAGACGAGGCCGGACGGGCCGGAGTAGCCCCCCATGAACCCGACCCCCTCGATCACCACGTTCGTGTGGGGTCCCACGATGATCCGGGCGCCGCCCATGAAGGCGTTGATGGTGATCACGACCTCCCGGGCCGCGAACGTCGCCTCGCGCAGGTCGAGCTCGGCGCCACCCATGACGGCGGTGATCTTCAGGTGGGCGGGCACCATCCATTCGCCGGAGCGGTCCAGCCCGCTCATGATCGCGACGTGCCGCTGGGTGGCCGGACCGACCACGGGCGGCGAACCGGTCCCGGGGACGGCCGGGGTCGGCCCGTCGTGCGCGGGCAGGTCGGAGGTGATCGGCACCAGCTCGGCGTACGTCTTGGCGGCGTACGCCGCCTCCAGGCGCTGGTCGAGCTCGTTCAGGTCGAGCCGGCCCTCGCCCGCGGCCTCGCGCAGGGTCTCGGCGACCCGGTGCCGGTCCTCGTCGGAGACCCGGAGCTGGCCGGGGTCGGCCGGGCGTGCCGGGATGTTCTCCGGTCGTGGCTCCAGCTCACCCTCCATGGGACCACCCTAGAGGGCTGGTACGACGACGATCACGTGGCGACGACGAGGATCGGCACCGGGTCGATCCGGAGGCCCACCCGATCCCCGACCGCCAGCGCCGCCGCGGCCGCGCTGGCCACCTGGGCCACCACGAGGGTCCCGTCGTCCAGGGCCGCCGTCGCCCGGGACACCGGGCCGAGGAAGGCCACGGAGAGAATCGTCGCCCGCCCGTCCTCGGCGGGGTCGAAGGACACCGACTCGGGGCGCACGAGCGCGAAGCCGGGACCCGTCGCCGAGCCGGCCAGCACCGGGATGTCGGAGTCCAGGACCCGCGCGGTGCCCGCGACCACCTGCGCGGGGATCCGGTTGCTGAGCCCGACGAACTCGCCGACGAACGGGGTCGCGGGCGAGGAGTACAGCTCGGACGGTGGCGCGATCTGGTCGAGCCGGCCGGCGTTCATGACCCCGACCCGGTCGGCGATCGCGAGCGCCTCCTCCTGGTCGTGGGTGACGAAGAGTGTCGTGGTGCCGACGTCGAGCTGGACCCGCCGGATCTCGTCGCGCAGCTGCACCCGCACCCTCGCGTCGAGGGCGGACAGCGGCTCGTCGAGCAGCAGCACCGCGGGCTCGATGGCCAGCGCCCGAGCTAGCGCGACCCGCTGCTGCTGGCCGCCCGAGAGCTGGTTGGCATAGCGGGCCTTGTGCTGGCCGAGGCCGACCAGGTCGAGCATGTCCCCCGCGCGCCCGCGGCGGGCCGAGCGCGACTTCCCGCGCAGCTTGAGACCGAACGCGACGTTGTCGAGGACGGTGAGGTGCGGGAACAGGCTGTAGGCCTGGAAGACCATCCCCATGTCGCGCTTGTTGGCGGGCACCCGGGTCAGGTCCTTGCCACCCACGCTGATGGTCCCGGCGTCCTGCCGCTCGAGACCGGCCAGGATCCGCAGCGCCGTCGTCTTCCCGCAGCCGGACGGTCCGAGCAGGACCACCATCTCGCCCGGCGACAGGTGCAGGTCGAGCCCGTCCAGGGCGTGCACGTCGCCGTACGACCGACGCAGGCCGGTCATCTCGACGGCCACACCGCTGTTGGACTCGTGGACTGTTTGCGACATCTAGTTCCCTCCGGGCGTACGTCGTCGGCGGTCGAGGAACGACAGCCCCATCAGCAGGACCGCGGCGAACAGGAGCGAGGCGAGCGCCGCCGCCATCGACTCGGGCGCGTCGGCCTTGCTGATCAGCACGATCACGACCGGCAGCGTGTTGTAGTGCGTGAGCGAGGAGATCGTGTACTCCCCCAGCACCAGCGCGACGGCGATGAACGCGCCGCCCAGCACACCGGGCCAGATGTTGGGCAGGATCACCCGGGTGATCACGGTGAACCAGCTCGCGCCCAGGGAGCGCGCCGCCTCGGCGAGCGTCGTGGCGTCGAGCGCGGACAGGGACGCGTCGATGGCCCGGTAGGAGTATGGCAGCACCAGCACGACGTACACGAACGCGAGCGTGAGCGGCGAGTCGCCGACCAGGTAGTTGACCCACGCGTAGACGTTGCGCAGGCCGACCACGATCACCAGGGCGGGAATCGTGAGCGGCAGGAGGCACAGGAACTCGATCATCCGCGTGGCGCCGGGGACCCGCAGCCGCACCCAGATCATGGTGGGGACGAGCAGCAGGACCATGCCCACCACGGTGACGAGGGCCAGCAGCAGCGACGTCCTGATCGCCTCGGTCATGGTGGGGTCCTGCGTCAGCGCCCGCCAGGCCGCGCCGCTCCGCTGCTTCGTCAGGACGTCCTTGGTGCTGAAGTTCAGCAGTGCCAGCAGCGGGGTGACGAAGTACGCCGCGAACGCGAGCAGGAGCAACCAGCGCACGGCCCGCCAGGCGACGGCCCCGGTCACGGGAGCCACCTCGACGTCCGCTTGAGCAACCAGGCGTAGAGCGTCATCACGATCGCGACGACCACGATCATCTCGAGTGCCAGCGCGTAGCCGAAGTTCGCCTGGCCCAGTGTCACCTCGCTCGTCAGCGAGGTGCGGATCAGGAGGGGGGTGATCGGCGCACCCTGGCTGACCAGCGCGGCCGCCGTCGCGTACGCCGCGAACGCGTTGGCGAACAGCAGCAGCATCGAGCCGAGGAACGCAGGCCGCAGCAGGGGGAACGCCACCTGGATCCAGTACTGCCGCGTGCTCGCGCCCAGGTTGACCGCGGCCTCGCGCCACTGGGGCCGCAGCCCCTCGAGCGCCGGCAGGAAGACGATCACCATCAGGGGGACCTGGAAGTAGGTGTAGACGAGGATGAGCCCGGGCAGCTCGTAGAGCTGCGAGATCCCGTTCGGGTCCGTCCCGAAGCTGTCCGCGAGCGCCTGGGTCAGCAGGCCGCCGAAGCCCAGCGTGGCAATCCAGGCGAAGGCGAGGGTCACCCCGCCGAACTGGGCGAGCACCCCGCACACGGAGGTGACCACCCGGCGCAGGACGCTGGTGGGAGGCGAGGTGACCACGAGGTAGGCCAGCAGGGCGCCCAGCACCGCTCCGACCACCGCGGAGGAGAACGACAGGATCAGGCTCTCCCGGAGGGCGCGCATCGGCGTGTCATCGGCGAGCGTGCTGATCTTCTCCAGCGAGAAGCCGCCGGCGTCGTTCTGGAAGGCGCCGACCACGACGGTGACCGTCGGGATGAGCAGGAAGATCGTCAGGTAGGCGAGAAACGGGAGCAGCCCGACCGACGGGCCGACGCTGAGGCGCCGGCCCGTCGGTGCGGGCGGTGCGGTGGCGGACGGGGCCGCCACCGGTGCGGTCGTGCTCAGCCGACGGCCTTCGCCCAGTTGTCCGCCAGGTAGGCGACCATCGCGTTGGTCTGGTCGTTGGTCAGAATCACCGGGGTGCCCGACACCTTCGGCAGGGCGTCGTACAGGCCCTGGTCGATGGTGCCGGCGTCGATCATGGCGTCGGCGCGCACGGGACGGGCGCCGCCCGCGAGCCAGAGGTTCTGGCCCTCGTCGCTGTAGAGGAACTCCTCCCAGAGCCGGGCCGCCGCGGGGTGCGGGGCGTCGGCGTTGACCGCCTGGAAGTAGTAGCCCGCGATCGCGGCGTCCTGCGGGACAAAGACCTTCCAGCCGGGGAGCTTCGCGGACTCCGCTCCGTTGAGGTAGTCCCAGTCGATGACCACTGGGGTCTGGCCGGACTCGATCGTCGCCGAGGTCGGGTCGACCGGCAGGAAGTTGCCGGCGTCCTTGAGCTTCGCGAAGAAGTCGACGCCCGGCTTGATGTCCTCGGCGGAGCCACCGTTGGCGACCGAGGCCATCACGACGCCGCTGAACGCGGCACCCGCGGCCGTCGGGTCACCGTTGAGCGCGACCTTGCCCTTGAAGTCGGGGCCGAGCAGGTCGTCGAGCGAGGTGACGTCCGGCACCTTGCTGGAGTCGTAGCCCACCGACATGTAGCCGCCGTAGTCGTTGATCCAGGCTCCGTTGGCGTCCTTGAGCTCGCCGGAGACGTCGTCCCAGGTGGACACCTTGTACGGAGCGAACATGTCGACGTTGGCGATGGCGACGGCCTGGCCGAGGTCGAAGACGTCGGGGGCACGGTCCGTGCCCTTGAGCTGGGTGGCCGCGTTGATCTCGTCCTGGCTGTTGCCGTCCGGCTGGTCGGACTGGACCTTGATGCCGTACTTGTCCTCGAAGGCCTTGATCATGTTGCCGTAGTTGGCCCAGTCGGGGGGCAGCGCGATCACGTTGAGCGTGCCCTCATCCTGGGCGGCCTTGACCAGGTCGGCCATGGTGCCGAAGTCTGCGACCGACGTGGCCGTGGCCGCATCGGTGCCGTTGGACGTGGTGGACGGCTTCTCGTCAGCGGGCGGTGAACAGCTGGCGAGAGCGCACGCGGACGTGAGAGCCACCAATGCGACAAACGTTGAGCGGACCTTCACGGGACCTCCTCTGGAGCGGGCTCGCCTGATGCGAGCCGGGCGCAGAATGCTCCCGGAGCATGACACGAAATCGACGAGGCGGCGACGGCGCAGGGCGTCCTCGATGAACGGCGCACCTCGGTGCGACCGGGTGACCGTCCGGGGTGCGCTTCGGGACGCGTAATCTCTGGCCCGTGAGCACTGGCCCCGAGTTCCGCTACTCCGACCTCCTCCCCACCGGACCAGACCAGACGCCGTACCGGCTCGTCACCACCGAGGGCGTCTCGACGTTCGAGGCGAACGGGCGAACCTTCCTGCAGGTCTCGCCCGAGGCGATCCAGCGGCTGACCGCGGAGGCGATGCACGACATCTCGCACTACCTGCGGCCCGCGCACCTGGCCCAGCTGCGCAAGATCATCGACGACCCCGAGGCGTCCGGGAACGACCGGTTCGTCGCGCTCGACCTGCTCAAGAACGTCAACATCTCCGCGGGCGGCGTGCTGCCGATGTGCCAGGACACCGGCACCGCGATCGTGATGGGCAAGAAGTCGGAGGGCGTGCTGACCGGTGCGGACGACGGGGAGGCGATCAGCCGCGGTGTGTACGACGCGTACACCAAGTTGAACCTGCGCTACTCCCAGCTTGCGCCGCTGACGACGTACGACGAGAGGAACACCGGCTCCAACCTGCCTGCGCAGATCGAGCTCTACTCGACCCCGTCGAAGGATGGGAGCCCGGAGTACAAGTTCCTCTTCATGGCCAAGGGTGGCGGCTCGGCCAACAAGTCGTTCCTGTTCCAGGAGACGAAGGCCGTGCTGAACCCCAAGCGGATGCTGGAGTTCCTCGACGAGAAGATCCGCTCGCTCGGCACGGCCGCGTGCCCGCCGTACCACCTGGCGATCGTCATCGGGGGCACCTCGGCGGAGTTCGCGCTGAAGACCGCGAAGTACGCCTCGGCGCACTACCTCGACACGCTCCCGACGTCCGGTTCCATGGACGCGCACGGGTTCCGCGACCTCGACCTGGAGGAGGAGGTCTTCAAGCTGACCCAGTCGTTCGGGATCGGGGCGCAGTTCGGCGGCAAGTACTTCTGCCACGACGTGCGCGTGGTGCGGCTGCCCCGCCACGGCGCCTCGTGCCCGGTGGCGATCGCGGTGTCGTGCTCGGCCGACCGGCAGGCGCTCGGCAAGATCACCGCGGACGGGGTCTTCCTCGAGCAGCTCGAGACCGACCCGGTGAAGTACCTGCCGGACATCGAGGTCCAGCACCTGGCCGAGGCCGGCGACGTGGTCAAGATCGACCTCACCCAGCCCATGGAATCGATCCTCGCGACGCTGTCGCAGCACCCGGTCAAGACCCGACTCTCGTTGACGGGCCCGTTGGTCGTGGCCCGCGACATCGCGCACGCGAAGCTCAAGGAGCTGCTGGACGCGGGCGGCGAGATGCCGGCGTAC
>JAOPXC010000181.1 GCA_025965335.1 Nocardioides sp. | reverse complement strand
CCCAGTCCTCCTGGGTCAGGTGTCGCTGGATGATCCGGAGGCCGTCGGTCTCCTCGTGCGCGAGGTGTCGCCCGAGGCTCTCCCGCGCCGCGACCAGACGCACCGCGAGCGCGGCGCGCTCGTCGGCGGTCGCCGAGCCGTCGGCCAGCCTGCCCAGGCAGGAGGTGCAGGCGCTCAGAAGGGGGTCGATCTCGTCGTGCTCGGCCTCCATGGCCTGCAGGGTCACCAGCTCGTTGCCGTCCGCCCGTTCCATGAGGGCGGGCCACAGCCAGGTGTCCTCGCCCCGGTGATGGTGGTGGAGCGACTCCGCGAACAGCTCCCAGCGCCGGAGCGTCGCACGCCAGGTGCCGACGTCCTCGAGGGGGGTGCGGGGCACGGCGATCGCGAACCACCTCAGGTCCCGCCGGAACGCGTGGTGCATCACGTACATCGTCGACAGGTCCACGGGCCCTTCCGGGGCGGCGCACTGGCCGGGCAGCATCAAGGTCCTCATGGCAGCACCCTGCGCCGGTGCGCTTGCCGTCGACTTGGGGCCGACTTGGAGCCCCGGACCGCGATGGGCTGGGATGGTCCGGTGCCTGCCCTGACCACCACCCGGAACTTCGTCGCGCTCACGTTCGCGCTGAACGGGTTCCTGTTCGCGACCCTCGTCTCGAGGCTGCCCGACGTGCGCAGCGAGCTGGCACTCGGGAACGGATCGTTGGGCCTCCTGCTGCTCGCGATCTCGGCCGGCTCGATCCTCGCGCTCCCGTCGAGCGGATGGCTCATCGAGCGTTCGAGCGCGGCAGCGGTCGTGCGACTGGCGGGGGTGCTGGGGGCCGCTGGGCTGGCGATCGCGGCGTTCGGGGCGGGGGTCGCGGAGGCGGTGCCACCGACCGCGATCGGCCTGTTCGTCTACGGCATCGGCATCGGCGTGTGGGACGTCGCGATGAACGTCGAGGCCGCCGAGGTGGAGCGCCGTCTCGGGCGCACGATCATGCCGAGGTTCCACGCCGGTTGGAGCATCGGCAGCATCGCCGGCGCCGGCCTGGGCATCCCGATGGCCGCCGCCCGCGTCCCCATGGTCCTGCACATCGGGGCTCTCTGTGCCCTCTCGCTCGTCCTGCTGGTGTGGGCCGCGGGCTCCTTCCTGCCCTCCACGCCGGTCGCGAAGGACCGCGCCAAGCCGGTCTCGGCCTGGCGGGAGCCGCGGACCCTCGCGATCGGCGTGATGGTGCTGTCCTTCGCCGTCGTGGAGGGGTCGGCCAACGACTGGCTCTCCCTCGCGCTGATCGACGGGTACGACGCCCGCCACTGGGTCGGCGTCGCCGGGTTCTCGGTGTTCGTGTGCGCGATGACCGCGGGTCGGCTGCTCGGACCGGTCCTGCTGGACCGGCTGGGCCGGGCGCCGGTGCTCTGGTGCACCGCAGCGGCGGCCACGGCGGGCATCCTGCTCGTCGTCTACGGCGGACACTGGTCCGTCGTCGTTCTCGGGATCGTGATCTGGGGGCTGGGCGCCTCCCTGGGCTTCCCGGTGGGCATGAGCGCCGCGGCCGACGATCCCGTCCGCTCGGCGGCACGGGTCAGCGTCGTGTCCACGATCGGGTACGGCGCGTTCCTCGCCGGCCCGCCCCTCCTCGGCCAGCTCGGTGACCGGGTCGGCACCCTCGACTCCCTGCTGGCGGTCGCCGTGCTGATGGCGCCTGCTGCGCTGAGCGTCTTCGCCGCCCGGCCGGCGGCGCCTGTTCGCTCCTCCTAGGAGTCGCCTGCCTGGTCCTGCAGGGAGGCGACCAGGGTGACGAGGGCCTCGAGGTAGGCGTCGACTCGTGACTCCGCGGCGGACACCAGCGACGCAGGGAGGAGCAGGACGACGTTCTCGACCGCATCCGCGGACGGCCAGGGGACCAGCTCCGTCTCGCTGACCTCACGGACCACGACATGGAGTCCGACGTTCCCAATCGTGGCGCGTCGCCGGTGGAACTCGGCGTCCTCGTCGAGCCGACCGAGTGCGGTGACCCAGTCGGGATCGTGAACGATGGTGTGGCCGAACCGGGGGTCGTCGCCGAACCAGTCCGTCTCGGGGTCGTAGTTGCTGGTCACGCCGTCGGGGACCGACGTGGTCTTCCATTCCAGATGGAGACCAACCCGACCGCCCAGCTCTTCCTCGGCGATCTCGTCGGCGTCTCGATCGTCGGTCATGCCCGCCACGAGCAGGTTCTCGGCCTCGCCCCAGTCCCAGCCGTCCGGATCGAGGCCGCCACCCGCCGTCAGGGTGCGCTCGTAGGTCTCCCGACCGGCCGCGATGACCGAGGCGGCGATCCACTCCGCCGTGTCACCGCCGTGCGAGGCGGGCACTGGGCACCGGGCGAGCAACCGCGTGACGGCCGCCCCAACCGCCACGAGGAAGTCGTGGGTCTCGTCCGTCTCCTGCAGCACGGCATCCAGACGCGGCGTGCTGGTGTCGTCCGCGACGCCACCCAACAGGTCGACCAGCTGCCAGAAGCGTTCCGGGTCCACTGCTCAGCCGCGCTCGCCGCCCGGCACCCAGAGCACGTCCCCCCGGGCACGGTTGGCGTACCTCGCCAGGATGAAGAGCAGGTCCGAGAGCCGGTTGAGATAGGTGATGGCCAGGACGTTCATCGTGTCGGCATGCACCTCGTGGGCCGCCCAGGCCGACCGCTCGGCACGCCGTACGACGGTGCGCGCGACGTGGAGGTGCGCACCGCCAGGGGTGCCGCCGTTGAGGATGAACGACCGCAGGTTCGGCAGCGACTCGTTGTAGTGGTCGCACCAGCCCTCGAGGCGGTCGACGTAGTCCTGCTCGATCCGCAGCGGCGGGAACTCGGGGTTCTCCACGACCGGGGTGCAGAAGTCGGCGCCCACGTCGAACAGATCGTTCTGCACATGGGTCAGCACCTGCACCACGTCGTCCTCGAGGTCGCCGAGCGCGAGGGCCAGGCCGAGATGGGCGTTGGCCTCGTCGACATCGGCGTAGGCGTGCAGCCGCAGGTCGTTCTTGGTCGTGATGCTCATGTCGCCGAGACGGGTCTCGCCGGCGTCGCCGGTGCGGGTGTAGATCCGGGTGAGGTTGACCATGGATCGAAGGCTAGCGACGTAGTGTGAAGTACAGGGCACCCCGCCGCGCGAAATTGGTCGGGGGCCGGACGCAACCGAATGCGCGTGCGCCGCGTCTATCTGGGTACCGGGAAGACGATTCGCCGACGAGGGTATCCGGGGTTTCTCAGGACCTCGGAGACAGGGGTGGACGATGGACATCATGACCGACGGACCGACGCTCGTGCTGTGCGGCGACTTCGACGTCCGCAGCACCTGGGAGGTGCGCGAGGCCCTCTATGACCATCTCGAGGGTCACCTCGACGAGGACGTCGTGGTCGACCTGACCGGGGTCGACACGGTCGACCTGACGGCGCTCAAGGTCCTCGCCGTGGCAACCCGGCAGGCCAGCCGGGACGGTCACCAGTTGACCCTGCGCGGCTGCGGACCCTCGGTGCGGCGGATGCTCCACCTGTCCCGGCTGATGCGCCTGGTCGACGTCGAGCGCCGGGCCGCCACCGCCTGACCGCCGGGATCACCGACGCTCCTCGGTGTGTCGGATTGGCCACACGCCGGAGGCGTTACCAATCAGTAGGTGTCGTCCTACCCTCGAACCATGACCGAGACGGACCGACCCCAGAAGGATCGACCCTGGGTGATGCGCACCTACGCCGGCCACTCGACGGCGGCCGCGTCGAATGCGCTCTACCGCAACAACCTCTCGAAGGGGCAGACCGGCCTCTCGGTGGCCTTCGACCTGCCCACGCAGACCGGCTACGACCCGGACTCGCCCCTGTCCCACGGCGAGGTCGGCAAGGTCGGCGTGCCGGTGCCGCACCTCGGTGAGATGCGCAAGCTGTTCCAGGACATCCCGCTCACCGCGATGAACACCTCGATGACCATCAACGCCACCGCGATGTGGCTGCTGGCGATGTACCAGGTCGTCGCCGAGGAGCAGAACGGGCTCTCGACGAGCTCGACCGACGAGGAGCGCGCCGCGGTCGCCGGCCAGCTCACCGGCACGACCCAGAACGACATCATCAAGGAGTACCTCTCCCGCGGGACCTACGTGTTCCCGCCCGAGCACTCCCTGCGCCTGATCAGCGACATGATCGCCTACACGGTCCACCAGGTCCCGAAGTGGAACCCGATCAACGTCTGCAGCTACCACCTGCAGGAGGCCGGCGCCACGCCCACGCAAGAGCTTGCCTACGCCCTGTGCACCGCCATCGCGGTCCTCGACGCGGTGCGGAACGCGGGGCAGGTGTCCGAGGACGACTTCGAGAAGGTCGTCGGCAGGATCTCGTTCTTCGTCAACGCCGGTGTCCGGTTCATCGAGGAGACCTGCAAGATGCGCGCCTTCGCCGAGCTGTGGGACGACATCACCCGAAATCGCTACGGCGTGCAGGACCCGAAGATGCGTCGTTTCCGGTACGGCGTGCAGGTCAACTCACTCGGGCTGACCGAGGCCCAGCCCGAGAACAACGTCCAGCGGATCGTGCTCGAGATGCTCGGCGTGACGCTGTCGAAGAACGCCCGGGCGCGCGCGGTCCAGCTGCCCGCCTGGAACGAGGCGCTCGGCCTGCCGCGCCCCTGGGACCAGCAGTGGTCACTGCGGCTGCAGCAGGTCCTCGCGTTCGAGTCCGACCTGCTGGAGTACGACGACATCTTCGAGGGCTCGACGGTCATCGAGACGAAGGTCGCCGCGCTCGTCGCGAGCGCCCGGGCCGAGATCGACCGGGTCCAGGCGCTGGGCGGCGCGATCGCAGCCGTCGAGTCGGGCTACATGAAGCAGGAGCTCGTCTCGGCCCACGCGGCCCGGCGGGCCCGCATCGAGTCGGGTGAGGAGCAGGTCGTCGGGGTCAACATCTACAAGACCACCGAGCCGTCGCCGCTCACCGCGGACCTCGACGCCGCGATCATGGCGGCCGACCCGCAGGCCGAGAAGTCCGCTTTGGCGTCGGTCGAGGAGTGGAAGGCGCAGCGTGACGAGGCCGCCGTCGCCGAGGCGCTCGCGACCCTGGCCCGGGACGCGAGGACCGACACGAACCTGATGGCGCCAACGCTCGCTTGCGCTCGCGTTGGTGTCACCACGGGTGAGTGGGCCGGCACCCTGCGCGAGGTCTTCGGCGAGTTCCGGGCGCCCACCGGGGTCGGCGGAGCGGTCGGCATCGTGGAGGCGGGCGCCGAGCTGACCAGCGTGCGGGCGAAGGTGAAGGCGACCGGCGACGAGCTGGGCGGCCGGCTGCGGCTCCTGGTCGGCAAGCCGGGCCTGGACGGCCACTCGAACGGCGCGGAGCAGGTCGCCGTACGTGCTCGCGACGCAGGTTTCGAGGTCATCTACCAGGGCATCCGCCTGACACCCCAGCAGATCGTGGCAGCCGCCGTCGCGGAAGACGTCCACTGCGTGGGCCTGTCCATCCTGTCCGGCTCGCACATGGAGCTCGTGCCGGCCGTGCTCGAGGGGCTGCGGGAGGCCGGGCTCGGTGACCTGCCGGTCATCGTGGGCGGGATCATCCCCGACTCCGACGGCCGCAAGCTGCTCGACCTCGGCGTCGCCGCCGTCTACACCCCCAAGGACTTCGGGCTCACCGAGATCATGGGCGGGATCGTCGACGTGATCCGCAGGGCCAACGAGCTCGACTGACCTGACTCGCCGCGGTGCCCGACCCGGGCGCCGAAATACGGAAAGAGCGTGCGTGGCGCGGCGATCGAGGCCCTGCTGGGCATCTCGGCTGCCGTGGGCGCGGGCCAGATCGGCAGCGGGGGCATCGCGAACGACGCGGTGCGCGGCAGGCACATCAAGAACGGTGCCGTCGGCATGAACGACCTCAGCTCCGGCGTGCCAGCCCAACTGTGGAAGGTCGCCGAGCCCGGTCCCGCAGGCCTGGCCCCGACTGAGCGGCAGTTCAACCGGCTACGGTCGGACGGGTGAGCTCCCTCCAGTGCCCGACCCGTGTCTTCGTCGCGCGCCACGGTGAGGCGGCGTACGAGAGCGACCTCGTCACCGACGACGGCGGCAGCCTGACGCGGCTGGGCAGGACCCAGGCGCGGGCCCTCGCGGAGGAGCTGCGCGGCGAACGGATCGCGCGGGTGTGGACCAGCCCGCTCTCGCGCGCCGTGCAGACGGCCGAGATCGTGGCGGGACTCCTCGACCTCGACGTGGTCGTTCGCGAGGGGCTTCGCGAGTACGGCGTCGGCTCGCTGTCCGGCACCGACGCCGACGAGCGGGCGATCC
>JAOPXC010000165.1 GCA_025965335.1 Nocardioides sp. | reverse complement strand
CAAGCTCCACGAGCCCGTGGAGCGACTGACGATCGACGCCCCGGAGGAGTACCTCGGCACGATCACCGAGCTGCTCGCCTCCCGCAAGGGCCGCATGGAGCAGATGACCAACCACGGCACCGGCTGGGTCCGGATGGAGTTCCTGGTCCCGGCGCGCGGGCTGATCGGCTTCCGCACCGAGTTCCTCACCGACACCCGGGGCACCGGCATCGCGCACCACATCTCCGAGGGCTACGAGCCGTGGGCCGGCGAGATCCGGTCGCGCAACAACGGCTCGCTCGTGGCCGACCGCAAGGGTGCCGCGACGGCGTACGCCATGACCAACCTGCAGGAGCGCGGGACCATGTTCGTCGAGCCGACCACCGAGGTCTACGAGGGCATGATCATCGGTGAGAACTCCCGCGCCGACGACATGGACGTAAACATCACCAAGGAGAAGCAGCAGACCAACATCCGGTCCGCCACCTCCGACAACTTCGAGAAGCTGATCCCGCCGCGCCGGCTCTCGCTCGAGCAGTGCCTGGAGTTCTGTCGCGAGGACGAGTGCGTCGAGGTCACCCCCGACTCGGTGCGGATCCGCAAGGTGATCCTCGACCAGAACGAGCGCGCCAAGATCGCCTCGCGGGCCCGCAAGGACAAGTGACCCGCCTCGCCTCACGCGGGTCGTGTGCCTGAGAACGCCCGATAGGGCGTCGTGAGGCACACGACCCGAGTGTCCGCCACACTCATCGGGTGCTCCTCGACGTCCAGCTCGATGCCCGGCCCGACCACGCCGCCGACCGGGCGCGCGAGCTCGCGGGCGCCGGGATCGCCGGGCTCTTCACGTTCGAGGGACCCCATGACGTGTTCCTGCCGCTCGCCAGCGCTGCTGGCGTCACCGACGTCGACCTGATGACGAACGTCGCGATCGCAATCCCGCGCAGCCCCATGCACCTGGCCCACACGGCGTACGACCTGCAGCTGATGTCCGGGGGCCGGTTCCGGCTCGGGCTCGGCTCCCAGGTCCGCCCGCACATCGAGAGGCGGTACGGCGCCACGTGGAGCCCGCCGGCGGCCCGGATGCGCGAGATCGTGGGGGCCGTGAAGGCGATCCTGGGCTCGTGGCAGCACGGGACTCCCCTCGACTTCCGGGGGGAGTTCACCCGGCACACGCTGATGCCGCCGACGTTCGTGCCCGGCCCCAACCCGTACGGCATGCCCCCGGTGCTGCTCGGCGCCCTGGGTCCGGTGATGACCCGGACGGCCGCGGAGGTCGCGGACGGCCTGCTGGTGATGCCGTTCCACAGCCACCGGCACTTCCGGGAGCGCACCCTGCCGGCCGTCGCCGAGGGGCTCGACCGGAGTGGACGCTCCTCCGAGGCCTTCGGGATCTTCCCGCAGGCGATCCTCGCCATGGGTCGTACGCCGGAGGAACAGGCGGCCGCGGCGGCCGGCGTACGCGCCCTGCTCGCGTTCTACGGCTCCACCCCGGCCTATCGCCCGGTGCTCGAGGTCGAGGGCTGGGAGTCCGTCCAGCCGAGGTTGAACGCCCTGTCGAAGCAGGGCGACATCGGCGCCATGATCGAGCTGGTCTCCGACGAGATGGTCTCAACCCTCGCCGTCCGCGGAACCCCGGAGGAGTGTGCGGCGGAGATCCGGCACCGCTTCGGCGACGTGGCCGACCGGGTGTGCGCCTACTTCCCGGGCTACGACGCCCCGCTGGACCAGATCCGGGATCTGGCCGCCGTACTCGGCTGACGCGGCGGGTCAGGCGGGGCCGGTGGGGCGGGGCTCAGCCGCGCGCATCCCGATGCCGGCAAAGCCGAAGACCATCAGGAAGATCACGGCCTTGGCGAGCAATTCCGGGAGGACCTGCGACACCGGAAACGTGGCCGCGTGCATGAGGAGCAGCACCGGAATCCACCGCCGGATCGTGCCGGCGCGCAACAGTCCGATCGCCAGCAGCAGCTCGCCCAGGTAGAACGCGATCACCCAGCCGTAGAGGAAGATCTGGAGCCCGGACTCGTGGGTCACCCGGTCGAACGCCTCGCTGCGGATCGCGTCGGTGATCACCATGGCCCGGAAGAAGACCAACAGCATCGCGTAGCCGGCGACGCCGATGAAGCCGACCGAGAGCACGGTCGCGCCGACCAGGCCGACGGTCCGGCCCCGCTGGTTGAACAGGGTCAGCGCCGACGGCAGCCCGAGGATCAGACAGACAGCGGCCAGGAAGTAGATCGCGGCCGCCGCCAGCCAGCGGCCGTCGTGCTCCTGGACGAGACGCAGCGTGTCAGCCGAGCTCGAGCCGGTCGGCGTGAGGACGGACGCCAGCGCCAGCGCCAGCGCTCCTGTGACCAGCAGCGCTGCCGAGGTGGCCAGCCAATCCGTCCGCACGGGGGACACCGTAGGGCCCCGGCGCCTCCAGCGGGGGCACAATCGGGACACCAGAGGGTGAGCGTCAGCCCCAGCGCGCGGTGACCAGTTCGGCGACCCGGTGGACCTGCTCGACGTCGGACCCGGTGGGGATGAGGTGGACCTCGTCGGCGCCGACCCCCTCGAACGTGCGTAGTACGTCGATCAGCTCGGCCTCGCTGCCGGCGAAACCCGTGGTCGGCGCCATCGTGTCGACGAACTCGACCGGGATCCAGTTCATGTAGTGCCGCAGGTGTTGGTGCACCTGTCTCCGCGCCGGCCCGGTCGGCGCACTGTCACCGAGGGCGAACCAGAACGACGTCGTGAGACGCGGGGTGTCCCGGCCCGCCTCGCGCCACGCGGTGCGGGCGAGCTCGAACAGCTCGCCGACCGCGACCGCATCGAGGTCGAGGGTCACGCCCGCGAGCCCGTCGGCCCAGGCGGACGCGTGCCGCACCGTCCTGGGTCCCATCGTCCCGACCAGGATCTCGGGTCCGCCCTTCTGGACGGGTGGGGGACCGACCGAACGGACCGCGTCGGTGACCTTCTCCCCCGCCCACACCCGCTTCATCACCGCGACCCGATCCGCCATCCCGGCCATCGTCTGGGTCGCGAGGTCCGCGCCGACCGCCCGGTAGTCCTCCTCGCGGCCGCCGACACCGAACCCGACCGTGAGCCGGCCGTTGCTCAGCAGGTCTCCGGTCGCCAGGGACTTGGCGAGCAGCACCGGGTCGTGCAGCTGCGGCACGATCACCGTCGTCACCAGCCGCACCCGCTCGGTCCACGCCGCCACCGCCCCCAGCAGGGTGAGGGTCTCTGGGTTGTCGAAGGCCATCCGCTCCCCGAAGCAGAGCGACGAGAACGGGCCCTCGTCGATGGCCCGGGCCCAGGCCTCCAGCGTCGCCGCGCCCTCGTCCCAGAGGTCCGGCTCCATGATCGGCATCGTCATTCCCACCTGCATGCGCACACTCTGGCAGGGCGGGGGCGACCAATCCGGATACTCCGTGACGGAACTGCTGTTCTCACGCCCGGACTACGACAGTTTCGTCACGGACTATCCCGGCGGACGGGCTGACACCCGGGAGAGCGAGACAGGCCATTCCTCGGCGGGACATCGGCCGACGTGTTTGACTCGTAGGCCCGCCGGGCCACCCGAGGAGCCAGCGACATGCCGACCCAGGTCAGCCGCGACGACTACTTCCGAGCCGCCTTGGACGTCCTGGCCCTGGACGGGGCCGGCGCGCTCAAGATCGGGGTCCTGTGCCGCTCGCTGGGGGTGACGACCGGGTCGTTCTACCACCACTTCGGCAGCCTGAGCACGTTCATCGAACTGCTGCTGAGGCACTGGGAGCACGAGCAGACCGAGATCTACGCCGACCTGGCGGCCGCGGCCGAGCGGGCCGATCTCGCCGTCGCGGTCCTCAAGGAGGGCGCCATCGGGCTGCCCCACCGTGCCGAGGCGGCGATCCGGGCCTGGGGTCACCTCGACCCGCGGGTCGCGGCAGCGCAGGCCCGGGTCGATGCCAAGCGGCGGGCCGCCGCGCGTCAGGTTCTGCGGCGGATGATCGACGACCCCGACCGGGTGGAGCGCCTCGCCCTGGTGGCCATGACGCTCCTCGTCGGCTTCCAGCTCGGCGGTGACCCCGACGACGTCGACGCCATCGTCGGGTTGATGGACGAGTACGAGTTCCTGGTCCAGCACGCGGCCCACGGGCCCGACGCCCGCCGCTGAGGACGGGCGACGAGCCCGGCGTACCGCTCAGGAGTTTGCGTGACCGCAGTTTCGCGGCCGCGTCCTCAGGTGATCGAGAAGTCCCTGGTGTTCACGGCGAAGAAGTAGTTCCCGCGGGCCTCGATCATGATCCGGGCCTCGCTCGTCGCTCCCTTCGGGATCTTCACCGTCGCCGAGCCGTCGTTCTTCGTCTTCCCGGCCAGGACCCTGTCGAAGTGCTTTCCGCCGTCGGTCGACAGCAGGATCCGGACGTTGTAGGCCAACGGTCGGGTGCCGTTGACCGCCCAGGTCACCTTCTGCTTCGTGCCGCCCTTGATCCTGGTGTCCTTCTCGCCCTGGGAGGTGACCAGGAACGGTCCGGCCTTCGGGTCGATCTTGAGCACGACGTCGTCGTACGCCGAACCGCCGCCGTCCGCGAAGCCGTCCCGTGCGGTGAGCCGGAAGTGCATGGCCCGCTTCACGGACCCCGGCGTGCCGAGGTAGTCGGCCGTGGGCAGGAACTCCGAGTAGCAGTTGAGCACCCACCGGGGCAGCGCCTTGCTGGGGTTGGCAGGAGGCGCCGGGCACTTCCCGGTCCGCGCGTTGGTGGTGCCCGCCAGGACCTGCTTCAGGTCCGGGAAGGTGCGGCTCGGACTGCCGGTCGCGAGGTTCTCGCCCGGCGACGGGCTCTCGAGGGCGCCCTCGTCCGTCACCGGTGCGTAGGTGCCGAAGATCCGGAACAGCGGGCCGGTCCTCTTGATGTTGGACGCCAGGGCCGTGCCGTACCGGCCGCCCTTGTCGTTCTGCTCCCAGAGGAAGGTGAGGTCGTCGCCGTCGGAGTCCGTACCGGATCCGGTGAGCGTGAACGGCGTGCGGATCGGCAGCGTCTCCTTGTTCGGTGCGTGCGCGACGGGGGCGTGGTTGGTCGTGGTCGTGATGACGTTGCCGCGGTTGTCGGCCGGTCCGCCCTGGGCGGTCTCACCGACCATGGTGGTCACGCCGGCCGAGCCGGTGACGACGAGATCCGCGACGTCCTGGGAGCCCGCGGGGGCGCGCTCGGGCAGGAGCCGGTCGGAGAAGATGACCTGGAAGCCGGTGTCGTCGGGCTGGGTGACCGGAGCCGGGTAGGCCAGGTAGCTGCCCCACGGGTCGTAGCCCCAGCCGGCGATGGTCACGTCCTCTCCGGTCTCGGCCTCGACAGCCGCGGCGATGTGGGCGGCGTCGTAGTCCGTGCCCCGCGTGAGGGTGACCGGCGGCGCCGCCCCGAACGCGATCGTGATGGTGTCACCGTCGGTGTCGAAGCCACTGAGCGACACGTCCTGCACGTCGGCGACGTTCGGCACCGAGCCGCGGGTGTACGCCGACACCTCGGTGGTCGAGCGCTGCGAGAAGTACGGGTCGGTGTGCGGCTGGAGGTCGTCCTGGCCGCAGATGCCGGCATACGCCATCACCGAGGAGCCGGAGCCCGGTTCCACCGACGTGCTGCCGTTGCGGTTGCCGCCCGAGCACGCGAAGTTGACGCCGTTGAAGGGGTGGTTGCCGGCGAACTGGTGACCCAGCTCGTGGGCGACGTAGTCGATGGCGAAGAAGTCGCCCTTGGGCTCGGGGATCCCGGTGCAGCCGCCGCCCTTGTAGTCGGAGCCGACGACGCCCAGCTCGGCGACGCCGCCGCCGTTGACGCCGAGCACGATGTGCCCGATGTCGTAGTTGGCGGCGCCGACGAGCAGCCCGAGGACGGTGCGGTTCCGACCCAGCGTCCCGATGTCGCAGTACTCGAGCTGGCCCGGCACGTAGTCGGGGCTGTTCGGGTCGCTGCCGATCGGCGGGTCGAAGCAGGGATGCGCGCCGCAGGGACCGTCGGCACCTGTCGCCTTCGCCACGGTGTCGAAGTTGAGCGAGTCGGTGGCGTCGACCAGCACCATCTTGATCGCCATGTCGTCGTTGTAGATCTGGTTGACGCGGTTGATCAGGGTGACCTTCGCCGCGAGCACGTTGCCGCTGCCGAAGTAGTCGGCGTAGGACGGGTCGGAGGTCAGCGCGAGACGGTAGACACGCTGGGTGACCAGGCCGCCGGCGGCCCGGCGGGCGGGGCGCTGGGCGGGGCGCTGGGCGGTCGCCTCGCGGATCGTCGGCGTCTCCCGTTCGACGAAGGCGTCCTCGGCGCGCGGGACGTCGCCGCCGAGGTAGCTCAGGTGCACCGCGGTGCCGCGTGCGTCGTAGGCCGGGTCGAGGTACCACGAGCCCTGGCCGGACGGCCCGCGCACGGACGCGTGGAGGCCCAACGGCGTGAGGTCGAGCGCGATGGTGGTGCCGCGGTGGTCCAGGGACTGCCCCGCCCACGTCGCGATCTCGGGGTGCGCGGCAGCGAGCTTCGACTCCATGACGCTGGTGCGACGTACGGCGAATCGCTCGGTCCCGCCGGCGGGCGTCGGCACCCGGAACGTCGTCCGGCCCGCCCCGGCCTGCGGCAGCGCGGCCCGCACCAGGTCCAGGTTGACCCGGACCGCGGCGTACTTGTCGGGCGTGACCCGGACGCGGTCACCGGTCGGCCTGAAGCCGGGCACCGGCTGGTACATCGGCTCGTCCTTGGCGGCAACGGCCGGCGCCGAGGTCGACGCGGACAGCGCGGCCGCGGTGAGCAGCAGGGCGAAGAGTGCAGCGAGCGGGCGAACCGAACGAGGCATGTGCGAGTTCCCTCCGAAGTCCGGACCATCACGCGGCCACGGGAGTTCTCGAACTCTAGGACGAGAACGCGGCGGGGCCTAGAGCGGGGTCAGGCGTTGCGACCCACCACGGACCAGCGGCCGAGCAGCGTGCTGTGCTCCTCGAGCACCAGCGTGAGCTCGACCGGGACCTCGATCGGCGGACCGGCGGTGATTCGCGGGGCGTCCCCGGCGATCAGGCGGGGGACGACGGTCGCGGTGACCTCGTCGGCCACGCCGGCGTCGAGCAGGTCGCGCAGCAGGTGGGGGCCGCCCTCACAGAGCAGGTCACGGTGCCCCAGGGTCTCGAGCCGCTCGCGGAGCCGCACCAGGTCAACGGTTTCGGAGCCGAGCACGAAGACGTTCTCGTCGCCGAGCAGCGCCCGGGACTCATCGAGGTCCGGGGCCGCCGCGCAGGTCGCGAGCAGGACGAATCCCGCGGGAGCGCCGCGCAGCTTCTCGGGGATCTCGCCGCGACGGCTGACCAGCACGATCGGGGTGTCGACCGGGCCGTACCGCTCGGCCCGGGCGGTCCCGGCGCCGACGACGATCACGTCCGCCAGTCGACGCAGCGTGTCGAAGACCCGCTTGTCGGAGGGGTTGTTGATCGAGCCGGACTTGCCGGACTCGCCGGTGGCGGCGCCGTCGACGGTGCTGACCATGTTGACCCGCAGCCAGGGCAGCGTGGGAGCCTCATAGAGGCGTTCGAGGTCGCGGTCGGTGAGCTCGTCGGCGCCCGCGCCCTCGGGACCCATCAGGACTCGCACTGCCACCTCATCACCCAGTACTGCACCCCGAACGGGTCGTCGTCGTAGTCCACCATCGCCCGGTGTTCCGCGGTCAACAACCCACCCAGCTCGCGCAGACCGGTCGTGTTGCCGACGAGGAGCTCGGCTCCGAGCCCCTCGTCGAGGCCGGCCAGGGCCTCCAGGTCGGGGCCACGCAGCGCCCGGCCTAGGCGTTCGTCGAACCCGGCCGCGCGCTCGTCCAGGTGCCCGGGCGCCTTCTCGCCGCGCCGCGCGCTCCCGTTGGCCACGACGAGGTACGCCGACGGCGCTTCCGGCGCGGCCTTCCCCTCCGGGGTTTCGACGACGTCGGGGGTCGAGCTGGTCGACACCAACCCCCCTGCAGCGGCAAGCAGGGCCTCGGCCACCCGCCGCCCCTGCGCGTCCGCGACCACCTCGACCGGGCCCGTCTCCCCCAGCCACGCGACCGCTGCGAGACACGCCGCCCGCAGCTCGACCACCGGATCCACGAGCCCGGCGTACTCCGGCAGCAACGCGAGCACTCCGGGGACGAGCGCGATCCGGGATAGTCCGTGACGAAACTGTCGTGATTCAGCGCCTGAGACAGCAGTTTCGTCACGGACTATCCCGAAAGCGCGCCCAGTCCCGCTCACTGCAACCCCCGGATCGCCCGGGCCGGCGGGCGGCGCCCGGCGATCGTCCAGACCATGTCGACGACCTGGCGCGTCTCGACGACCTCGTGGACCCGGTAGATCCGGGCACCCGCGAGCGCGCAGACGGCGGTGGCCGCGAGCGTGCCCGCCAACCGCGACCCGACCGGAAGGTCGAGGGTCTCGCCGACGAAGTCCTTGTTGGACAGCGACACCAGCACCGGCCACCCGGTGTCGACGAGCTCGCCGAGCCTCCGGGTCACCTCGAGGGAGTGGAAGGTGTTCTTGCCGAAGTCGTGGGCCGGGTCGATGATCACCGAGGCGCGCGACACGCCCGCCGCGACCGCCCGCTCGGCGTACCCAACGGTGTCGGTGATCGTGGACGCCACCACGTCGTCGTACTCGACCCGGTAGGGCCGGGTCCGCGGCGTCACCCCGCCGGTGTGCGTGCAGACGATCGCGGCGCCGAACTCCGCGGCGACGTCCACGAGGCCCGGGTCCGCACCCCCCCAGGCGTCGTTCAGTACGTCGGCCCCCGCCTCGCAGACCGCCCGGCCGACCGACGCCCGCCAGGTGTCGACCGAGATCACCAGCGAGGGGTACGCCGCCCGCACCCGGGCCACGAAGTCGACGACCCGCTCCATCTCCTCGGCCGGGCCGATCTCCACGCCGGGCGCGGCCTTGATGCCGCCGATGTCCACGATCTCGGCACCCTCGGCGACCACCTGCGCGACCCGCTCGAACGCCTTGTCCTCGGCCCAGGTCGCGCCCTTGTCGTAGAACGAGTCGGGGGTGCGGTTGACGATCGCCATCATCAGCGTCGCGTCGTCGGCGAACTCGTGCCGCCCGAGCTTGAGCGTCATCGGGCGACCGACGAAGCCGGCGGGCGCTCCGACAAGGGCACCGCCCGGTCGGTCGGCGCGATCCGGCCCGCCCCGGGACGGTACTGCCGCAGTGTCACCGTCCGGTCCTCTGTGGTTGACGAGCGACCGTCTCGCAACCCGGGATCCATCCCGCGGTCGCGCATCGCCCCGAGGATCTGGGTCGCCATCGCCCCGAGGTCGAGCAGCTCCTGGTGCCGGTGCGCCCGACGACCGAGGTCGACCTGCGCGATGGCGTCCAGGCCGCGTACCGCGAGCGTGTCCACCAGCGCGGCCAGCTCGACGGCGTACCCGGTCGGCACCGAGAGGCTCTCGAAGAGCGACCGGCGCACCGCCCACTCCCCGGCCAGCGGCTGCACCAGCCCGGACAGGGACGGGTAGGCCAAGGCGATCAGCGGCCGGGCAACCAGCTCAGTGACCCGCCCGCCGTCGTACGCCCCGGCACCCTCGCCCACCAGCAGTGGCCGCTCGTAGAACCCCTTGACCAGCGCCACCTCGGGCCGGGTGAGCAGCGGCCCCAGCAGACCCGGAACGAAGTGGGTGTCCCACTCGACGAGGTCGGCGTCCATGAAGACCAGCACGTCGCCCGAGGTCACGAACAGCGACTTCCACATCGCCTCGCCCTTGCCGGGCACCGAGCCGAGGTCCGGACGGATCTCCGCGGAACGGTGCACGACGGCGCCGGCGCCGGTGGCGACGGCGTAGGTGTCGTCGGTGGAGTCGGAGTCGATGACCACGATCTCGTCGAGCAACGCCACGGTGTCGACCAGCGCCTCCCGCACGCGGGTGACGACGTCGCCGACGGTCGCGGCCTCGTTGCGGGCGGGCACGACGAGGCTGACCCGCTGGTCGCCCCTCGCCTCCAGCAACGACGCGAGCGACCACTCGTCCCAGTGATGGGTGTTGCGGTCGAACCAGCTCATCGCGTCCTCTCGGCGGGTCCAGAAGACCCTACAGACGGTCCGCGCTGTCGCTGTGAGGCGCCTGTGCCGGACGCCGTCGGGTGGTTGAATCACTCAATGACCCCGCCCGACGCCGCGCTGCGCAAGAGCCGCGGGCGTCCCCGTATCCCCGGCGCCGAGGGCCGCATCCTCGAGGCGGCGTTGGAGGAGTACGGCGAGCGCGGCTGGGCCGGGTTCACGATGGACGCCGTGGCCCGGCGTGCCGGGGTCGGCAAGTCGACGGTCTACCTGCGGTGGCGGGACAAGGGCTCGTTGCTGACCGACGCCGTCGAGGCACACTCGAGCGGCATCGAGAAGGTCGACACCGGCAGCCTCCGGACCGACCTGGAGCAGCTCGCGGCGGGCCTCTTCCGTCACTACCTGGACCCCATCGGCCGGGCCACGGTCCGGCTGACCGTCGACGCCGCGGCCGCGTCCGTGGCCCTGGGCACGTTCGGCCAGCGGATGGCCAGCCTGCACAGCGAGTCGCTCCTCGCGATCGTGGGCCGGGCCATCGAGCGCGGCGAGGTCCCCGCCGACTTTCCGACGAGGACGCTCTTCCAGTGCCTGTACGGCGCGGTCACGATGCAGTCGCTGACCCTGACGGGCGCGCGACGAGACCTGACCGGCGCCGAGATCTCGAGGCGGGTCGCCCCGCTCGTGGATTTCCTGCTGCCGAGCTGATCGACGCTCAGCCGTGCAGCAGGGTCCTGATCCGGGCGACGAAGTCCTCGGTGGCGGCGACGGCCGCCGGGCTGAGCATCCCCATGTCGTGGAAGCTGTGCACCAGCTCGTCGTAACGCACCTGGTCGACGGCCACGCCGGCCTGCCGCAGCTTGGCGGCGTACGCCTCGCCCTCGTCGCGCAGCGGGTCGAACTCCGCGGTGACGACCAGCGCCGGCGCGACGCCGGACGGGTCACCGAGGAGCGGTGAGAGCCGGACGTCGTCCGGGTCGACGTCGACGCCGGTGACGTAGGTCTCGAAGAACCACTCCATCGTCGGCACCTCGAGGAAGTAGCCCAGGGCGTTGTCGACCCGGGACGGGTACTCGCCGAGGACGTGGGTCGGGGGGTAGAGGAGCACCTGCGCCCGGACCAGGTCGGGCAACGCCTGCGCAGCGACCGCAGACAGGTTGGCGCCGGCGCTGTCGCCGCCGACCGCCAGCATCTCGTCGCCGCCGAGCTCGGGGAGCCGGGCGGCCGCCCACCGGACCGCCGCCAGGGCGTCCTCGAGCGCGGCCGGGAAGGGCGCCTCCGGCGCGAGCCGGTAGTCGACAGCCAGGACGACGGCCTCGGCGTCCCGGCAGATCCGCCGACAGAGCTGGTCGTGGGTGTCGAGGTCGCCGATCACAAAGCCGCCGCCGTGGAGGTAGACCAGCGTCGGGAACGGGCCTGCGCCGTCGGGGCGGTAGAGCCGCGCCGGCCGCTCGCCCACGACCCGCTCCTCGACCGAGCCGACGGGGATGACGTCGTGCGGCTGCACGGGGTCGACCGTCATGGCCCGGAACGCCTGGCGGGCCACCTCGGGCGTGCCCTCGTGCATCGGCGGGTAGCCGGAGTTCTGGATCAGGTCGAGCAGGGTCGCGACTCCGGAGTCCACAGGCATGGCCACATCCTGTCCGACGCCGCCACGACACGACCTGGATGTCTCAGTGGACGACGGCCTCGACCGCATCGGCCACGCGCTGGCCGAAGTAGATGTTGCCGGCGGCACTGGGATGGATGTTGTCGGCGCCGATGACCTCTTCCAGGTTGTCGGCCGTCAACCACTGCTCCTCGATCGGGTCGATGAAGGTCAGGCCGGCGGCCTCCGCCTCCCGTTTGAGCACGTCGCGGATCTCGAGAATGCCGGGGTCGGGGGTCACGGCCGGCCAGATCGGGCCGACCACGACGACGTCGGCCTTCCGCGCTCCGTCCCCGAGCTTGGTGAAGACCCCGCGAGCGGCGGTAGCGAGGTCGTCGAGGCTCTGGGACCCCTCGTTGATGGCGATCCAGTCGTTGGCGCCACCGTAGACGATGTAGAGGTCCGCGTCGCTCGTGAGCGAGAGGGTGGCCTGGGCGTCGTACTCCTGGGCCCCGGTGAGGCCGCCGCGGAGATACCCGGTGCCCCCGACCGAGAAGTTGGACAGGTTCATGCCGAGGTCATCGGCGACCTTCCCCGCCATCCCGGAGCCGGGATCGGACGGGTCCGCGCCGGCCATGTAGGAGTCCCCGATGATCGCGACCAGACCGTGCCGGGGAGTGTCATCCGGCACTGCGGCGGTCTCGTCCTTGCACCCCGAGACCGCGACAGCGAGCAGCACCAGCCCTAGCACCGGGCCCAGGCGTGGCAGGCGCAGCGTCATGCCGCAGATCCTAGATCCCGCACCGGGCGCACGGCGCGTTCAGGCGCCCAGGAAGCGGTTGACCGCCTGCGCCAGCCCACGCGCGTACGTCGCCTTTCCGGCCGGGCTGGTCATCCGGCGGGCGTCGCGGGGGTTGCGCATGTTGCCGAGCTCGACCATCACTGTCGGTACGTCGGAGAGGTTGAGGGTGCCGAGGTCGGAGCGGAAGTCGAGGCCGTCGCCACCGGCGATGTAGTTGGCCACCGGGAGGCCGCGGGCGCGCAGCGCGGCGCGGGTGTCGACGGCGAGCCGCTTCGAGGTGCGGTAGATGTCGTGGGTCCAGGGGCGCCGGTCGGTGGGCGCGATGACGTGGAAGCCGTGCGCGCCGGCGGTGTACGAGCCGTCACCGTGCACGCTGATCTTCAGGTCGGCCTCGACCTGGTTGCCCGCCCGGCCGCGCTCGTCGACGCACGGGCCCCAACGGTCCTGCCGGTTGGTGGTGCGGGTCAGCCGGACGGTGGCACCCAGCTTCTCGAGCCGCGCCTCCACCAGCTTCGAGAC
>JAOPXC010000117.1 GCA_025965335.1 Nocardioides sp. | reverse complement strand
AGTACTCCCGACGAGACCGGCTCCAGTACGTCGCCCGCCCGCTGGTGAGTGTCCGGCTCAGGGCCTCGTCGTCCATCCAGCCGAGCATCAGCACCTCGCCGGTGTCGTGCTGCTGCACGACCGCGGGCACGAGCCCGTCGGAGGTGCGCTTGAGCCGGCCGGCGATGCCGGCGTCCAGGGGAGTCACCCGACGATTATCCCCCGCGCCGGTCAGCGCCCCTGCTGGGCGACCCAGGACGAGTGCAGGCCGGCATAGACGCTGCCTGCCTGGCCGACCAGCACGGAGTGGTGGCCGCGCTGCACGACCCGGCCCTTGTCGACGACAACCACCTCGTCGGCGCTCTCGGCCGTGGAGAGCCGGTGTGCGATGGTCACCGACGTGCGCCCGGACATCAGGCGCTCGAGCGCCCGGCCGATCCGCATCTCGAGGGCCGGGTCGACCGCGCTCGTCGCCTCGTCGAGGACGAGCAGGTCCGGGTCGGCGAGGTGGGCGCGCAGCAGCGCGACCAGTTGGCGCTCGCCGGCCGACAGGGACTCGCCGCGCTGGCCCACCCTGGTGGCCAGACCGCGCGGCAGGCCGGCGACCCAGTCGCCGAGACCCAGTGCGTCGGCGCTGGCGAGGATGTCGGCCTCGGGGGCGCCGAGCCGGCCGTAGCGGACGTTGGCGGTGACCGTGTCGTCGAAGAGGAAGCCCTCCTGGGGCACGAGCACGACGCTGCGTCGTAGCGAGGCCTGGGAGATCTCACGGACGTCGACACCGTCGAGGAGCACGGCACCCTCGGACGGGTCCATCAGCCGGGTGAGCAGCTTGGCGAACGTCGACTTGCCCGACCCGGTCTCCCCCACGATCGCGATCCGGCTGCCCGCGGCGATGTCCATCGTGACGTCACGCAGCACCCGCGGGCCACCCGGGTAGGAGAAGCTCACCGCGTCGAGGTGCACGTCGATGGGACCCCGCGGGAGCGAGCGACCGTCGGGCCCGGGGTCGACGAGGTCCGCCGGCGTCTCGAGGATGCCGATGACCCGCCGCCATCCCGCGATCGCGTTCTGTGCGTCGGTGAGGATCTGGGTGCCCATCTGGACCGGCCCCACGAACAGCGTCACCAGGAACGCGAACGCCAGCACCTCGCCCGCCGTGATGTCGCCGGCGAAGCCGAGCCAGATGCCGACGATCAGCACCCCCGCGTTGGCGAGTCCCGCGGACACACCACCCAGCGAGAACGAGAAGGCGGTGAACCCCTGGGCCCGGGTGCTGGCCGCCTGGAACGCGGAGATCGCGGTGTCGATGCGCTCCTGGGTGCGGGCCTCCACGGCGTAGGACCGCACCACGGCGGCGCCGACCACGGGCTCGGAGATGGCCGACAGCATGAGCCCGACCTGCCGGCGGACGGTGCCGTAGGCGTCGGAGAGCTTGCGCTGGAAGTAGCGCAGGGACAAGAACAGCGGCGCGAAGCAGACCCAGACGACGAGCGCGAGCTGCCAGCTGTAGATCACCATCACGACCGTGGCGACCAGCACCTGGCCGATGCTGACGACGAAGAGGAGCCCGCCGAAGACCAGGAACTGGCTGACCTGGTCGACGTCGCTGGTGACCCGGGCGACCAGGGCCCCGCGGCGCTCGGTGTTCTGGGTGAGCAGCGGCAGGTCGTGGACGTGCCGGAACGCCTTGACGCGCAGCGTCGCGAGCCCGCGCTCGGAGGTCGTGAACAGTCGGGTCGTCATGGCGTACGACGCCCAGCTGGTCAGCACGATCGCGGCCGCGGCGGCGACGCCCATCAGCACCGTGAACGAGACGTCCGGCCCGCCGGGCCCGTTGATGCCGCGGTCGAGGGTCTGCTGGACTGCGACGGGGACGACGACCTGCCCGACGGAGGCGAGCACGGCCAGGGCGAGGGTGCCCCAGACGCCCTCCTTGAGCTCGGGCGAGAAGTGGACGCCGCGCCGGATCGTGTCGAGCGCCCGGATGTCGTCGCCGGTGTCCATCACCGTGCTGTTGGCCTCGTCGACCTCGGGATCGGTGGCCGCGTCGGTGGTGCTCATCAGGGCATGTCTCCCGCCAGCTCGGCCTGCTGCTCGTAGGCGTTGACGAGGTTGGCGTAGGACGGGCTGCGCTCGAGCAGCTCGCGGTGGGTGCCCCGGTCGGCGATCCTGCCGTTCTCGAGGTGCACCACCTCGTCCGCGAGCGCGATGGTCGCCTTGCGGTAGGCCACCACCACGAGCGTGGCGCCGCCCGCGTCGCTGCGGAGCGCGGCGAGGATCCGGGCCTCGACCTCGGGGTCGACGGCGGAGGTGGCGTCGTCGAGGATCAGCAGCCGCGGT
Source organism: Nocardioides sp. (assembly GCA_025965335.1). Lineage (GTDB taxonomy): Bacteria > Actinomycetota > Actinomycetes > Propionibacteriales > Nocardioidaceae > Nocardioides. Next base: position 2,402 of record JAOPXC010000117.1, on the reverse strand, counting down.
CGGCGAACGAGGGCCCGGGCCAGCGAGATCCGCTGGCGCTGGCCCCCGGAGAGCGAGGTGCCGCGCTCGCCGAGGCGGGTGTCGAGACCGTGCGACAGGGCCGCGACGAAGCCGTCGGCCTGGGCGGCGCGGAGCGCCGACCAGATCTGTTCGTCGCTGACGTCGGCACCCAGCGCGACGTTGTCGCGGACGGTGTCGTCGAAGAGGAACGCCGACTGTGGCACGGTCGACACGGACCGGGCCAGCTCACCCGCGGCGAGCTCGCGGAGGTCCGTGCCGTCCACGATGATCCGGCCGCCGTCGGGATCAACGAGGCGGGTCATCAGGTTCGTCAGGGTGCTCTTGCCGGAGGCGGTCGCGCCGACCAGGGCCACCGTGCGGCCCGGCTCCACGACGAACGAGACGTCGTCGAGCACCGACTGCTCCGGGTCGTAGGAGTAGGCAAGGTTCTCGACGGTCACGTGTGCCCCGACACCCTCGGCGGTGGCGCTGCGGTCGCCGTACCGCATCTCGCCGCGCGCCTCGAGCACCTCGCTCACCCTGCGGAAGCCCACGACGCTGCGGGGGAACTCCCCCAGCAGCCAGCCGATCGAGCGGATCGGGAAGGACACGATGGTGAGGAGGTAGGCCACGGTCACCACGTCGCCGGCGTCGGTCGCGCCGCTCAGCACCCTCGAGACACCGACGGAGAGGACCACGAGGACGCCGATGTTGGGCAGCGCCGCCAGGGTCGGGTCGAACGCCGCACGGATCCTGCCGGCCCGGATGTTGACGTCGCGCAGCTCCTCGGCCTTGGCCGCGAACCGCGCCATCTCCTCGGGCTCCCGGCCGAGCGTCTTGACGACCATCGCGCCGTCGAAGGACTCGTGGGCGATTTCGCTCACCTCGGCACGCAGCTGCTGGGCGCGGGTCATCAGCGGGGAGGCGAGCCGCTGGTAGGCGAGGTTGGCCAGCACCACTGCCGGGAAGACGAGCAGGCCCACGAGGGCCATCACGACGTCGGCCACCAGCATCTGGATGATCGCGATCACCATCATCGCGACGGTGCCGACCGCCATCGGGAGCGGCGCGATGGGACCCCAGGCGGCCTCGACGTCGGCGTTGGCGTTGGACAGCAGCTGGCCGGTGGGATGGCGCTGGTGCCATTCCATGGGCAGCGAGAGATACTGCCTGGTCACCGCGCGCCGGGTGTGGGCCTGCATGCGGTACTGCATGACGCCCGCGCCGAGCCGGCGCGCGACGATGCCGACGGCACGCAGGATGGCGACTCCGAGGAACAGCGCCAGGATCGCGAGGAGCAGGCTGCCGTCGACCTTCCCCTGGTCGAAGGCCGGGAGGACGACGTGGTCGGTGGACCAGCCGAGCACCCAGGCGTCCGCGACGGTGAGCGCGCCGAAGAGCAGGCTGCCGACGGTGGAGACGCCGAAGATCCAGGGTTCGCGCTTGATGGCCACGAGGAGTACGGCGAAACCGTCGCGCGTGGTCGACCCGCGCGCCGCCACCTGCTGATCCGTCACCTGTTCCGCTTCCCCGTCCGTTGTCCCGCGTCAACCCGACCTCCCGGGAGGCTATTCCCGGCCCCCGACGGCGACCGAATCGTTATCTCCTCCGAATACCCTGCGGGCATGCCCCGCCCCTCCCTCGCCCGGCGCGAACGCCACGACCTCTGCGACCTCGCGCTGACGCTCGGCGAGGACGCGCCCACGCTGTGCGGGGGCTGGGACGCGAAGGACCTGGTCACCCACCTGCTGGTGCGCGAGAACCGGCCGGTCGCCGGTCTGGGGATCGCCGTCCCCGCGCTGTCCGGGCTGGCGGACCGCGAGATGGCCAGGGTCGGGCGCCGGGACTTCGCGGTGCTCGTCGAGAAGCTGCGCGACCCCGGGCTCACGCCGTACGCGATCAAGCCGCTGGAAAGGGTCCTCAACACGCTCGAGTTCTTCGTGCACCACGAGGACCTGCGCCGCGCCCAGGAGGGTTGGCAGCCCAGGACGCTCGACCCGGCCGACGAGCAGCGCCTGTGGAGTGCCATCAGGGGCGGCGCGCGGCTGGCCGTCCGGAAGGCCGGTGTCGCGGTCCGGATCCGGCGCAGCGACGTCCCCACCGAGTCGGCGACGGTCCGCCGCGGCGCCGGCCCGGTGACCGTGACCGGGCTGCCGTCCGAGCTGGCGCTCTTCTTCTTCGGGCGCGACCGCACTCATGGCCTGGCGTTCGACGGTCCACCCGCGGCGGTGGCGAAGCTGCGCACGGCGGAGCTGGGTTTCTGAGATGAGGCCGCCCGCCTAGCGGACGGGCAGGCCGGCACCGGCGAGCGCCGACTTCACGTCGGCGATCCGCAGCGTGCCGAAGTGGAAGACGGTCGCGGCGAGCACGGCGTCCGCGCCCGCGTCGACCGCGGGCGCGAA
>JAOPXC010000094.1 GCA_025965335.1 Nocardioides sp. | reverse complement strand
AGCTCGACGTCAACGAGGGCATCGTGCCGCTCATCGAGATGCGGTTCCCGCCGCCCGGCACCCTGCTCACGCCGGTGTTCCCGGCGCCGACCAACGCCCGCACGTTCGTGATCCTGCGGCTGCTCGGCGTGCTCGCCGGCGTCGTCGCCAAGGCCGTGGACGGCCGGATGCCGGCCGACCAGGAGACGATCCGCTACACCGGTGTGTACGGCGACGACCTCGAGGGCCGGCCCTACCTGATGCGTGAGGTGCTGGGCGGCGGCTCCGGGGGCCGTTACTACGCCGACGGCGAGGACACCATCCACGTGGTCCCCGACTCGCGGAACCTGCCGAGCGAGTTCACCGAGGCGCGCTTCCCGTTCCGGGTCGAGAGCCTCGGCCTGGCCATGGACTCCGGTGGGGCGGGGCAGTTCCGCGGCGGCCTCGGCTACGAGAAGCACGTCCGGATGCTCAAGGACGCCCACTTCATGTCGATCGCGGACCGCTCGATCCTCGCCTGCTGGGGGGTGAAGGGTGGCCTGGCCGGCCGGCCCTTCCAGGTGGTCATCGACCCGGGTGGACCGAACGAGCGCGAGGTCGACGCCCTTGCCGATGCCGAGCAGGTCCGGGCCGGCGAGGTGATCCGGATCCGCACGACCGGCGGCGGCGGCTGGGGCAACCCGCTCGCGCGCGACCCGGCCCTCGTCGTCCGCGACGTCGTGTGGCGCAAGGTGTCGCCGGAGGCAGCCCTGGCGGCGTACGGCGTGGTGCTCACCGGCTCGCTCGACGACGACTCACTGGGCTTCGACGAAGCCGCGACGGCCGCCGAGCGGGACGGACGCCCGGAGCCGAGCGAGGCGTTCTTCGACCGGGGACCGGGCTACTCGCGGCTGGCCGGGGGAGCGGCGTACGCCGAGGTCGACCTGGTCTGACGCGTCGCCGCCTCAGCTCCAGGCGCCGAAGCTCCAGATGGCGAGGGCGCCGCCGATGACGGCGAGCCCGGCGTAGGCCGGCCACCACCAGGCGCCCCCAGCGCTGCCGGTTCCGGGGGCGGTCGGCGGCATCCACTTGGTGCCGCCGCGGCCCGGCAGCGCGAGGAGCACGACCGGGAGCGCCATCAGCTCGAACACGACGCCGCAGACGATCCAGCCCCAGACCAGGTCGCCGGAGAAGGCGCCGTACTCCAGGAAGTTCCACCCCAGGCTGCCGAAGAGCAGCCCCCACATCGGCACCAGCAGGTTGGGGGCGGAGAGACCCCCCGCCACGGCCGAGCCGATCATCGCCACGATGACGAGCACGGGGATCGCCACCGAGATCATCCAGGCGCCGTCCGGGCAGGGCTGGGCGCTGACGTAGGGGCCGCCGTCGGCGCAGGAGCCGCCGACGTTCATCACGGCCCGCATGCCGAGGTAGGTCCAGGTGAGCGAGAGCGCCACCAGGATCACGCACGCGAAGAGCGTCGCCAGCCGCCGGTACGGAACCGTGGCCCGGGTCTGGTCCAGGGACATGACGGAACTCTGGCAGAACCCGCTCCTCGATACTGGGAACATGCCTGCTCCCACGCCACCCCGGCCGATGCTCGCCGAGACCCTCGACCTGGAGCCGCACCCGGAGGGCGGCTGGTTCCGGCAGACCTGGGCCTCGCCGGTGTCGGTCACGCTGCCCGACGGACGGGTACGGCCGACCGCCACCCTCATCTACTTCCTGCTGCCGGCGGGGGAGTCGTCGGCCTGGCACCGGGTCGCCTCCGACGAGCTGTGGCTGGCGCACACCGGGGCCGTACGGCTCGAGCTGGGCGGCTCGGGTCCGTTGCCCGGCAAGGCGTCCGACGTCGTCGTCGACGCGGGCCGGCCCCAGGCCCACGTGCCGGCGGGTGTGTGGCAGCGGACGGTGCCGGCTCCGGCCGACGCACTCGTGAGCTGCCTGGTGTCGCCGGGCTTCGACTTCACCGACTTCGAGCTGGCCGAGGGGCTGAAGGCGTGAGCCGCCCCCTCACCGGCGGCACGCGCCGCCTCGGCGGGCGTGGACTGGCTCCGAGGCCGTGACTGCGCGGGTCGGGATCGTCGGCGGACGCGGCAAGACCGGCCGCGGCGTCGCTGCGGCGCTGGCGGTTCGTGGTGCCGAGACGATCGCCATCGGGCGTGCCGAGTGGGGAAATCTGGCGGGGGCCCTCGCCGGCTGCGGCGCGGCGTACGTCATCGCCCCGAACATGCACGCAGACGAGCAGGGGTACGTCGCCGAGGTGATCGCTGCCGCGCAGGCGGCCGGTGTGCGGCGGCTGGTGTTCCACTCGGTGGCCTCGCCCTACCTGCCGGAGATGCCGCACCACCTCGGCAAGGCGCGGGCCGAGCACCTCGTCCGGCGATCCGGGCTGGCCTGGTCGATCCTCCAGCCCGGTGCCTACCTGCAGAACTTCGCGCTCGACGGATCCACGGTCCGGGTGGCGTACCGGGCCGATGCGCCGTTCGGCTTCGCGGACCTCACCGACGTGGCCGAGGTCGCCGCGGGGGTACTGCTCGACAGCGGTCACGACGGCGCGACGTACGAGCTCGCGTCGTTCGCCGCGACCGTCGCCGACCTGGCGACGGCGGCCGGCGCGGACGTCGAGGTGGTGACGCCCGAGGAGTGGGCGCGCGCCGACGGTGCCGGCCTCGACGTCCGGGTCCGGGACTGGCTGCTCGCGATGTTCGCCTACTACGACCGGCACGGCCTGCCGGTCGGCACGCTGCCGATGCGGGTACTGCTCGGGCGGCCGCCGCGTGCCCTTGCGAGGCCCTGAACGCCGGCGTTCAATGGAGACAGGTGTCCCACGTCGATGGGTACGCCGATCGAGGTGAAGCCCATGAACACGCTCGACGATCTCCGCAGCTACATCCTGCTCACCCACGAGAACCTCGCGGCCCGCTTCGACGAGGCCAGCGCGATGCTGCGCACGCCCGGCCAGCCGCGCAAGGGCTACGAGCACATCGACACCTTCCTGGCGGTGGCCAGCAAGCACCTGAACGCGGTCGACGCGGTGCTCCTGCCCGCGGTGCGCAAGGTTCCGGACGGCGCGCACGTCGTGCACGAGTACCTCCGGACCGCGAGGGACCTTGAGCTGGCGCTGGCGCATGTCAAGGCCCGCGAGTACGGCTCGGTGTTCGAGGCCGGACGGGCGTGGCACCTGATCTGGTCCGACGTGGGGGAGGCGCTGCCCGCCCACCGACGGCGAGAGTTCGAGATCGGCGAGCTGCTGGCCGGGCGGCTGGACGCGCCGGCGTTGGTGGCCCTCGCCGACCGGCTGCACGGCGCGGAGACCGCCGCTCCCAGCCGGCCGCACCCCTACGCCCCGCACACCGGGTTCCCCGGCCTGGTGGCCCGCAAGGTCATGCACGCGGTGGACTCGTTCTGGGACGCCGCCGAAGGGCGCATGGTGCCGTCGCCGGCCCGCCCGCCGCACAAGGCGCCGGGCAAGGTGGCGCGGTACCTCCTGGCCGACCCGCGGTTCGACGAGGAGAACCCGCCCCCGGGCACCCGCCGGCCACCAGGACCTTGAGGCGGGCCGACGGTCCGGCTGCTTGACTGACGCCATGGACCGACCGCTCACCCTCGTCACCGGCGGGACCCGCGGCATCGGCGCCGCCACCGCGCTCCGCCTGGCCGCGGACGGTCACGACCTGGTGCTCGGCTACCACCGCGACGCGGCCGGCGCCGAGGAGTGCCGCCTCGCGGTGGAGGACGCCGGCAGTCGGTGCGCCGTGGTGCGCGCCGACGTCACGAGCCCGTCCGCGGTGGAGGACCTCTTCGCCCAGGCCGCCGAGCGCGGCCGGCTGACCGGCGTGGTCAACAACGCCGGCGCCACCCTGCACATCGGGCCCCTCGCCGAGACCCCCATCGACGCCATCGTGGCGACGGTCGACCTCAACCTGACCGCGGCCCTGTTCGTGGCGCGCGCCGCGGTCCGCGCACTCGGCGCGTCGTACGGCGGTGGCGGGGGCGTGCTCGTCAACGTGAGCTCCGGGGCCGCCACGATCGGGGCGCCGGGGGAGTACGTCCAGTACGCCGCCGCCAAGGCCGGGGTCGACGCCCTCACCGTGGGCCTGGCACAAGAGGTGGCCGCCGAGGGGATCCGGGTCGTCGGCGTGGCCCCCGGGCTGGTACGGACGCGGATCCACGAGGACGCGGGCGACGCCGGACGGCTCACCCGGGTCGGCGCGAAGGTGCCGCTGGGGCGGCCCGGCGAGCCCGCCGAGGTGGCCGAGGCGATCGCCTGGCTGATGAGCGACGCGGCGTCGTACGTCACCGGCACGACGCTGCGCGTCGCCGGAGGTCGCTGACGCGGCACCCGCTTGGCAACTTGTGCCAGCACCTCGCGGGGGAGTTGGTCGCCCGGGACGGTGTCCGGCTGTGACCCGGTCACTAGGTTCGACGCATGAGGGTCCTGCTTGCGCTCGGCGGCAACGCCATGACGAACGCCGCGGGGCGGGCGCGGCCCGAGGACCAGATCGCCGCGGCCACCGTGGCGGCGGAGGCCGTGGCCGACCTCATCGCCGAGGGCTTCGACGTCGTCCTCACCCACGGGAACGGCCCCCAGGTCGGCAACCTGCTGGTCAAGAACGAGATCGCCGCGGGCGTGGTGCCGCCGGTGCCGCTGGACTGGTGCGGGGCCCAGACCCAGGCCACCCTGGGGTTCGTCCTGATGAACGCGCTCGACGCCGCGCTCGCCGTCCGTGGGGTCGAGCGTCGTACGGCGACCGTCGTGACCCGGACGCTGGTGGCCTCCGACGACCCCGGCTTCGACCAACCCACCAAGCCCGTCGGCCGGTTCCTGCCGCGCGCGGAGGCCGAGCTGCTGATCGAGCACGGCGAGACCTGGCAGGACCGCGGCGAGAAGGGCTGGCGCCGGGTCGTGGCGTCGCCGGAGCCGCTCGAGATCGTCGATGCGCCGGCGGTCGGGACCCTCGTGGACGCCGGGTTCGTGGTGATCGCCAACGGCGGCGGAGGCATCCCCGTCGTCCGCGACCCCGACGGCCGGATCCGGGGCGTCGAGGCCGTCATCGACAAGGACCTGGGGGCCGCCCTGCTGGGCGCCAGCCTGCAGGTCGACGCGCTGATCATCGCGACCGACGTACCCAACGTCGTCGTCGGTTTCGGCACCCCCGAGGCGCGGCCGCTGCACCGCGTCCGCCAGCGCGAGCTACGTGACCTGGCGGCGCGGGGTGAGTTCGCCGCCGGGTCGATGGGCCCCAAGGTGGAGGCGCTCCTGCGCTTCGTCCACCGCAGCGGCACCCACGCCGCGATCTGCGCGCTCGACGACATCGTCAAGGCCGCTCACGGCGACGCCGGCACGATCGTCGCCGCCGACGACCAGGACCCGATCGTCGCCTCCGGCGACAGTGACCCGATCGTCGCCTCCGGCGACAGTGACTTCTGAAAGCACCGAAAGGAAACCCATGCCCGAGGCCATCGAAGTACGCAAGGTCCCGATCCACTCCGTCGCCGACGCCTCGGAGCTCGCGAAGCTCATCGACGACGGCGTCATGCAGGCCGACCGGGTGGTCGCCATCATCGGCAAGACCGAGGGCAACGGCGGCGTGAACGACTACACCCGGATCATCTCCGACCGCGCGTTCCGCGAGGTGCTGGTCGAGAAGGGCGCCCCGGCCGACCGGGTCAAGCAGATCCCGATCGTCTGGTCGGGTGGCACCGACGGGGTGATCAGCCCGCACGCCACGATCTTCGCGACGATCCCGCCGGAGGACCTGCCCGCCGACCAGGCCCCCTCCGACGAGCCGCGGCTCACCGTCGGCTTCGCGATGAGCGAGGTGCTGCTGCCCGAGGACATCGGCCGGGTCGCGATGGTCTCCAAGGTTGCCGACGCGGTGAAGGTCGCGATGGACAGGGCCGGGATCACCGACGTCGCCGACGTCCACTACGTGCAGACCAAGACGCCGCTGCTGACCGTGCACACGATCCGGGACGCCAAGTCGCGCGGCAAGACCGTGTGGACCGAGCACACCCACGAGTCGATGGACCTCTCGAACGGCTGCACGGCGCTCGGCATCGCCGTGGCTCTCGGCGAGATCGAGATGCCCCGCGACGAGGACGTCATGCACGACCGCTCGCTGTTCTCGTCGGTCGCGTCCTGCTCCTCGGGCGTCGAGCTCGACCAGGCGCAGGTCGTCGTGGTCGGCAACGCCGTCGGCGTCGGCGGCCGCTACAAGGTCGGCCACTCCGTCATGAAGGACGCGCTCGACGCGGACGGCATCTGGGCGGCCATCCGCTCCGCCGGACTCGACCTGCCCGAGCGGCCGATCACGTCCGACCTGGACGGTCGCCTGGTCAACGTGTTCCTCAAGTGCGAGGTGTCGCAGGACGGGCAGGTCCGCGGTCGCCGCAACGCGATGCTCGACGACTCCGACGTGCACTGGCACCGCCAGATCAAGTCGGCCGTCGGCGGCGTGACCGCTGCCGTCACCGGCGACCCCGCCGTCTTCGTGTCGGTCTCGGCCGCCCACCAGGGCCCCGACGGCGGCGGTCCGGTCGCTGCGATCGTCGACCTGGGCTGATCCGAGCCAGGCCGAGCGCAGTTGACGCGGAAATCATGGTTTCGGACGCGCCAACCATGATTTCCGCGTCACGCGGCGCTCCGGGAGGTGGCAGATCCGAGTTAGCGGGGGTCCCGGCCGGCGAACGCCGCGATCCGGTCGTACGGCGGGGCATCGTCCGGCACCGGCACCTCGGGACCGAACGCCTTGCCGCGGTTCTCGGGGGTCAGCGCGCCGGACATGAACGCCAGGCCGCGCAGCGCCACGTCCGGATCCAGGTTCGTGGACTGGCCGGTGGCGCGGGCGAGGTCCCAGGCGTGCAGGGCGAACTCGGCGGTCTGCCAGTCGACCTGCGTGGGCTCGGCCGAGTCGCCGGCCTCGTGCCACACGTGGATCAGGTCGTCCGCGGCGGACCGGAAGGCCGCGGGCCAGTCGGCGCCCACCGGCTCGGGTTCCGCCGACCAGTCGGGCTGCTCACCGCGAGCCATCTCGATGAAGTTGCGCGGTGAGGCCACCACGTGCGCGATCAGGCGCGCGACGTCCCACTCCCCACACGGGGTCGGGAGCGTGAGCTGGTCCTCGTGGATGCCCGTCAGGATGTCGCCGGTCTGGTCGAGGGCCCGGGAGAGCACGACGACGGACTCGATCGCATTGGTCATGGTTCCTCCTCCCGACCACCATAGCCACGCACGTCGCGACGGCTACGCGTCCAGCCACGCCCGGATCGACTCGTTGTGCTGGCCCAGCGTCGGCGGCGCCAGATGCGTCGACCGCCCACCCGAGAACGCGTTGTCGTCGAAGCGGATCGGCGAGCCGGGCAGCGACACCTCCCCGAGGGTCGGGTGCTCGACCGACAGCAGCAGCCCCTGGGACCGGGTCTGCTCCCAGCCGTAGACGTCGTCGATCGTCCGCACCTTCCCGGACGGGACCCCGGCCGACGCCAGCAGCGCCAGCCAGTGCTCGGCGGCCTCCACGGCGAAGAGCGCCTCGAGCCGCTCGATCAGCTCGTCGCGGTGGGCCACGCGCAGCGGGTTGGTGGCGAAGCGCTCCTCGGCGGGGTCCCAGCCCAGGGCGTCGCACAGCGCCCGCCACAGCCCCTCCGAGCCACACGCGATCTGCACCGGTGCGGTGGCCGTCGCGAACATCCCGTACGGCGCGATCGACGGGTGATGGTCGCCGGCCAGTCCCGGCACCTCGCCGGCCACGGTCCAGCGGGTGCCCTGGAACGCGTGCACGCCGACCACGCCGGCCAGCAGCGAGGTGCGGACGACCCGCCCGCGGCCGGTGGACGCGCGCTCGTGCAACGCCGCGAGCACCCCGAACGCGCCGTTCATCCCCGCCAGCAGGTCGGCGATCGGCACCCCCACCTTGGTCGGCATCGAGGTGCCGGTGATCGACATCAGCCCGCCCTCGCCCTGGGCGATCTGGTCGTAACCGGCCCGCGTCGCCTCCGGCCCGTCGTGCCCGAACCCGGTGATCGACAGCACCACCAGCCGGGGGTTCAGCTCGTGCAGCCGCGACACCGGGAAGCCGAGCCGGTCGAGCACGCCGACCCGGTAGTTCTCCATCAGCACGTCGGCCCGCTCCACCAGGCGCGCCAGGACGTCGCGGTCGGCCGGGTCCTTGAGATCGAGGACGAGCGACTCCTTGTTCCGGTTCGCCGACAGGAAGTACGTCGACTCCTCGGCGCCGGGCTCACCCACGAACGGGGGACCCCAGGAGCGGGTGTCGTCGCCGGTCGGCGGCTCGACCTTGATCACCCGCGCACCCAGGTCGCCCAGCATCAGGGCGGCCTGCGGGCCGGCCAGCGCGCGGGTGAGGTCGAGCACGAGCAGGTCGGAGAGTGGGCCTTCGTCGGTCATGACCCCGAGCCAACCATCCCGGGCCGCGCCCGAGGTATGGCAGGTGTCGACAACGCACGGGCGCCGATTGAGACGATCTGTCGGTGCCTCGTGATGGAGTGAAGCCATGACCACGACGACGTACCGCCTGGCGCGGCCCGCCGTTGCCGACGACGGCCCCACGCTCGACGAGCACCAGCAACGCGTCGTCGACCACCCGGGTGGCCCCTTGCTCGTCCTCGCTGGTCCCGGCACGGGCAAGACCACGACCCTGGTCGAGGCGATCGTGCGGCGCGTCGACGACGGCGCCCGGCCCGACCAGGTGCTCGCGCTGACGTTCTCCCGCAAGGCCGCCGAGCAGCTGCGCGACCGCGTCACCGCGCGGCTCGGCCGCACCATGGCGACCACGCTCAGCTCGACGTTCCACTCCTTCGCCTACGGCCTGGTCCGGCGCTATGCGCCGGCCGAGCTGTACGCCGCGCCGTTGCGCCTGCTCTCCGCGCCGGAGCAGGACGTCGTCCTGCAGGAGCTGCTCGCCGACAACCCCGAGTCGGTCCGCTGGCCCGACGCCCTGCGGGCCGCGGTCGGAACCCGCGGGTTCGCGCGGGAGGTGCACGCGGTGCTGGCCCGCGCCCGCGAGCGCGGCCTCGACCCGGCGGACCTCGTCGCGCTCGGCCGGTCCGAGCACCTCCCCGAGTTCGAGGCGGCCGGGCTGTTCCTCGAGCGGTACCTCGACGTCCTCGGCGACCAGTCCGCCATCGACTACCCCGACCTGATCGCGCGCGGCGTGCTCGAGGCGCAGCGACACCGCGACGACCTGCGGGCCCAGTTCACGCACGTGTTCGTCGACGAGTACCAGGACACCGACCCCAGCCAGGTCGCGCTGCTCCGCGCGCTCGCCGGCGACGGCCGCGACCTGACGGTCGTGGGTGACCCCGACCAGTCGATCTACGGCTTCCGGGGTGCCGAGGTGCGCGGCATCCTCGACTTTCCGACCGACTTCCCGACAGGGGCTGGAGGTCCGGCTCCCGTCATCGCGCTCGCCACGACCCGCCGGTTCGGGTCGCGACTGCTGCGGTCCTCGCGCTCGATCGCCGCGTCGATCGGCATGGCCGGCTCCATCCCGCGCGAGCAGTACACCGCGTTCCGCAACCCCGAGCCGGCGGACAACGAGTTCGGCCGCGGCTCGGTCGACGTGCTCACGTTCGACACCGCACGTGCCGAGACCGAGCACGTTGCCGACCTGCTCCGCCGGGCGCATCTCGAGGACGGCATCGGCTGGTCCGACATGGCCGTGCTGGTGCGCTCGGGCCGGGCGTCCATCCCGGCCCTGCGCCGGTCCCTCGCGGCCGCGGGCGTGCCGGTCGAGGTGGCCAGCGACGAGACCCCGCTGGTGCGCGAGCCGGCGGTGCTCCCACTGCTGGGTGCGCTGGCGCTGGTGGTCGACGCCGCCGTCGACGACCCCACCCGCGAGGACTTCGTCGGCGCAGACCGCGCCGAGGCGCTCCTGACCTCACCGCTCGGCGGCCTCGACGCGACCGATGTCCGGGCCCTCACCAGGGCCCTGCGGGCGCGCGACCCCGAGGCGCCGGCCAGGGACCTCGTCCGCCGTGCCGTGCTCGACCCCGCGGTCCTGGCCGGCCTCGACGGTGAGCCCGCCCGCCGGACCCTGCGGCTCGCCGCCCTCGTCGCGAGGGCCCGGGTCGAGCTCGCCGAGGGTGCCACCGCCGAGGAGGCGCTCTGGACCCTCTGGGAGGGGTCGGACTGGGGCCGCCGGCTGCGCCTGGCCACCGAGGGCGGTGGCCGGTCCGCCCGTCTGGCCCACCGCGACCTCGATGCGATCTGCGCCCTGTTCGAGGTCGCCGCCCGAGCCGAGGAGCAGAAGGGGCACACGAGCGTCCGCGAGTTCCTCGGCACCCTGCGCGCCCAGGAGATCCCGGCCGACACGCTCGCCGACCGCGGGGTGCGCGGCGACGCCGTACGCCTCCTCACGGCGCACCGTGCCAAGGGGCTCGAGTGGCGCCTCGTCGTCGTGGCGCACGCCCAGGAAGGCGGCTGGCCGGACCTCCGCCGCCGCGACTCCCTGCTGCAGGCCGACCGGATCGGCTCCGAAGGACTGCTCCCGCCCCTGACCCGTACGGCGCTGCTGGCCGAGGAGCGCCGGCTGTTCTACGTCGCCTGCACCCGCGCCCGGCAGCGGCTGGTGGTCACCGCGGTCCAGTCACCCGACGACGACGGTGAGCAGCCGTCCCGGTTCGTCCACGAGCTCGGGCGCGACCCCGAGCACCGCATCGGACGGCCCCGGCGACCGCTGTCGATGGCGGGGCTGGTGTCCGAGCTGCGCCGCACGCTGGCCGATCCCGAGCAGCCCGAACGGCTCCGCCGTGCCGCCGCGAAGCGGCTGAGGATGCTCGCCGAGCACGACATCCAGGGTCGAGCGGTCGCGCCGTCCGCCGACCCCGCCAGCTGGTGGGGGCTGCGCGAGCCCACCCGGTCCGAGCGCCCGGTCCGCCCCGACGACCAGCCGCTCACGCTCTCCGCCAGCGCCCTCGACGGCCTGCTCACCTGCCCGGCCCAGTGGTTCCTCCAGCGCGAGGCCGGCGGCGAGGTGGTCAGCTCCACGGGGCAGGGGTTCGGCAAGGTCGTCCACGCGATCGCCGAGCGGATCGCCCGGGGCCAGCTCGGCCCCGACGTGGACGTCGAGACCGACCTGATGCCGCTGGTCGACGAAGTGTGGGGGCGCATGGAGTTCCGCACCCCCTGGTCTCGCGCGCGCGAACGCGAGGCGGTCGCCGCGGCCCTCACCCGCTTCGTTGCCTGGCACCGTCAGCCCGGCGCCCGCACCGTGCTCGCCGTGGAGCCGCGCCTGCAGGCCGAGGTGAGCCTCCCCGACGGACAGGTCGTGCGACTGCACGGCTACGCCGACCGGCTCGAGCTCGACGAGGACGGCCGGGTCTTGGTGGTCGACCTCAAGACCAGCAAGTACCTCCCCACCGGGCCCGGCGTGGAACAGCACTCCCAGCTCGGCCTCTACCAGCTCGCCGTGGACAACGGTGCCGCCGACGAGGCCGCCGGCCGGCCGGTGAGGTCCGGGGGTGCCGAGCTCGTCCAGCTACGGGTCGGCGACGGGTTCCCGAAGGTCCAGCACCAGGCGCAGCCGGCCGACGACGGCCCGCGGCTGGTCGAGCGGCAGCTGATGCAGGCGGCGGCGGCGCTGCGCGCCGAGGAGTTCGTCGCCCGCCCGGGCACGCACTGCGAGCGCTGCACGTTCCAGGCGATCTGCCCCGACAAGGCCTCGGGGACGGTGCTGTCATGACGCAGGCGACTCAGGCGCGCACGATCGACACCCCCGGGCAGCTGCGCGACCTGCTCGGCGTGGACTGGACGTTCAGCGACCAGCAGTTCGCCGCGATCACCGCACCACTCGAGCCCGCGGTGGTGATCGCCGGCGCCGGGTCCGGCAAGACGACGGTGATGGCCGCGCGGGTGGTCTGGCTGGTCGCGACCGGGCGGGTCTCGCCCGGCCAGATCCTCGGCCTGACGTTCACCACCAAGGCGACCGCCGAGCTCCAGAAGCGCATCCGCGACAGCCTGCGCGGGGCCGGTCTGCTGCCCGAGCGGAGCGCCCGCTCTCTCGTGGGTGCTGTCGGCCCGGACGGCCAGCCCGCAGCAGAGGGGGACGAGGTCGAGGAGCCGACCGTCGCGACGTACCACTCCTACGCCTCGTCCCTGCTCTCCGAGCACGGCCTGCGGATCGGCCACGAGCCCGACACCCGGCTGATCGCCGACGCGAGCCGCTACCAGCTCGCCGCCCGTGCCGTGCAGCGCTACACGGCTCCCGTCGAGCAGCTCAGCGACTCGCCCCGGCACGTCATCCAGTACCTCCTCAGCCTCGACGGGGAGATGAGCGAGCACCTCGTCGGCCCCGCCGAGGTGCGCGCGTACGACGCCGCCCAGCGCCCGCTCTTCGAGGCCGGCATGGCCACCGAGCACCGCAAGACCTACCGCGAGAAGAACGAGAAGGCGATCTCCGCGATCGACCGCCGGGCCGAGCTCATCGGGCTGGTCGACGCCTACCGCGACCTCAAGCGGCACCTCGGGCTGATGGACTTCTCCGACCAGATCGCGCTGGCCGCCCGGCTCGCCGAGGAGTGCCCCGAGGTCGGCCAGTTCGAGCGCGACAAGTTCCGGGTCGTCCTTCTCGACGAGTACCAGGACACGTCGGTCGCGCAGGCCCTGATGCTCAAGCGGCTCTTCTCCGGGCCGACGCCCGCGGCCGGTCTGGGTCATCCGGTCACCGCGGTCGGCGACCCCAACCAGGCGATCTACGGCTGGCGCGGGGCATCGGTGTCCAACATCCTCGAGTTCGCGAGCGACTTCCCGTCGTCGACGGGTGCCGACACGACCTACCCCCTCACGGTCAACCGCCGGTCCGACGCGCGCATCCTCGCGGCCGCCAACCACCTCGCCGACGACCTCTACGCCAGCCGCTCCGACCTGCTCCCGCTCGAGCCGAAGCCTCAGGCGTTGGACGGCGAGGTCCGCGCGATCGTGCACGAGACGTACGACGACGAGCTGGCCTGGCTGGCGGAGCGCGTGCTCGCGACGCACGCCGACCTCGCGTCCCACACCGACGAGCCCTGCTGGCGTGAGATCGGCGTGCTCACCCGCAACAACGCCCACGCGGCCGCGGTCTTCGACGCGCTGACCGACCGCGAGATCCCGGTCGAGATCGTCGGCCTCAAGGGACTGCTCCGGCTGCCCGAGGTCTCCGAGGTGGTCGCGACCCTGACCCTGATCCAGGACGTCACCGCCAACGCGGCGCTCCTGACCCTGCTGGCCGGGCCGCGTTGGGCGATCGGGCCCCGCGACCTCGCGCTGCTCGGGCGTCGCGCCCGGGAGCTGGCGGGCAGCCAGGGCGGGGGAGCGACGTTCGAGGACGTGCGCTCCCAGCTGCTGGCCGCCGTCGAGGGGGCCGACCCCACCGAGATCGCGTCGCTGTGCGACGCGCTCGAAGACCCGGGCGACCTCGACTACTCGGTCGAGGCACGCGAGCGCTTCGCCCTGTTGGCCGCCGAGCTCCGCCGGCTGCGCGGCGCGATCGGGGAGCCGATCCTCGACCTGGTCCGCCGGATCGTCGACACCACCGGCATCGACGTCGAGCTGGCCTCGTCGGTCAGCCCGGCGGCCGCAGCCCGCCGGGAGAACCTCGACCTGTTCGTCCAGGCGGTCGCGGAGTTCCAGGCCGTCGACGGCCAGGTCACGCTCGCCGCCCTGTTGGCCTGGCTCGAGGCGGAGGACGAGTTCGGCCAGGGCCTCGACGTCGCGACCCCGTCCGAGGCCGACTCGGTCAAGCTGCTCACCGTGCACCGCGCCAAGGGCCTGGAGTGGGACGCGGTGTTCCTGGTCGGTGTGACCGAGACCAAGTTCCCCACCAACCGCGGCCGCTCCAGCTGGCTCACCGTGCCATCGGTCATGCCCAACGCGCTACGTGGCGACGCCCGCGACCTGCCCGGGCTCGCCGGTCACAGCCCCGACGACATCATCGCGTTCGGCAAGCAGGCCAAGGAGCACGAGGCACTCGAGGAGCTGCGGCTCGGCTACGTCGCCTGGACCCGCGCCCGCCACCTGCTGTCGGTCTCGGCGTGGTGCTGGGCGCCGCACCTCAAGGGCGGCCTCGGCCCGTCGTCGTACCTCGTCCGCACCCGCGAGGCGATGGCCGAATGGGGTGGCCAGGCCGATGCCTGGCGCGAGTGCGTCGCCAAGGGCGAGCCCAACCCCTACGCCGACCGCTCGCCCGACCTGCCCTGGCCGATCTCGCACCGCACCGCCGAGGTGGCCCGCCGGGTCGACGCCGCCGCCCGGGTGCGCGCCGCCGACGTGGCGACCCCCGACGACCTCGAGGACGTCCTGCAGCTGGACCGCGTCCAGCAGTGGGACGACGAGATCGCCCGACTGCTCGAGGAGGCGAGCCGCGACCGGTCGCCCGACATCACGGTGCCGCTGCCGTCGAGCCTGTCGGCCACGTCGCTGGCCCGGCTGCGCGACGACCCGGAGACCTTCGCGCGCGACCTGGCTCGCCCGATGCCGCGACCGCCGTCCTCGGCGGCCAGGTTCGGCACCCGCTTCCACGCCTGGGTCGAGGCGCGCTTCGGCCAGCAGCTGCTGCTCGACCCCGACGAGCTGCCCGGTCGCGGTGACGCCGACATCGCCGACGACGCGGACCTGCACGAGCTGATCAAGCTCTTCGAGAACGGCCCCTTCTCCGAGCGGGTCCCGCACGCGATCGAGCCCTCGTTCGCCCTGGTGCTCGCCGGGCAGGTGGTCCGCGGCCGCATCGACGCGGTCTACGCGGAAGCCGAGGGCAGCTTCCTGCTCGTCGACTGGAAGACCAACCGCGCGGCCACCGCCGACTCGCTCCAGCTCGCGATCTACCGGCTCGCCTGGGCCGAGCTGCACGACGTACCCCCCGACCGGGTGCGGGCCGCGTTCTACTACGTGCGCACCGGTCAGCTCGTCGAGCCGCCCGGCCTGCCCGACCGAGCGGAGTTGGAGCGGCTGGTCGTCGGCTCTTCCTGAGCGCAATCGAAGTGGCTACCGTCGGTTAGCCGCTCTTCCGCGGCCTCCGCTTCGGCCTCCCGGGGGCGCTCATGACCAGCACCGACACCGCGGCCGACGGGCCCGCCGACAGTCGCACGACGCCGACGCGCACCTGCGACGTCGTGATGAAGGGCGGCATCACCTCGGGGGTGATCTACCCCGGCGCACTCGTCGAGCTGGGCGCGACGTACCGGTTCCGGGGCCTGGGTGGTGCCTCGGCCGGGGCGATCGGCGCGGCGGTGGGCGCGGCGGCGGAGTACGGCCGGGCCGACGGCGGCTTCGAGTCGCTGGCCGGCATCCCGCGGGAGCTCTCCGACGGCGCCCTGGGCGAGCTGTTCCAGCCCCAGCCGGAGACCGAGCCGTTGATGCGGCTCCTCCTGGGCTTCCTCGCGAGCCGGACCGGCCCGGGCAAGGCGTCCGGGTGGCGGACCCTCCGGGCCCTGGTCGGCGCGTCCGTGCAGGGCTTCCCGATCGCCTCGCTGGTCGGGATCCTGCCGGGGCTCGCCTGCGTGGTGGTCGGGGTGCCCGACGGGGGCTGGTCCGGTTGGGTGCTGGCCGTCGTCGGCCTGCTCCTGATCGTCCTCGGCTGGGTCGCGGCCGTCGGCTGGCGGATCTTCCAGCTGGTCACCGTGGCGCTGCCCGGCAACCTGTTCGGCATCTGCCGCGGCCTCGGCTCCGAGGGGAACCCGGGCTTCACCGACTGGCTCTCGGCGACGATCGACCGGTGCGCCGGGCTGCCCGAGGGGGAGCGGCCCCTGACGTTCGGCGACCTGTGGACCGCCGACCGGCGTACGGCGGGGGACGGGGCCGCGGCCGAGCGGGGTGCCGGACGGGACATCGACCTCCGGATGATCACGACCTGCCTGAGCCTCGGCCGGCCGTTCGAGCTGCCGATGGAGGCGCGCTACTTCTTCTACGAGCCCGCCGTCTGGCGCACGCTCTTCCCGGCGTACGTCGTCGACGCGCTGGAGGCAGCATCCGACCCGGTGCCGGAGCCGGGGGAGCGACTCACGAACTCGGCGTGGGAGGTGCTGCTGGCCAGCCGGGGCGAGCGGTCGCTGCGTCGACTTCCGGAGGCCCGCCTGCTCCCGGTCATCGTCGCGACGCGGCTGTCGCTGAGCTTCCCGGTCCTCATCTCCGCGATCCCGCTGTGGACCGTCGACCGGCTCGACCCGTGCAACCAGGACGCGGTGCGCGCGTTCCGGCGCTCCCAACAGGACGGTTCGCCGCATCCGTTGGAGGGCCTCGTCTTCTCGGAGGTCTGGTTCTCCGACGGGGGCCTGTGCAGCAACTTCCCGGTGCACCTGTTCGACTCCGCGCTGTCGTCGCGACCGACGTTCGCGATCAACCTCGGCGGGTTCCCGCCCGGCCAGCCGGTCAGTCAGGACGAAGCCGAGAACGTCGAGTACGCGACCACGAACAGCCACGGGCTGTCAGCGCCGTACACGGTGCTGCCGACCAAGGGCCTGAAGGCACTGACCGGCTTCGCGACGCTGGCCGTCAACACGGCCCGCAACTGGCAGGACTCCTCGCACCTGGCGTTCCCGGGCTACCGCGACCGGATCGTGCGGGTGCTGCAGACCGGCCTCGAGGGCGGTCTCAACCTGAACATGGACGGCCCCACCATCGACCGGTTGGGCCTGCGGGGCCGCGCGGCCGCGGCCGCCATGGTCGAGCAGTTCACCGGCGAGCACTACAAGGAGCCGACCGCGACCGGCTGGGACAACCACCGCTGGGTGCGCTACCGGGCCCTGCTCTCGTGCCTGCCCGACTGGCTGGGCTCGTGGTCACGGGGCAAGGCGGTGCTGGGGATCGAGGGCGCCCGGCCGCCGAGCTACCCGTTCTCGACGACCGCCGGGCGTCAGCTGGCCGAGGACCTCGCTGCCGCGATGGACGACGCTGCCGCGGTGCTCGCCGAGGCCGACGAGGTGACGCTCGCGGACCTCACCGGGGAGCCCAACCCCCAGGGCGTGATCCGCCGGATCCCGCGGACCTAGGTTGTGTCTGCTTGCTCTCGGCGCCTGGTCCGCGTCGAGGACCACCACACCCGCACAACACCGGACCTCGCCCCCGATATTGCGCCCCGTTGGTCGAGCAGGTCAACGTGCGCGGCTGCCATGGGGCCGAACTCAGGAGCCGCCCAGTCCAGCCTCGAGCGCGATCTCGACCATCGCGCCGAACGTCTGCTCCCGCTCCTGGGCGGTCGTCTCGGCGCCGGTGACGACGTGGTCGGAGACCGTGCAGATCGCGAGCGCCTTGCGGCCGTGCTGCGCAGCCAGCGTGTAGAGCGCGCTGGCCTCCATCTCGATGGCCAGCACGCCGTACTCCGCCATCCGGGCGATCAGGTCGGGCCGCGGGCTGTAGAACGAGTCGTTGCTGAAGACCAGGCCGACGTGGACGCTCCCGCTGGTCGAGCTTGTCGAGACCCGGTGCGACTGCGAGGCGTCGTACGCCGCCCGCAGCAGGCCGAAGTCGGCCACCGGCGCGTAGTCGAGGCCCTCGAAGCGGATCCGGTTCATCGAGGAGTCCGTGCAGGCGCCGGAAGCGATGACGATGTCGCGCACGGCGAGCGTCTCGGTGAGGGCGCCGCACGACCCGACCCGGATCACGGACTGCACGTCGTAGTCGGTGAACAGCTCGTTGACGTAGATCGCGAGCGAAGGCTGTCCCATCCCCGAGCCCTGCACCGAGACCCGCCTGCCCTGCCAGGTACCGGTGTAGCCGTACATCCCGCGCACCTCGGTGTAGCACCGGGCGTCGTCGAGGAACGTCTCCGCGATCCACCTCGCGCGCAGCGGGTCTCCGGGCATCAGGACGAGGGGGGCGATGTCCCCGGGCGCGGCGCCGATGTGGGTACTCACGTGGAGGAGCCTAGGGCGCGCGGACTAGCCTCGCGGGCGTGACCTACCCGCACCTCCGGCTGTCGACGAACCCCCACGACCGGGCCGGGACCAGGCGCGCCGACCAGGCCTGGCTGGACGAACGCTGGGCCGACCCGGACACGCGGGTGCTGGTGGTGTCGGGCACCCGAATCCAGCCGCGCGAGGGCCGGGTCGAGTGGATCTCGCCGGCCGACGCGCCGGAGGGCCTGCGCGTGCTGCTCGGCGAGCAGGACGGTCGGGCCTGGTTCGCGGTCATCGTAGGACCCGAGCTGGCCGAGGCGGAGAAGTCCGCGTGGTTCCCGCTCCGGGGCCTGCTGCCGCAGCTGGCCGACGAGGCCGTGGAGGGGGCGCCGCGGATCTTCCACGCCCTCGGCATCGCCGAGTGGCTGTTCGTGACGCGCTACTGCCCGCGCTGCGGCGGCGAGCTCGAACCCAGGGCCGCCGGACATGAGTTGGTGTGCACCCGGTGCGGGCGCTCGCAGTTCCCCCGGACGGACCCGGCGGTGATCATGCTCGTCGCGCACGGCGAGCCGGGCTCTCCCGATGAGCGCTGCCTGCTCGGGCGCCAGTCGATCTGGCCCGAGGGCCGCTACTCGACCCTGGCCGGGTTCTGCGAGCCGGGCGAGACGCTCGAGGACGCCGTCCGCCGGGAGGTCCTGGAGGAGGTCGGGGTCGTCGTCGGGGACGTCGCGTACTTCGGCAACCAACCCTGGCCGCTGCCCGCCAGCCTGATGCTGGGCTTCGTCGCGCGGGCGGACTCCACCGAGATCCGCGTGGACGAGGACGAGATCGAGGACGCCCGCTGGTTCACCCGCGAGCAGATGCGGACGCAGGCCGGGGCCGGCACGCTCGTGCTCCCCGGCGGCGTCTCGATCAGCCGCTCCCTCGTGGAGCACTGGTACGGCGGGCAGCTCCCCGGCCAGTGGTGAGGGCTCAGCTCAGCGGCGGTGACGACGTCCGTTGGCGAGGGTTCGGGCCGGGCGACCGCTGGGTGTCGCCGAACCCTCGCTCAGGTCACCCGACCTGGAAGTTGACCCACGCCGGAGTCGGGTCCGGGTGGCCGTCGATGTCGCGAGCCCGGGCGCCCACGCGGAAGGCTCCCGGCCGATCGGCGTTCCATCCGTAGGACCACGCCGTGGGCGTGCCCATCCTGGTGGCCGGGGTGCCGTCGCCGTTGATCCAGGTGAACGGCCCCCAGGTCCCGGTCACGTCGTTCCACCACAGCCCGGTGCCGCGATCCTGCAGGGCGACGTCGACGGCGCGGACCCCGGAGTCGTCGGTCGCACGGCCCCGGAACGAGACGATGCCCGGGGCCACGACCTGGTTGGCCGTCGGCCCGGTGATCGTGGCGTTGGCCGACGTGGTGTCCCCCCCGGGGATGGTGAGGGTCACCGAGGAGGACGGCCCGGTGTCGTCGACGTTGCCCGCGAGGTCGACGGCCTGGGCCTCCACCACGTAGCGCGTCGCGCCGGGCGGGACCCAGGTCGCGCTCCAGCCCGTCCCGGTCGCGCCGGGGGCGCCCAGGGCGGCGTCGAACCAGGTCCGCGTCGTGCTCCAGGCGCTGCCGGTCCAGTACTGGCCGCTGTAGGCGTGGAGGATCGAGTAGCGGACCGAGCTCACCCCCTGGTCGTCGGTGGCGGTGCCGGTCAGCGAGACCGGCCCCGTCGCGGCGCTCGAGTCGGGCGCGGGGGTCGTGATCGTGGTCTCGGGGGCCACGCGGTCGGGCCGGCGCAGGGTGACGTCCACCGTCCGTACCGGAGTGGACAGCGTGTTGTCGGTGTCCCTGGCCCGGGCCTCGACGTGATAGGTCCGGCCGTACTGCGGGCCGGCGAACGTCCAGGACCAGTCGGCATCGGTCGCGCTGCCGTGCCAGGGGGCCAGGCCCCACACCTGGGTGCCGGTCCAGGTCGCGGTGGCTGGGTCCCACCACTGCCCGGTGCTGGTGTCGCGGACGGAGACCTCGACCGTCGCCAGCGACCGGTTGTCCGTGACGTGCCCCGAGACCACGAGCGGGACGTCCGTCGAGCTGCCGGGGGCCGGGGAGGTCAGCGTCAGGGTCGGGCGCGAGAACTCGTACGCCGGCCGCGCGGTCGCCGGGTCGAACACCACGATGCGGTCGTTGGCCGAGTCCGCCACGTAGAGCCGCCCCTGGTTGTCGTGCGATATGCCCGAGGGGTTGCGCAGCTGGTAGGGCCCGGCGCCCGCACCGCCCCACTTGCCGAGGAAGGTGCCGGTGGTGCTGAACGCCTGGACGCGTGACTGTGCGTCGTCGGTGGCGTACACGACGCCGTTCGCGACGGTGACGCCCCAGAGCCCGGTGAACTTGCCGTTCGCGGTGCCCTTGCCGCCGAAGCTGCGCAGCGCCGTGCCGCCGGTCGGGCCGTACACGTAGATCTTCTGCTGGTTGACACCCGCGTCGGCGACGTAGACCAGCCCGGTGGCGGGGTCCACGGCGACCGACCGGGAGTTGCGCGCGATCGTGCCGACCTCGGTGCCGGTCGCGGCATCGAGGATCTTCACCTTCACCGAGTTGCCCTCGTAGGTCGCGCCGACGTCGCTCACGTAGGCGTAGCCGTTGCCGAAGGCCACCGCGAACGGCTTCTCGAACATCCCCGGCACGCTGTTGCGGCGGTTGTCCTCGCTGCCGACCTGGAAGAGGAAGTTCGCCTGGTCGTCGTAGACGTAGAGCGTCCCGGCCGCGTTGTTGGCGACCCACACCCGCCGGTTCACCGGGTCGAAGCCGATCCCCCGCGGATACTTCACGCCGTACGGCGGGCTGTTGCCGCGGCCGCCCCAGCAGCCCTCGTGGGTGCCGTCCGCGGCGTACCGGCAGAATCGCTGGTTCCAGGAGTCCGCGACCCAGACGTCGCCGGTCGCGGGGTCCACGGCGACGTCCCGGGGTTGGCCGAGCTGGCCGGCGGGCCGTTCCGGCAGCGGCGACGGCTCCACCGCGAGCGACGTCCCAGTCGCTGGGTCGAAGGCCTGGACCCGGTAGTTGCCGTACTCGGTGACCCAGAGCCGGCCGTCGGGGCCGAACGTCAGCTGCCGCGGGGCGATCAGCTGGCCGGGTGCCGTCCCCTCCCCGCCGAAGTGGAAGAGGGGGGTGCCGTCGAGGCCGAAGACCTCGATCTGGTTCTGGAGGGCGTCGACGACGTACAGCCGGCGGTGCTGGTCGTCGACCAGCACGCTGCGCAGGTCCCCGGACAGTCCGCCGACCGTGTCCACCGTGCCGGCGGAGCCGATCGTGCGCACCAGCTGTCCCTGCGCGTCGAGCACGAGCACGCGGCGGTTGATGGAGTCGGCGAGGTAGATCCTGCCGTCGTCACCGACGGAGATCCCGTAGAACTGCCCGGGCTGCTGGTTGGGGAAGGTCAGGTCCCACGCCGCGACCTGGGACCCCCCGCCGGGGGCGAGCTTGATCAGCCGCGAGGGGTCGGCGGCGGTGTTCCAGAGGTGGCTGTCGAGGACGTAGATGTAGCCCTGCTCGTCGATGTCGAGCCAGGCCGTGTAGGTCTGCGGACCGGCAGCCGGGTCGACGACGACGTCGTCGAGACGGTTGCCCGCGGCGTCGTAGTGGGCGAGCGTGTCCGGCTTCGGCTTGCCCACGTACACGTCGCCGTTGCGCGGGTCCACCGCGACCGAGGCCAGCACCGACTCCGGGTCGCCGGTCGCCGCCGACGGCTGCGGGAGCGTGCGCCGATAGGTCCAGTCGGCGTCGTACTCGCGCACCTGGTAGTTGAAGTAGTCCGTGACGACGAACGAGCTCGTCACCGGGTTGTACGCCAGGCCCCACGGGAAGAGGCTGGCCCGGCCGGTGCCGCCGATCGACCGCACCTGCGCCGGCGGCGTCCAGGCGGCGGCCTGGGCCGGAGCGATCGGCGCGACCGCAGGGGCCGAGGCGACGAGAAGCGCCACGGCCGCGAAGCAGGCGCGCACTGGTCCCGGCACGACGACGAGTCTGTCGGCGAAGCGCCCCGCTCGGCTTCGCCCAAACCGGGTAGGTGTAGGTGTCGGGGGTGGCTCAGACGGCCAGCGCGGCCAGCTTGTCCTTGATCTGGATCAGCGAGGGGTTCGTGTGCGCGGTGCCGTCGGTGTAGACCAGCGTCGGCACGGTCTGGTTCCCGTTGTTGGCGGACTCGACGATGTCGGCGGCCCCGGGGGTCTGCTCGATGTCGACGACGTCGTACGTGATGCCCTCACGTTCGAGCTGGCTCTTCAACCGGTGGCAGTAGCCGCACCACGGGGTCGTGTACATCGTGAAGGAGCTCATCTCGGGCTGTCGCCTCCGGCGTCTAGGGTCATCGGTGGTCACCAGTGCCGCCGTTCGGCACCACCCCGGTCAACTACCGAGCCCGAGGAGTTGTTCCCGCATGTCCAGTTCCGACGACCTCCTGAGTGCCCTCGACCCCGAGCAACGCCGGGTCGCCGAGGCGCTGCGTGGGCCGGTCCGGGTGCTCGCGGGAGCCGGCACGGGCAAGACCCGGGCGATCACCCACCGCATCGCCCACGGGGTGGCCACCGGCGTGTACGCCCCCGCCGAGGTCCTCGCGGTCACGTTCACCACCCGGGCCGCCGGCGAGATGCGCGGGCGGCTGCGCACCCTCGGCGCCGGCGGCGTGCAGGCCCGCACCTTCCACTCCGCGGCGCTGCGCCAGCTCCGCTACTTCTGGCCGCACGTCCACGGCACCGAGCTGCCGACGCTGACCGAGTCCAAGATCGGGCTGCTGGCCACTGCCGCCCGCCGCCAACGGATCGCCGCCGACCAGGCGCTGCTGCGCGACCTCGCCTCCGAGGTCGAGTGGGCCAAGGTCAGCAACGTCCACCCCGACGACTACGCCCGCGTCGCCACCGCCCGAGGCCGCTCGGTGACCGGGCAGGACCCCGAGACGGTCGGCCGCGTCTTCGGCAGCTACGAGGAGGTCAAGCGCGGTCAGGGCCGGATGGACATGGAAGACGTCCTGCTGCTCACGGCCGGCATCCTCGCCGACGACGCGCGGGTGGCCGCCCAGGTTCGCCGCCAGTACAAGTGGTTCGTCGTCGACGAGTTCCAGGACGTCTCGCCCCTGCAGTCCGCGCTGCTCGACCTCTGGCTCGGCGGTCGCGACGAGATCTGCGTGGTCGGTGACCCGGCCCAGACGATCTACTCGTTTGCCGGTGCCAACGCGTCGTACCTCCTCGACTTCCCGAAGAAGTTTCCCCAGGCCACCTCGGTCGACCTGGTCCGCAACTACCGCTCGACTCCCGAGGTCGTGGCGGCCGCCAACACGTTGCTGGCCCGGTCCAGCAGCCGCGGCGTCGAGCTGCGTGCCCAGCGGGCGTCCGGCCCCGCGGTGACCTACACGCCCCACCCCGACGAGGTCGCCGAGGCGGACGCCACCGCGTCGGCCATCGCCCGGCTGCGCGACAGCGGCCGCTCGCTCGCCGAGGTCGCGGTCCTGTTCCGCATCAACGCCCAGTCCGAGGCGTTCGAGGAGGCGCTGTCCGGACGCGGCATCGCCTATGTCGTCCGCGGTGCGAAACGGTTCTTCGAGCGCCCCGAGGTGCGCGAGGCGGTCACCCGGCTCCGAGGCGCCGCGCGTTCCGGCGAGGCCGACGACGCGATGCTCGAGACCGTCCGCGGCACGCTGGCCGGCATGGGCTGGACCCCCGAGGCGCCGACCGCCCGCGGCCAGACCCGTGACCGCTGGGAGTCGTGGCAGGCCCTGGTGAACCAGGCCACCGAGTTCGCGGCCACGCCCGGCGCCGACCTCAACACGTTCGTCGACGACCTCGACCGGCGGGCCTCCGAGCAGCACGCGCCGGTCGCCGACGGCGTCACCCTGGCGACGTTCCATGCCGCGAAGGGGCTGGAGTGGGACTCGGTGTTCCTGTGCGGGCTGCAGGACGGCACGCTCCCGATCACGTACGCCGAGACCCCCGCGGCGGTCGAGGAGGAGCGCCGGCTGCTCTACGTCGGCATGACCCGGGCCCGGGTCGACCTCGCCCTGTCCTGGGCGCTGGCCCGCAACCCCGGCGGCCGGGGCTCCCGCAAGCCCTCGCGCTTCCTCGACGCGCTGCTGCCCGAGGAGACCCGCGCGGCCGAGCCCAGGCGCCAGCGCAAGGTCGCCAACTGCCGCGAGTGCGGACGCCCGCTCTCGACCGGGGCGGAGAAGAAGCGCGGCCGGTGCGCGGCCTGCCCGGCGTCGTACGACGAGGAGCTCTTCGAGCTGCTGCGCGAGTGGCGTCGCGAGCGGGCAGGGGAGGAGGGCGTGCCGGCGTTCGTGGTGTTCACCGACGCCACCCTCCAGCTGATCGCGGAGCACAAGCCACGCACGGCCGACGCGCTGCTGCGCATCAGTGGTATAGGCCAATCCAAGCTCGACCGCTACGGCGAGGACGTCCTCGCGGTCGTCGGCTGAGGTCCGCGGAGCCGCCCGCTGAGCGTGAAATCCGGGTGCCGTTCCGGTGCGCAGCAAGGCCCGGATCGGTTGCGTCCGGGGCTCGCTCGAGAAATTTCGCGAAATACCCATAAATTGGTTTGCTCATTACGCGGGACCCGTTGTAGTTTTTGCGAACCAACCGAACGCGCACCCACGGCACTGACGACGCCGGCGCACGAAGCATCGAAGGAGGTGGCCCAGATGAACAGCATCAACATCCAGATGGCGGCTCAGATCCCGTCCGGCTTTGGCGCGCCCTCGTGCGGCCACGCCTTCGAGACGACCGCTGTCCAGACGTCGCTGCGCGTCCT
>JAOPXC010000091.1 GCA_025965335.1 Nocardioides sp. | reverse complement strand
GCGACGACGCGCGCGCCGCGTCGACGCCGGGCCGCCGAGCGAGCGCGGGCGGCGACCGGGACGGCGGTGTCCGCCTCGTCCGCGTGCCGGTCGAGCCCGGCGCGCATCAGTCGCTCGAGGTCGTGGTCCTCGGGTCCGGTGTTCTCAGCCATCGGTCTTCTCCTGACGCTCGAGCTCCGCCCTCAACGACGTGAGGGCCCGATGGACGTGGGAGCGGGCGGTGGCCTCGGTGCAGTCGAGGATCGAGGCGATCTCGGCGTACTCCAGGTCCTCGTAGTAGCGCAGCACCACAGCCGCCCGTTGCTGTCGCGGCAGCCCCGTGCAGACCCGCCAGACCGCGTCCCCGCTCGCGACGGCGTCGGCGAGGTCCGGCCCGGTCTTCGTGGGGCGCACCTCGGCGACGGTCAGCTCGCGCTTACCCGAGCGCCGCCAGCTCGACACGTGCGCGTTGACGACCATCCGGCGTACGTAGGCATCGGGGTCCGTCGTACGCCGCACGCGGGCCCACTTCTCGCAGGCCCGCGTCAGCGCGGTCTGGACGGCGTCCTCCGCCGCGTGCTGGGAGCCGGTGACCAGGTACGCGAACCGCAGCAACGCGGCCACCCGCGCCTCGACCCAGGCGTCGAACGAGAGCTCGCTCGTGTCGGGTCGGGCGTCGGTCACTCCCACATCCATGCACGACTCACGCCCGGGGGTGTGCAGATGTTGCATTGGTCGTCGAGAAATCTCAACGCTGATCGAGCTCGTCGAGGTCAACGGACCGATGCTTGCGGGGCATCCGGCCGGTGGTTGCGGAGCATCCGGCCGGTGGTTGCGGAGGGCCGGTCGGTGGTCGAGGAGGGTCGGCCGGTGGTTGAGGAGGTTGCCCTGGCAACCGTCTCGAAACCAACCGTCTCGAAACTCAGGCGGGCGTGGGCTCCGGACGAACCACGTCGGGCTCCCCCAGCTTGACGCCGACCACGCCGGCCAGGATCAGCAGGCCACCGACCAGCTGCACCGGGCGGGGCAGCTCGTCGAGCAGCAACCAGGCGAAGCCGACCCCGGCGAGGACCTCGAGCAGCGCCACGAACGATGCGAGCCGGGAGCCCAGTCGGCGGCCGGCCGCGATTCCGGTCGTGTAGGAGATCGCCGCGGTGACCAGGCCGAGCACGACGAGTGGGACCCACCAGTCGACGGTGTGCTGGCCGTAGATCGCCCTGGTCGTCGAGGCCTGCATCGGCAGCACGCCGACGAGACCGAGGACGCCGAGCACCACGGTGCCGACGACCAGTCCCCCGGAGGCCAGCGCGAGCGGCGGCAGCCCGTTGCTCTCGTCGGCGGAGATGAGGAAGTACGCCGCGGCGCCGACCATGGCGGCGAGCGCCCAGAGCACGCCGACGGTGCTGAGGTCCGCGCCGGAGAGCAGGTCGAGCACCAGCACGAGGCCGAGCGCGGCGAGGCCGGCGCCCGCAAGGGTGATCGCACCGGGCCGCTGCCCGTGCCGGACCCAGAGCCAGACGACGACCGCGGCGGGGGCGGTGTACTCGATGAGCAGGGCGGGGCCGACCTGCATGTGCGAGACGGCGGAGAAGTAGCAGAACTGGGCGCCCGCCACGGCGAGGACGCCGTACAGGATGACCAGGCCGGCCGTCCCGCGCAGTGCCGTCCAGCGACCGCGCATCGACATCACGCCGAACGGCGTGACGACCAGGGCCGCGAGCCCGACCCGCACGAGCACGACGGCTCCGGCGCTCCAGCCCGTGTCGAGCAACCCGCGGGCCAGCGCACCGGACATGCCGAACGTCGCCGCGGAGATGAGGGCGAACGCGAGTCCGCTGACGAGGCGCGACCTCGCCGGGACAGTTCCGGCGGCGGCGTCATTCGCCAATGTCGTCATGACTAATGACAATATCCGCGTTGGGGTAACCTGTCAAAGTGGTATTCGCGCATGACACCGAGGTGTCCCTCCTCGCGGCCGCGACCCTGGCCAACACCCAGGACGACCCCGACGAGCTCGAGGACCTCGCGCAGCTCGACGCCTTCTACGAGCGCTTCGAGTACACCGGCCGGCGCGACCACGACCGCGCCGAGCTGGACGCCGTACGCGCGCTCCGCCCGATGCTGCGCACGCTGATGACCAGCGACCGCGACTCGGCCGTCGGGCTCGTCAACGCGATGCTCGCCGAAGCCGGCGCTGTCCCCCGGCTCGTGAAGCACGACCGGTTCGACTGGCACGTGCACGCCGTCGCCCCGTCGGCACCGCTCGCCACGCGGATCACCGTCGAGACGGCGATGGCCATGATCGACGTCATCCGAGCTGACGAGATGTCGCGGCTGGGTGTCTGCGCGGACGACGACTGCGACGGCGTCGTACTAGATCTCTCCCGCAACCGGTCCCGGCGGTTCTGCTCGACGTCCTGCGGCAACCGCAACGCTGTTGCCGCCTACCGAGCTCGCCAGGCAGTCGGCGGCTGAGCCGGGCGGCCCGGTGACCACCCGCCCCAGCCCCAGGAATCAGACGGGCACCTTGGGCCGAATGTTCTGGTTGCCGGCGAACACGTTGCCCGGGTCGTACTCTGCCTTGATCGTCGCCAGGCGGTCGTACTTCTCCGCGCCGAAGGCGGCCTTGATGCGCTCGTCGCCCTCGTCGCCGATGAAGTTGAGGTAGACGCCGCCGGTCGTGAACGGCGCGATCGCCTCCCGGTACGCCCGCACCCAGGCGATGTTGGCCGCGTCGTCGGCGGGGTCCGCCCACGTCGCGAACGGATGGGTCACCCAGCGGGCGCCGCGCTGGTTCAGCGGGGTGCTGTCCTCATCGATGCGACCCAGCGCGCCGCCCCAGGGGAGCAGCAGGTGCTGGGTCATGGGTGACGCCCGCCGGGCGCCCGCGTCGAGGAACACGTCAAGGGCCTCGTCGCGGAAGGAGTCGTGGTAGTCGGCGCTCCAGTACTGCCGCATCCCGGGCGGGTCGTCGATCATGGACTGCAGCTGCGCGTACGGCATCGCGCCCACCATGTCGAGCTCGGGCTCGAGGTCTCGCATGACCTGGATGACGTCGGTGCCGGTCGCCTCGTCGCCGTTCCACAGCACGGCGATAGCAACCATGGGCTGGCCCTGGAGATGCGCCGGGATGAACTCCTCGGGCGGTCCGCTGAGAATCACCAGGCCGGTGCCGAGCTCTTCCGGAGCGTTGTCCGCCCAGTCCCGGAACGCCCGGGAGATCTCCGGCGCGCGGGTGGCGGGCCATGCCATCAGCCCGCCCAGGATCATCGGCCCGACGGGGTGCAGCTGGAACTCGAACGCGGTTACCACACCGAAGTTCCCGCCCCCGCCCTTGCTGGCCCACAGCAGCTCCTGGTGCTGCGTCTCGTCGGCGCGAATCTCCCGACCGTCGGCGGTCACGAGCTCGACGGCCAGCAGGTTGT
Source organism: Nocardioides sp. (assembly GCA_025965335.1). Taxonomy (GTDB): domain Bacteria; phylum Actinomycetota; class Actinomycetes; order Propionibacteriales; family Nocardioidaceae; genus Nocardioides. Next base: position 12,996 of record JAOPXC010000091.1, on the reverse strand, counting down.
CGCAGGTGAGGCCGTGCTGGCGTTCCAGCCAGCCCGATCCGCCTCCGAGGGTGAGGCCCGAGACGCCCGTCGTGGACACCCGCCCGCCCGTGGTGGCGAGTCCGTGCTCCTGGGCGACGGCGTCGAACTCGCCCCACGTGCACCCGCCCCCGACCCGCGCGCGGCGGGCGCTGGGATCGATCTCGATGCCCTTCATGGGACGGACATCGATGACGAGCCCGCCGTCGTTGGTGGACTGGCCGGCCACCGAGTGCCCACCCGACCGCACCGCCACCGCGAGATCGTCGGCCTCGGCCCGGTCCAGCGCAGCCCTGACGTCTGCTGCCGTCTCGCAGGCAGCGATCACCCCCGGCCTCTTGTCGATCATCGCGTTGAAGAGTTCCCGCCGCTCGTCGTACTCAGTGTCCTCGGGTCCGATCCACTTCATTCCCTTTCGCCTCCTGGTTGTCGTCCCCCACCTCACCCTCCTCTCGACATCCCCCCGCCACAACGCCTCGGAGCCCACCGACGCCATCCGCGGCCAACCGTTTGTCGAGCAGCGAGCGCCTCGAAACCCCACGGCTGGTTGAGCAGGTTGCGCCAGCAACCGTCTCGACCCACCCCGCTGGTCGAGCCCGTCGAGACCCCCCGCTGGTCGAGCTCGTCGAGACCCGGTGAGGCAGCGCAGGGCGTCTCGACTGGGATCACCGGGGTGGTGTGGTCACTGTTCGCGGTGGTTCATGTGCTTGGTTGCGACCGCAGGACTACTCATTCGCCGTCGTGGTCAACCGGCCGTGGTCGCTCTCGAAAGATTTCTCAGAATGTGTTCGTTTCCCCTGTGAATGAAGGGCTTCCAGGGGCCGGGAATGTCGGTGCCGAGTGCTTGGCTGGACCCAATGATCGAGATGGACAGCGAAGGATTCCCCTACGAGGTCGACGACCTCGACGCGGACACGCTGCTCGTCCTGGCCAGGGACGCCGAAACCCGGGCGCGGGCCGCCGAGCGGACCAAGCTGAACCTCGCGGCCCGGTGGTGTGTGCTGCACCCCGCCAAGACCGACACCGGCCACCCGGCCGCATACGCGACCTGGTCGGAGGCCGGCAACCGCGACGTGCTGGGTTGTGACGAGACCATCGGCGGGCACGGGACCCCGCTGGTCGCGGCGTTCGCCGCGGAACCGTTCGCGGCCGCGTTGGGGATCTCCACGCGCGCCGGGCTCCAGCTGATGGCCGACGCGTTGAACCTCGAACACCGCCAGCCCGGGACCTGGCGGCGGGTGCAGTCCCTCGCCATCGCCCCCTGGCGGGCCCGCCGCCTCGCCCAAGCCACCGCCTCCCTGTCCCGGGAGGCCGCCCGGCAGGTGGATGCGGTGCTGGTGGAACGGATCGACTCCTGCGGGACGCTCACCATCGAGCGGGCCGTCGCCGAAGCCCGGGCCCGGTTCGACCCCGACACGGTGGCGGCCGCCGAGGACCGGGCCCGGGCCAGCTGGGGGGTCGACCTCCACCACGGCGGCCCCGGGGACTGGGCCGCAACCTCGTGGATCGACGCCGTCGGCGACACCACCGACCTGACGAGGTTCCACGACCTCGTCTGCGACACCGCCGAACAGCTCAAGACAGCTGGGGACACCGATGACCTGGACCTACGCAAGGCCAAAGCCCTCGGCGTGATCGCCGACCAACTCACCAACCAGCCCGGCCCGCCCTGGCCCCCCGCCGCCGCCCCCGCCGGCGGCGACCCCCGCTGGTCGAGCCCGTCGAGACCCACGACGACGATGCGCAGGAGGCGGGACTGGACGTGCTACGTCCACCTCGACTGGGCCCAGCTCCAAGCCGCCCTGACCGACACTGACAGCGGTGCTGCGGACGTGGGGGTGGTCGAACGCCTCGGACCCGCGACCGTCGCACGGATCCGGGACTGGCTCACCGGCTCGCGACACGTCAGGATCCAACCCGTCCTGGACCTGGGCCGGGTCGACGCCGTCGACCAACACGACCCGCCACCGTGGATGGCTGAGCTGGTCCGACTCAGGGACCCGCACTGTGTGTTCCCCTGGTGCGAAACCCACTCCCGCAGCTGCGACCTCGACCACGTGATCCCCTACGACCCCGGCACCCCACAGGACCCCGGCCCACCCGCCCAAACCAGACCCGACAATTTGGCGCCGCTCTGCCGGCGCCACCACCGCTGCAAGACCGCCGGCAGATGGTCCTACCAACGCACCCGTGACGGCACCTACACCTGGACCACACCCCACCACCGCACCTACCTGGTCACCCCGCTCGGCACCCACGAGCACCGCTACCCCCAGGACTACGGGTAGCGGACGCCTGTGACCTCTTCGCTGATCTCCCAGAGCTTCCGCTGCGCGGCCTCGTCGTACGACAGCCGGGTGCTGGTCACCACCCGCGGCGCTCCGGACAGTTCACCGAGGCCGCCGGGCCCGCAGTACGTCGAGCCGGGGAGGTCCGCGGTGGCGGCCATCAGCGTCGGCCACGCCCCGGCCGCCGCGGACTGGGAGACCGCCTTGATGGCCGCGTCCAGGATCGTCGCGCGGCCGCCCCGGGCGCGGCCGTACTGCCCGTTGGCCGCGAGGTGGGTGCCGGCGAACCCCGGGTGCGCGGCCAGCGCCTTCACGGGCACCGCGGCCCGGCGGGCCCGGCGGTCGAGCTCGTAGGTGAACAGCAGGTTGGCCAGCTTGGACCTCCCGTAGGTGGGCCATCTGGAGTAGCGCCCCTGCTGGTGTAGCGGGTCGCCGAGGGGGGCGGAGCGGGCGAGCTTATGCATGTTCGACGAGAGGCCGACCACACGTGCTCCAGTGCTGGCCACCAGCTGGGGCATCAGCAGCCCGGTGAGCAGGAATGGCCCGAAGTGATTGGTCGCCATCTGCAGCTCGAGGCCGTCGCCGGTCCGCTGGTACGGCGTGCCCATCACGCCTGCGTTGTTGACCAGCACGTCGATCGGCCCGAACGCGCCGGCCTCCGCGGCCGCCCGGCGCACCGACCCGAGGTCGGACAGGTCCACCACGAGGTGCGCGAGGTCGGCCTTCGACACCTCGGCGCGGATCGCGTCGTCGGTCTCCGCGAGCCTGCTTGCGGTCCGTCCCGCAAGCACGACCCGAGCCCCGCGGCGGGCGAGCTCCAGTGCGGTGTGGTGACCCAACCCGCCGACCGTGGTGCCGGTGACGACAATCGTGCGGCCGGTCTGGTCCGGGATGTCGGCCAGCGACCACGCAGCGGTCATGGCGTGGTAGCCATGACCTCGACGAGGCGCTTGCCGAGGTCGCGGTCGCCGTCGATGCCGACGGCGCCGGGCTCGACGTCACACCGGCCACCGGCGAGCACGATGAAGCTCGCGCGGTCCATGCCCAGCCGCACCGTGGGCTCGGTGGGTACATCGCTCAACCGTTCACCGCGGTTCTGGTCGTTGACCGCGAACGCGAACGGCTCGCTGCCCGCGATGTCCAGCACGGCAGTGGTGCCAGGCGGAGCGGCGGCCTTCTTGGCCAGCACGAAGCCGAAGGCCTCCGCCAGGTACTCCGCGGTGTGCCGGGCCGCGGCCGAGTCCATGCCGCCCGGCCGGCCGACGGCACGACGTACGTCCTGCTCGTGCATCCAGATGTCGAGCGGCCGGTTGCGCAGCAGCACCTCCCAGGTCCACGGGACGCCGCCGAAGATCCGTTCCGGTGTCGCGGTCCCTTCGGTCGGCGGGTCCGCCAACAGGGCCGTGTGCCGGGCCGTGGCCGCCTCCCGGATCTCGATGATGATCTGGTCGGGGGAGCGGTCCCTGCGGTTGGCAACACCGATCTCGGTGTAGCGCCCCATGAAGCCGGTGACGTGCGGGGGCTCGCCGACGTCGGCGGTCTCCTCCGGGCCACCGGCGAGGATCGCCTCGAGGTGTGCGACGTGCGAGGCCACGGCACGGACGTCCCAGCCGGCGAGGTCCGTGGGCGTCGACCACTCCTCGGCGGGCACCTGCTCCAGCAGGTCGGTGAAGTCGGTGACCGCCTGCCACCACACGTCGATGTAGCCCGCAAGCCGTTCCTGATCGGTCATGGTCGGAAGCCTATGGGTGAGCGGCCGCGACGACGTGTCCCACCTCACCGCGACGGCGATTGGGGCGGCGGGCTCGTCGTCCCTAGACTTCACAGCAGCCAGTGGAACGCCTTCGGGCGGGCCACTACTTCTTCGAAGCCCGGTGTGGTGTGCGACTTCTCGCGCGAGACCAGCGATCGGGTGACTGAGACCGCGTCTCGCAAGGCTCGCCGGATCCGCAACCGTGGCTCCGCGCCTGACGCATCCGACCTGATCGAAAGTAATCACGCATGTCCGCGTCTGCGCCCACGTCCGACTTCACCTTCGACTCACTGCCAGCCGAGCTGGTCCAGGCCCTCGCCAAGCAGGGCATCGTCACCCCGACCGCGGTCCAGGCCGCGGTCATCCCCGACGGCCTCGCCGGCCACGACGTGCTCGGCCGCGCCCAGACGGGCTCCGGCAAGACCCTCGCGTTCGGGATCCCCGTGCTGGCCCGGCTGGCCGGCGAGCGGAGCCGTCCCGGCCACCCCCGCGCCGTGATCGTCGTCCCGACCCGTGAGCTCGCCCAGCAGTTGAGCCGCGCGCTCACCCCGCTGGCGTACTCGCTGCACCTCAAGCTGGTCACCGTGTACGGCGGCACGCCGTACGACCGTCAGGTGCGCGGCCTCAAGAACCGTGCCGACATCGTGGTCGCCACCCCGGGTCGCCTCGAGGACCTGATCAACCGCGGCGCCTGCCACGTCGACGACGTGCAGGTGACCGTGCTCGACGAGGCGGACCACCTGTGCGACCTGGGTTTCTACCCGGCGATCGACAAGCTCGTGGGCATGACGCCGGCCGGCAGCCAGCGGATGCTGCTCTCGGCCACGCTGGACGGCGACGTCGACCGCCTGGTCCGCAAGCACCTGCGCAGCCCCAAGCTGCACCAGCTCGACCCCAACGCCGGAGCGGTCTCCACCATGGAGCACCACACGCTGGTCGTCGGCGGCTTCCGCGACAAGGTCGAGGCCACCAAGCGCCTCGTCGAGGCCAACGGCAGCAGCATCATCTTCACCCGCACGCGTGACGGCGCCGTCGAGCTCTCGGAGGCGCTCACGGCCGCCGGCGTCGAGGCGGTCGACCTGCACGGCAACCTGAGCCAGCGCGTGCGCGAGCGCAACCTGCAGAAGTTCTCCAGCGGCAAGGTCCAGGCGGTCGTCGCGACCGACGTCGCCGCCCGCGGCATCCACGTCGACAATGTCGACATCGTCATCCACTTCGACGCGGCCAGCGACGCGAAGGCCTACCTGCACCGCTCGGGACGTACGGCGCGCGCCGGCAAGTCCGGGTGCGTCGTCACGATCTCGACGCCCAAGTTCGCCGACCAGATCGCGCGGCTCCAGCGTGGCGCCGGCGTCGAGGTGCGGCACCACGACCTCCGCACCGCTCCCCGCGTGCTCACCGCCGAGGCGCTCGCCGAGAGCGGCACCAAGACTCCCGCGCGCTCGCAGGCTGCCGGCTCCGGGGGCGGCCGACCGGCCGGCCAGGGCGGCAGCAAGCCCTACCGCGGCCAGGGTGGCGGCGGCGCCCGTCGCTACGAGGGGGCCGGCCGCTCCGACGACTCCCGCGGCCACGTCCGCAGTGATGCGCGTCGTCCCGCCTCGGGCGGCAAGACCTACGCCGGCGGCTCGAGCAACCGCTGGGCCGACAAGACGCGCTGACGCTCACCCGAGCGCCAGCTTCACCCCGATCGCCAGCATCGTCAGGCCGATGACGATGTCGAGGACCTGCCAGGCGCGCGGGCTGGCCAGCGCCCGGTGACCCAGCCGGGCGCCGTAGCCGAGCCCCGTGAACCAGGCGATGCTGGCCGCGCACGCGCCCAGGGCGAACCACCAACGTCCGTCGGGTCCGTGCTGGCTGGCGATGGAGCCGAGAAGCAGGACCGTGTCGAGGTAGACGTGCGGGTTGAGCCAGGTGAGCGCCACGGCCCGGACGACCGCGGACCTGCGAGACAGCCCGTTGCCGGCGGCGGCCTGGAGCCCGGACGCGGAGCGGGCGCGCAGCAGCGAGCTCACGCCGTACCAGGACAGGAACGCCACCCCCAGCCACCGCACGACCTCGAGTGCCCACGGGGCGCGCTCGACCAGGGTGCCGATGCCGCCGACCCCGGCCAGGATCAGGACGAGATCCGAGACGGCGCAGATGAACACGACCACCCCGACGTGCTCGCGGGCGAGCCCCTGCCGCAGGACGAACGCGTTCTGCGCCCCGATCGCCACGATCAGGGACAGCCCGGTCACCAGGCCGGCGGCGGCGGAGTCGATCACGGCACCGACGCTACGGCCCGCCGGGGATGTAGGCCAGCGAAAGAAGCTGTAGAAGCATTAGGAAGTCTTAAGGTGGTGGGATGGAGCTCAACGCCGCCCAGCTGGCTGCTCTCGTCGCCATTGCGGATCACGGCACGTTCGACGCCGCGGCGCGCGCCCTGCACGTGACCCCGTCGGCGATCAGCCAGCGGATCCGGGCCCTCGAGTCCGCGGTCGGCCGGGTGGTCGTGCAGCGGTCGACCCCTTGTCGCCCTACCGCGTCAGGGGCGACGCTGATCCGGCTCGCCCGCCAGACGCAGCTGCTGTACGACGAGGCGCGCGGCGTGCTCGCGGACGGCCCCGGGGCCCCGGTCGACCTGCCGGTGGCCGTGAACGCCGACTCGCTCGCGACCTGGTTCCGTGGCGTGGTCTCCGACATCGCGACCTGGGACGACACGGCTCTGCGGGTGCACGTCGAGGACCAGGCCTACTCCTCGGACCTGCTGCGCAGCGGTGACGTCCTCGCCGCGGTCACCTCCGATCCGGTCGCCGTCCAGGGCTGCTCGGTGGAGCGGCTCGGGACGCTGCGCTACGTCCCGGCCGCGTCGCCGGCCTTCGCCGAGCGCTGGCGGCGAGGCCGCGGTCTCGACTGGGCTTGCATGCCGGTCGTCGTGTTCAACGAGAAGGACGCCCTCCAGCACGACCTGCTGCGCGCCCGGGGCGTGGACGCGCCGGCGGTGGTGCACCGCGTCCCGACCTCCGCGGACTTCCTCGAGGCGGTGCGCCTCGGCCTCGGCTGGGGAGTCCTCCCGGAACCCCAGCTGACGCCCGGCCTTGGGGACGGGTCGCTCGTGACCCTGAGCTCGCGCGAGCGCCTCGACGTACCCCTGCACTGGCAGCGCTGGCGGATCGACTCACCGGTCCTGACCCGCCTGGGCGATGCGGTGAGGGCCGCCGCGCGGGAGCGGTTGCGCGCCTGAGCGGGCCGCGGCCCAGGTCGGCTCAGGTCTCGATGCGACGCTCCTCGACGTGCGTCGTGCGGGAACGCTGCTGGTTCATCACGAGGGCGAGGACCACGGCGAGCGCACCGACCACGATGAAGATCCAGCCGAGGGTCTCGCTGGCCACCGCGTTGTCCCAGCTCTGCGGGAGATTCACCGCCCCGGTCACGAGGATGAGGCCGAGGACGAGCAGGACGATGCCGATACCTATACCCATGGTGAACTCCTTCGGTCAGACTCCGCGCGACACACAGATCCGCCGCGCCCCGGAACCGGTACCCGATCGGCCCGTCTCGAAACCGCACCGCCCCGGGTCAGGTCAGAAGGCGGCCTCGTCGAGGTCCATCAGGGAGAGGTCGGTGGCCTCGGCGATCGCCCGCTCGGCGCTGAGGCGGGGCAGGTTGGTCTGCGCGAAGAACTGCGCAGCCGCGACCTTGCCCTCGTAGAACTCCTTGTCCTTGCCTGCGTCGCCGGCGAGCTTCTCCAGCGCGATCTCGGCCTGGCGCAGCAGCAGCCACCCACAGACCACGTCGCCGAGCGCCATCAGCAGACGGCTGGTGTTGAGGCCCACCTTGTAGATGTTGCGGATGTCGCCGCCCTCGGACGAGGCGTCCGCGGACATCAGGTCGTTGATCATGTGACCCACCATCGCGTTGGCGTCCTCGAGCGCCGTGGCGAGCAGCGAGCGCTCGACCTTGAGGCGGCCGTTCCCGGCCTCGCTGTCGATGAACTGCTGGATCTCGCTCGTGAGGTGTCCGAGCGCCTTGCCCTGGTCCTTGACGATCTTGCGGAAGAAGAAGTCCTGGCCCTGGATGGCGGTCGTGCCCTCGTAGAGCGTGTCGATCTTGGCGTCGCGGACGTACTGCTCGAGGGGGTACTCGCTCAGGAAGCCGGAGCCCCCGAACGTCTGCAGCGACTCGGTGCCCAGCAGGACCCACGAGCGCTCGGATCCGTAGCCCTTCACGATGGGCAGGAGCAGGTCGTTGACCGCGGCCGCGAGCAAGCTCTCGTCGGACGCCGTCTCGCCGTTGTGCTCGGCGATCTGCACCTTGTCCTGCCAGGACGCGGTGTAGAGCACCAGGGCGCGCATCGCCTCCGAGAACGACTTCTGCACCATCAGGGAGCGCCGGACGTCGGGATGGTGGGTGATCGTGACGCGCGGGGCGGTCTTGTCCCCGGACCGCGTCAGGTCGGCACCCTGCTGGCGGGTCTTGGCGTACTCGAGAGCGTTGAGGTAGCCGGTCGAGAGCGTGGCGATGGCCTTGGAACCCACCATCATCCGGGCGTTCTCGATGACCTGGAACATCTGGGCGATTCCGTCGTGGACCTCGCCGAGCAGCCATCCCCGCGCCGGCTCCTTCTCGCCGAAGGTGACCTCGCACGTGTTGGAGACCTTGATGCCCATCTTGTGCTCGACGTTGGTGACGTAGGCGCCGTTGCGCTCACCGGTCAGCTCGCCGGTCTCGTGGTCGAAGTGGAACTTCGGCACGATGAACAGCGACAGGCCCTTGGTGCCCGGACCGCCGACACCCTCGACGCCCGCCGGGCGGGCGAGGACGAGGTGGATGATGTTCTCGGACATGTCGTGCTCGGCCGAGGTGATGAAGCGCTTGACTCCCTCGATGTTCCAGGAGCCGTCGTCGTTCGGCGTGGCCCTGCTTCGGCCGGCGCCGACGTCGGAGCCCGCGTCGGGCTCGGTCAGCACCATCGTGGTGCTCCACCGGCGGTCGACGATGAACTGGGCGATCTGCTTGTCACGCCCGTTGCCGTTGCGGTGCACGACCGCCGCGAACGCCGGCCCCGCGCCGTACATCCAGACGGGAGCGTTGGCGCCGAGCACCAGCTCACCCATCGCCCACACGATGCTGGAGGGAGCCGGCGTGCCGCCGAGCTCCTCGGAGATCTGCAGGCGCCAGTACTCGGAGTCCATCCATGCCTGGTAGCTCTTCTTGAACGACTCCGGGACATCGGCGGTGCCGGTCTCCGGGTCGAAGACGGGGGGATTGCGATCGCTGTCCACGTACGACGCCGCGAGGTCCTCGCGGGCGAGCCTGTCGACCTCGGCGAGGATCGAGCGGGCGGTCTCGCCGTCGATCTCGGCGAACGGTCCGCTGCCGAGGACCTCGTCGCGCCCGAGCACCTCGAAGAGGTTGAACTCGATGTCTCGGAGGTTGCTCTTGTAGTGGCTCACGGATCCGCCTCTTCGTGTCTCGGGGTTGGATGGCGATGTGCTACTGGCCGGTAACATAATGATAGGAGGGCACTTCACCGCACGCAAGACGGCGCCCGCGCGGGTGACCGGAATCTCCACTGTCTGTTGGGGTCTGCGATCCCCGACCCGTCGCCGGTCCGCGGCGTACGGATCCGCCCCGCAACGTCGTGTTCGTCGGGTATGTGCATCGACAAATCTGACACACTGGACCCATGCGAGTTTCCGCCAAGTCCGACTACGCCTTGCGCGCGCTCATCGAGATGGCGTCACGCGCGGACGGACGCGCGGTGAGCGCCGAGGAGCTCGGGAAGCTGCAGGAGATCCCCCACGGGTTCCTGCAGGCGATCCTCGCCGACCTCCGCCGCGCCGGCATCGTGATGTCCCAGCGGGGTCAGTCCGGTGGTTGGCGGATGGGGCGCAGCCCGAGCGACATCTCGGTGGCCGACGTGATCCGTGCCGTCGACGGACCGCTCGTGTCCGTCTACGGCCTGCGTCCCGAGGCCGTGTCCTACAACGAGAGCGCCGACGTGCTCCAGCACGTGTGGATCGCGGCGCGGCGTTCCCTGCGTGACGTCTTCGAGCAGGTCTCCATCCAGCAACTGTCGGATCACAAGCTCCCGAAGGCAATCACGTCCCGGACCGCCGACGAGGACGCCTGGCAGCCGCACTGACCGTCGTCAGCCGGTGATCGCGTCGGCCAGCCGACGCTTGAGCTTCTTGCGGGTCCGCTCCAGCTTTCCGTTGCGAAGCTCGAGGGTCTCGTTGCGGGCGCGCAGCCGGGCGGTCTCGACGAGGGCGTCCGCCAGGAACGCCTCCGTCGCCCGGAGTCGCTGTGCGGCCGGCTCCTCGTCCCAGGACGACCCGTCGCCCTGCGCCGGGACCAGGTCGCCCGCATCGCCGTACAGGTCGTAGCCGCCGTCGGCGATGTCCTTCGCCCAGCGCTCCGCCACCTGTACCCACGCGTCGTGCGGGTCGAGCGACTGCGAGCCGGTGACCTCCCACAGGGGTGAGTGGCGCAGGGCCAGCCGCCGCCCCACCTGCTCGACGGGAGCGTCCGGTAGCCGCAGGGCCGAGGCGTCGAAGCCGACCACGCGGCCGTAGGCCTCCCAGATGGCCGAAGCGCGGTCCTCGGTGTCGGGCGCGACGATCACGTGCACCCGGTCGGGACGGCCAAGCGCCTTCGCCCAGCGACCGAGCACGACGCCGAGGTCCCGGGCCTCGTCGGGCCGGGCCGCCTGGGGTGCCGGCGCGGCAGCGACCAGCACGATGTGCACCTCGAAGCCCGCCAACCGGTCCAGGAACAGCTCGATCTCGACGGGGGCAGCGGCAGCGAGGAGGTGCTGGCCGACCACGACCGAGCCCTTCCCCTTGCGCGCTCGGCGGCACACGGCGTTCCAGCTGCCCTCGACATCCCGGCGCCGGTAGCCCCAGGCCCGGTGGTCGCGCAGGATCTCGACGGCCGCACGGAACATCTCGTCGGCCGACTTGGCAGGTCGGTGGATGCCGAGGCGGGTCAGGGTCGCCTCGTGGTGCTCGAGAGCCACCTCGAGGATCGAGCCGCCGCTGTGCGGCAACCCGATGTGGACGAAGGCCTTGCGTCGTGCCATGTACTGAGCCTGACACCTCGGGGCAGCCGACCCGTGAACGCGGCGTGTCCGGGGGATGGCGAGTCTCCGGCCGCCCCAGGCGCTCTGGACGCGGTTGTTGAGGAGGTTGTTCGGCAACCGTCTCGAACACCTGGATCGAGCAGGTCGCGCACCGACCGGTGTCGAGATCTAGAACATGTTCCAGTTCGCGCCTAGGATGCGGCCATGATCACGTCGGACGCCATCATCTGGAACGCCCCCACGGGCGAGCACCCCGCCCGGAGCGCCTCGCAGCGGTCCTACTCCGCCGTCGCCAAGGGCGACCTGGTCGAGTGGCTCACGGTGTACGCCGAGGACGCGGTCCTCGAGGACCCAGTGGGCCCGTCGATGTTCGACCCCGAGGGCAAGGGGCACCACGGCCACGAGGGCATCTCGGCGTTCTGGAACCTGGCGATCGCCCCGATCGAGAAGTTCGAGTTCGTCATCCACGACTCGTTCGCCCACGGGTCCACCTGCGCCAACATCGGCACCATCACCACGACGTTCCCCGACGGCGGCAGCACCAAGACCGACCTGATCATGGTGTACGTCGTGAACGACGACGGCAGCGTGGCCTCGATGAAGGCCTACTGGGAGCCCGACCGCACGATGGCGACGTACCAGAAGGGCTGATCAGGATCGGGTGACACTTCCGGGCTGGAGTGCGTCGTAGAGGGTGACGCCAGCCAAGGAGTGACATGTCACAGGACCACCAGCAGGTCGGGGAGTTCGAGGAGTTCGCCCTGGCGCGGGCGCCGCAGTTGTTCCGCTCCGCGTGGCTTCTCTGCGGGGACCGGCACCTCGCCGAGGACCTCGTCCAGGAGACGCTCGCGAAGCTCTACGTCCGCTGGCACGGCAAGCTCGGTGTCAGGATCGACAACCCCGCGGCTTACGCCCAGACCACCCCGGTGCGCACGTTCCTCAGTACGCGCCGGCGCCGCAGCAGCAGCGAGCTGCCGTACGCCGACGTGCCCGACGGCGTGCGCGAGGACCCCGCCACGACGAGCGATCTGCGCCTGGCGCTGCTCGACGTGCTGAAAGGCCTCGCGCCGCTGGACCGGGCCGTGCTCGTGCTGCGGTACCTCGAGGACCTCAGCGTCAAGGAGGTGGCCGACCGGCTCGGCCTCTCCGCCGGCGCGGTCCGCAACCGAAGCATGCGGGCGCTCGAACGCGCCCGGCCGTTGCTCGACACCCCACTCGTCACCACTCGAAGGGACCAGTCATGACCGAAATCGAGCGCCAGGCAGTCAGCCTCCTCGACGCCGCAACCTCCGATCTCGCTCCGGACGCGCGTGAGCTCGCCGACCGCGGGGTGGCCCGAGGCCGCACCCTGCGTCGGCGGCGGCGCACCACGACCGCGCTCTGCGCATTCGCGGCCGTCGGAGCCGTCGGGGCCTTCGGGGCGGCTGTCGTCGTGCCCGCGCTCGGCGGAAGCGGCGCGGCCGGCCGTGGCCTCGACAGCGTCCCGCTTGCGTCCCAGCCGTCCGCGCCGGCTCCCGCGGCGCCGGGCCACCCGGCTCCCCGAGACCTGGGCACCCGGGCGGCCGGAGTGCCCGACGTCTTCACCTCGATCTTCCCGGGCGACGTGGCCCTGGTGCCGGGCAAGGAGAACCCGATGGACGGGTTCGACCCGCGCTCGCAGCCCCTGGGTGCTGGCCAGGTCGACCGGCAGGGCGAGCCCGGCCCCGGCGTCATAGCCGACTTCACCTGGAACGGCTTCTACGTCCGTGCCGCCGTGGCTCCGAGCGACCCGGTGTGGGGGGACACCGCCCGCGAGCGGTGCCTCGGCGAGGTGGCCGGCAGCGACGCCGTCTGCGAGCACGTCGCCGGGGGCGGCGCCCTCGTCAGCCGCACGA
>JAOPXC010000032.1 GCA_025965335.1 Nocardioides sp. | reverse complement strand
CGGGAAGACGAAGCCGCGGTAGAGGCGTCGCAGCTCGCCGAACTCGGGCTCCGCGGCAAGCCGGTCGTAGACGGGATCGTGCCGGGCTGCCTGTCGGTGCGTCGGCTCTGGGGGATGTACGTCGGATGCCATGGGCGGGACCTCTTTCGCGAATGCCCGGGTCTACTTGGCTACCCAGTACCCCGTTGCAGCCGCATCATGAAACACCGGTTCGGCGTCGGGCCCGGACCTCGTCAGCAGTCGCGCTCAGCGGAAGTCGATGAGCAGCATCTCGGTGTCGCCACCGTCGGACTTCCGCTCGGGCTCGGACGACCGGTCCTCGACCTCGAGCTCATCCGCGTCGGGCCGGTCGGTGACCGGGGCGCGGAAGCACTGGGCGGCGTACGGGAGCTGCATGCCGTCCATGCCGCGGCCGAAGCCGTCGTAGAACGCCAGCACCTCGGCGAGCTTGCGGGCGCGCGCGTCCGGATCGAGCACGGCGACGTTGGACCGCGACTGCACGAGGTCCTTGATCGAGTCGCGGTTGATCACCTGCCAGAACTTGAACGTCGCCGCCAGGGGCTCGCCGAAGAGCCGCGAGGTCCCCAGTGCCTGGGCCGGCTCGCTCAGCTGGTCCTGGCTGCCGATGATGGCGCCGAGCCGCTTGACCCACGGGATCCGCTCGTCGCGCTGGTTCCAGACCAGCGAGAGCACGCCGCCGGGCCTGAGCACCCGGGCGATCTCGGGCAGCGCCACCTGGCGGTCGAACCAGTGGAACGCCTGCGCGCACACGACGACGTCGTAGGACCGGTCGCCGGAGGGGATCTCCTCGGCGGTGGACTGGGAGGTGCGGACGTCGGGCAGGTCGCGTTCGAGGATGTCGAGCATCGCGCGGTCCGGGTCGGTCGCGTGCACGTCGTGACCGAGCTCGACGAGCAGACGGGTCAGCTTGCCGGTGCCGGCCCCGAGCTCGAGGACGGTCAGCGGCTGCGGTCCGGTGAGCCATGTGGCAGCTTCGAGGGGGTACGTCGGCCGGCCGCGGTCATAGGCATCGGCGACGGCGCCGAAGGACCGTGCGTGGGCGTGCTGCTCGTCACTCATCACCGGGGACGTTACCCGTCCCAGGGGTTGGTTTCCCGGAGGACTCGTTAGCCTCCGGGGCGTGACCTCACCCACGAAGCCACCCGCTTCGCTCCTGCCTCCGCGGGGACCCCGAAATGACTGACGATCCGCTGGCCTGGCTGCTGGGGCTCGAAGGGGTGCCGTCGGCGTACGCCGCCGCCCGCGACGGCATCGACGTGATGCTGCGCGACCGTGGGCTGCGGCGTACCTCGCCGGAGACCACGGCGGAGTCCCTGCTGCGTGGCGCCCACGCGAGCGCCGTGCTCGAGGGCTCGGCGTCGTCGTTGCCCGAGGTGCGCGAGGGCTCCGGTGACGCCATTGCCCAGGACGCGTTGCGGGTGTCGGCCGAGCTGCTGTCGCTGGCCCCGCTCCTGGACCGGTCGCCGTTGCAGGCGCTGGCGCGCATCCACGCGCTCGCCGCGGCCGGGTCGCTGCCCGACGAGCGACTCGGCCGGCCGCGGGACGATGCGGCGGCCGAGCGTCTCCAGGGACTGGCCGGGCTGCTGACCGCCTCGACGTCCGCGCCGGCGCTGCTCGTGGCCGCGGTCGTGCACGCCGACCTGGTCACCTCGGCGCCCTTCGGCTCACACAACGGGATCGTTGCGCGGGCTGTCGAACGGCTGGTGCTGGTCGCGCGAGGGGTCGACGAGAAGTCGCTGGTGGTGCCGGAGGCGGGTCACCTGGCGCTGCGTCCGGCGTACGAGTCGAACCTGCGGGGCTACGCGTCCGGCGGGGCCGCAGGGGTGCACGCGTGGGCGCTCTACGGCGCCGAGGCGTTCAGCGCCGGCGCGGAGGCGAGCCCGCTGCGTCGCGAGGCCGACTGAGCCCCGCAACCCTCGATGGTCGAGCCCGTCGAGACGGCAAGCAGGTAGCACCCGAGTCCAAGGATTCGAGTGCTACCGCTGACACGTGAGTCGCTGGCTACCAAGCGTGCAACATCTAAATGCCGCCCCGGATGTGTTCCGGAAGCAGGCGCCCTCAAGAAGGGTGGATCGCCGCGTGGGTACCCGGCTCACGTGTGGTCTTCGAGTTTGTCGTTGTCTCATGTGTACGCCGGTTCGCCCGGGGGTTCAACCCTTGACATTTGGTGGCCCGGCGCGTCGCATCCCCGGGCCCGGGTGAGGATTCAGGCACCCGGGCGGCGCTTGCGTGAGCTCGCCCAGAGCACTCCGCCCAGGGCGACCACGCCGCCGACGGCCAGCGCCGCGAGGGTCGGCCCGCCGGGCGGGAACGGGACCCGGCTGCGCAGCGCGACCGGCTTGACGAAGACCAGGACCGGCCAGCCGCGGGCCGCTGCGATCCTGCGGAGTTCCCGGTCGGGGTTGACCGCGTGGGCGTGCCCGACGGCCTCGAGCATGTGCACGTCGGTGACCGAGTCGCTGTAGGCGAAGGAGTTCTCGAGGTCGTAGCCCCGCTCCTCGGCCAGCGCCCGGATGGCGTTGGCCTTCTCCTCGGCGTACGCGTAGTACTCGATCTCGCCGGTGTACTTGCCGTCCACGACCTCCAGCCGGGTGGCGACGACGTGGTCGGCGCCGAGCATCGCGCCGATCGGCGCGACCACCTCGATGCCGGAGGTCGACACGATCACGACGTCGCGGCCGGCCAGGTGGTGTTCCTCGATGAGCGAGACGGCCTCGTCGTACACGAGCGGATCGACGATGTTGTGCAGGGTCTCCGCCACGATCTCCCGGACGGTCGCGACGTCCCAGCCGGCGGTGAGCTGCGACATGAACTGCCGCATCTTCTCCATCTGGTCGTGGTCCGCGCCGCCGACGAGGTACATGAACTGGGCGTACGTCGACCGCAGCACCGCGCGCCGCGAGATCAGCCCACCGGCCTGGAAGGGCTTGCTGAAGGCCAGGGTGCTCGACTTGGCGATGATCGTCTTGTCGAGGTCGAAGAAGGCCGCGGTGGGGCGGAACGACATGCGTTCATCGTAGGGGGACCGTGGCCACCTCTCCGGCACAAGCGGGGCTGCCGCACGGGGTTGTCCACAGCCGGGTCGGTGGGTGGATTCAGGGGTCCCGGCGACCGGGAACCCTGCCGGCATGAGCGCTCCCCTTTTCATCACCCGCGACGAGACCCTCCTCGACGAGCTGCTGCGCCTGGCCGCCGCGGCCGGGATCACGCCCGACGTGGCCCACGACGCCGGAGCCGCGCTGCGCGGCTGGACGGCCGCCAGCCTGGTGCTGCTCGGCGGCGACCTGGCCGAGGAGCTGGCGCGGCTGTCCCCGACCCGACGAGCGGGCGTGCACGTGGTCGCCTGGGGTGCGGTGCCGGACGACCTGTTCCGCTCGGCGCTCGCGGTGGGTGCCGAGAACGTCGCCGAGCTACCGCGCTCCGACGGCTGGCTCACCGAGGCACTCACCGACCTCGGCGACTCGACGCAGGCCCGCGGGCTCGTCCTCGGCGTGATGGGCGGGTCGGGTGGTGCCGGCGCCACGACGTTCGCGTGCGCCCTCGGCCAGCTGGCCGCCCGCTCCGGACCGACCGTGGTGGTCGACGCCGATCCGCTCGGGCCGGGAGTCGACCGGGTCCTCGGCCTCGAGTCGCAGGACGGCGTGCGCTGGGACGCCCTGTGCCAGACGACGGGACGGCTGAGCGCGCGGTCGCTGCGGGAGGCGCTGCCGCGCCGCGGGGCGCTGGGCGCTCTGACCTGGTACGCCGGCACGCCCGGCTCGCTCCAGGCGTTCGCCGTCCGTGAGGTCCTCTCGGGCGCTCGACGCGGGCACGACACCGTCGTCGTGGACCTGCCGCGCAGCGCCGACCCACTCGTCGACGAGGTCGTCTCCCGGTGCGACCTGTTGCTCGTGATGGTGGTGCCGACGGTCGCCGGAATCGCGTCCGCGGCGCGACTGTGCGCCCGCCTCGGCGACCGCACCGGGGTCCGCCTCGTGCTGCGCGGCAACGGCATCCCGGCCCCCGAGGTCGCCCGGGTCACGGGCGTCCCCGTCGTGGCCGAGATGGGCGACCAGCGCGGCCTCGCGGAGTCGATCGACCTCGGGCTCGGTCCCGTGCGGTCGCCCCGTGGGCCCCTCGGGCGCGCGGCCCTCGCCGTGCTCACCCGGGCCGCCGTGCTCGGGGCCGCGGCATGACGGCCGCTCCGCAGCAGCTCCAGCCGGGGCTCGTCGAAGCGGTTCGCGACCGGCTCGCCCGCGAGCCCGGCGAGCTCACCCCGCACCGGGTGGCGGAGGCCCTGCGCGCCGCTGGCCGGCCGGTGGGCGACGCGACGGTCCTCGCCGTCCACGAGTGCCTGCGGCGGGACGTGGTCGGTGCCGGACCGCTCGAGCCGCTGCTCCGGCTGCCTGGGGTGACCGACGTGCTCGTCAACGGGTGCGGCCAGGTCTTCGTCGATCGAGGCTCCGGGCTCGAGGCGTGCGACGTCCGGTTCGCCGACGACGAGGCGGTGCGCCGGCTCGCGCAACGACTGGCCGCGCTGGGTGGTCGCCGACTCGACGACGCCACGCCGTACGCCGATGTGCGCCTGGCGGACGGCACCCGCTTCCACGCCGTCCTGGCCCCTGTCTCCCGGCCCGGGACGGTCATCTCGCTGCGGGTGCCGCGGGGCCGGGCGTTCACGCTTGCGGAGCTGGTCGAGTCGGGCAGCCTGGACGCCTCCGCAGCCGACCTCCTGCGCAGGCTCGTGGCGGCCCGGCTGGCCCTTCTGGTGAGCGGCGGCACCGGCACCGGCAAGACCACGCTGCTCGCGTCGCTGCTCTCGCTGGTCGACGCGGAGGAGCGGCTCGTCCTCGTCGAGGACTCCTCGGAGCTCCGGCCGACCCACCCGCACGTCGTCGGGCTCGAGGCGCGGCCACCGAACATCGAGGGCGCGGGCGAGATCGACCTGCGCACCCTGGTCCGGCAGGCACTGCGGATGCGGCCCGACCGTCTCGTCGTCGGCGAGGTGCGCGGCGCCGAGGTCGTCGACCTGCTGGCGGCCATGAACACCGGGCACGAGGGAGGCTGCGGCACCGTCCACGCCAACTCCGCGGCCGACGTGCCGGCCCGCGTCGAGGCGCTGGCGCTTGCGGCCGGCCTCGACCGCGCGGCGGTGCACAGCCAGCTGGCCTCCGCGGTCGACGTCGTGCTCCATGTGGTCCGCGACCGGGACGGCACCCGACGCCTGGCCCAGGTCGGCGTGCCCGAGCGGGACGCGTCCGGGCTGGTGACGATCTCCCCGGCGATCGAGTTCCGGGGGGACGGAGCGACACACAGCGGGCCCGCAGCGGACCGGCTGGCGACGCTCGTCGGGGAACGGCTGGGCTCGTGAGGGCGGCCGCCGTGGTCTGCGCCGTTCTCGCCGTCCTGCTGCTGGTGCCGGGGCGTGCCCGGTGGCCGCGGCGGCGCGCCACGGGCCCGGTCTGGCGGCCGATGCTGCTGCTCGCGGTGTCGGGGGCGGCGGCGGGTTGGGGCTCGGGCCGGGTCGTGGTCCTCACGCTGGTCGGGTCCCTCACGGTGCTCGCCGGGTCGCGGATCGTGCGGGCCCGACGACGGCGCCGGGACGCCCAGGGCGTGGCGGCCCGGGTGCTCGAGACCTGCGAGCAACTGGCCTCCGAGCTCTCCTCGGGCCAGCCCGCGGGCGCGGCACTCGAGCGGGTCGCCGGGGCGTGGGCGACCCTGGCTCCGGCGGCCGAGGCCTTCCGGATCGGGTCCGACGTACCCTCCGCCCTGCGGCTGCTGGCGCGGGAGCCGGGGGCCGGTGACCTGAGGCTGGTGGCGGCCGCCTGGCAGGTGGCGCACCGCACGGGGCGCGGCCTGGCGGAGGCGGTGGACCGGGTCGTCGACGACCTGCGCGCGGCCTCCTCGACGCGCCGGCTCGTCGAGGGCGAGCTCGCGTCCGCCAGGGCGACGGCCCGGCTCGTGGCCGGACTGCCCGTTCTGGCGCTCCTGATGGGCACCGGTGCCGGGGGCGACCCCTGGGGTTTCCTGTTCGGGCACCCGGTCGGGTTGGCGTGTCTGGCCGGCGGGCTGGCGTTCGGCCTGGCCGGGCTCGCCTGGATCGAGGCCATCGCCCGTGACGTCGACGAATCGGCGTGAGCACCCCGGTCCCCGCATGAGCCGCTGGCTGCCGGTTGTCTCCATCGCCGCGGCGGTGTTCCTCGCCCTGCCGCGCCGCCCACGGTTGCCGGATCCCAGGACCGCACCGGTGCCAGCCGGCCCGCAGGCCGGTTGGCTGCTCCGGCTCCGGGTGTTGTGGTGTGGGCTGGCCGGGGTCGCCGGAGCGGGGTTCGTCGGTGGCCCGCTCGGTCCGGCCGTGGGGCTTGCGGCCGCGGTCGCCGTCTGGGTGATCATCCGGCGCGCCGAGCCCGCGCACGTACGTCGGGACCGCGCGGCGGTCCGGCGCGACCTGCCGCACGTCGTCAGCCTGTTCGCGTCGTCCCTGCGGGCCGGGGCGGCTCCCGGTGCCGCGATCGCCGTGGTCTGCGACGCGCTGCCCGGCGCGGCCGCCGACCGACTGCAGGGCGTTGGGGCCCGGCTGGCGCTCGGGGCCGACCCGGCCCGGGTCTGGGCGTCCCTGGCCGCCGACCATGAGCTGGCGCCCCTCGGCCGCACCATGGCGCGGGCCCAGAGCACTGGCGCGCCGGTGACGCAGGTCGTGGAACGACTGGCCGACGAGCTCGCCCGGGCGGCTCGTGCCGACGTGGAGGAACGCGCCCGGGCGGTCGGCGTGAAGGCGGCGCTACCGCTCGGCCTGTGCCTGTTGCCGGCCTTTCTCCTCCTCGGGATAGCGCCCCTCGTCGCCGGGCTGGTGGCAGCGCTCGACCTGTGAACGCCGTGGGACGGACCGTTGTTCGTCCACCGGGGTGGCCGCGGACCCCCTCTCCACAGCGGCGACCCGGCAGCCGACGCGAGGTCGCCGCCATCACCGAGGGTCGACGTACCCGGCCGCGACCGCGGCCCCGCGAAGGAGATGTGCATGTCCCTGCACCCGACCACCGCTCGTCAACTCACCGGGTCCCGGCGCCCCTTGGCGCGACGCACCGAGGCCGGCATCACGACCGCCGAGTACGCCGTCGGCACCGCCGCCGGGGCTGGCCTGGCGGGGCTTCTCTACAAGATGCTCACCGGCGGCTTCGGCAACCGCCTGCTCACGACTCTCTTCGACCACGTACTCGGGTTGCTCGGTATCGGATGACGCCCCCCCGCTCGAGGACGGTTCCGACCGAGCGTGGAGCGGCGACCGCCGAGCTCGCGCTGGTGCTGCCGCTATTGGTGGCGGTCACCGTCGGGCTCGTCTGGCTGCTCTCCGTGGGGGCCGCCCAGGTGCGCGCCATCGACGGTGCCCGCGAGACCGCCCGGGCCGCCGCCCGGGGTGACAGCGCGGCCGAGGCCATCGCGCGCGGTCGGCGCGTCGCGCCCCCCGGGGCCAGCGTGGGCCTCTCCCGCAGTGCGGGGGAGGTGACCGCGAGCGTGGCGGCCGAGGTGTCCGGTCCGGGTGGGCTCTTCGGGTTCCTGCCCTCCGTGCGCGTCCATGCCGAGGCCGTTGCTGCGGACGAGGAGGGCAGGTGAGGCCGACGGCGGGGGCGTGTCTCCCGATCCCGCGAGGCGAGCGCGGCTCGGTGAGCCTGTTCGCGATCGCCTGCCTGGCCGTGCTCCTGCTGCTCGGCTCCGCCCTCGGAGTGGTCGCGGCGATGGTGCGCGACCACCGCCTGGCGCAGTCGGCCGCCGATCTCGCCGCCCTGGCGTCAGCGGCGGCCGTGGCGGAGGGCGGGGACGGATGCGCCGCCGGAGCCGCGATCGCCGAGGCGAACGGCGCCCGGGTGGTGTCCTGCCGAGTCGAGGATCTCGACGTCGTGGTCACGGTCGAGGTCGAGGGCCCGCACTGGCTCGGGCAGGTGGCCGACCTGGGTGCCGAGGCGCGGGCGGGACCGGGCTGAGCGAGCTCGACGCGGCCCACGACGCGTTCAGAGCGAGGGACGGTCCTCGTCGCGCTCGCGCTCGATGCTGCGCTCGTGCTCGGAGCGCTCGAGCTTCTCGGACAGCTCAGTGAGCTTCTTGGCCTCGCGGTGCTGCCGCAGCTGACGCTTGGTGCCGAACTTGGCGATCGTGAAACCCCAGAGGATCGCGATGCCGGCCCCGAGGCCGAGGAAGAACGTGAACATCGCGCTCACGTCGGTGCTGAGGAACTGCACGGTGCCGCCGGAGAAGAGCGCGGCCACGATCGCCAGGGCGCCGACGACGATCAGCAACAGGCCGAGGATCAACATGGGGGCACGCTACTCGTTCAGCAGCACGTCCAGCAGCCGCACGGCACCGCCCTTGTCGAGCGGATTGTTCTGGTTGCCGCACTTGGGTGACTGGATGCAGGAGGGGCAGCCCTCGTCACACCGGCAGGAGCGGATGGCGTCACGGGTCGCGGCGAGCCAGTCCCGGGCGGCGAGGAAGCCCCGCTCGGCGAACCCGGCACCCCCGGGGTGGCCGTCGTAGACGAAGACGGTCAGGCGACCGGTGTCCGCATGGAGCGCGGTCGAGACGCCGCCGATGTCCCACCGGTCGCAGGTCGCGAACAGCGGGAGCAGGCCGATCGAGCAGTGCTCGGCAGCGTGGGCGCTGCCCGGGAGGTCGGCGGCCGCCAGGCCCGCCTCGGCCAGGGTGTCCTCGGGGACCGTCCACCACACGGCCGAGGTGCGCAGCGACCGGACGGGGAGGTCGAGCGGCTCCTCGCCGATCACCTCGCCGCTCGGCTGCCGGCGTTTCAGGAACGACACGACCTGATGGGAGACGTCGACGTCGCCGAACGACAACCGGCAACCCGCCCAGTCGCGGTGGTCGCGCTCCTCGACGATGGTGATGTCGGTGATCTCGCGGGCGGAGGTGGAGTAGTCGGGCTCGGCACGGCCGATGACCGCCACGTTCTCCTGCAGGTCGAGCGACGCCACCAGCCAGGTCTCGCCGCGGTGCAGGTAGACCGCGCCGGCATGGGCGGTGGCGTGGGAGCCCGACGCGTCGACGGTGCCGATCACCCTCCCCGTCTCGGTCTCGACCAGCTGGACCGGCGCCCCACCGCTCGACCGGATGTCGGCGAGGTCGGCGGCCCGGCGGCGGTCCGTCCAGAACCATCCCTGCGTGCGTCGCCGCAGCAGGCCGGCCTCGGTCAGCGAGACCAGGACGTCGGGTGCGGTGGGACCGAAGAGGTCGAGCTCCGCTGGGCGCAGCGGGATCTCCTGGGCGGCGGCGCAGAGGTGGGGGCCGAGGACGTAGGGGTTGCCGGGGTCGAAGACCGTCGCCTCCACGGGCCGGCCCAGCAGCGCCTCCGGATGGTGGACGAGATAGGTGTCCAACGGGTCGTCCCGGGCCACGAGGACGCCGAGCGCATCGCGGGCTCCGCGACCTGCCCGGCCCAGCTGTTG
The DNA here is from genome assembly GCA_025965335.1 of Nocardioides sp. Classification (GTDB taxonomy): domain Bacteria; phylum Actinomycetota; class Actinomycetes; order Propionibacteriales; family Nocardioidaceae; genus Nocardioides. Next base: position 3,495 of record JAOPXC010000032.1, on the reverse strand, counting down.
CCACAGGGCGGCGCGGGTGCCGGGAAAGCCGGCCATGAGCACGGCGTCGAGGCCGCTCACGTCGATCCCGAGCTCCAGGGCGTTGGTGGCGGCCAGGCCGATCAGCTCGCCGGAACGGAGGGACGCCTCGATCGCCCGGCGCTCCTCGGGGAGATAGCCGCCGCGGTACGCCGCGACGCGGGCCGGCAGCGACGGGTCGACCTCGGCCAGCAGGCCGGCCGCGGTCATCGCCACCTGCTCGGCTCCGCGTCGGGACCGGATGAACGCGAGGGTGCGCACGTCCTCGGCGACCAGGTCCGCGAGCAGCTCGGCGGTCTCGGAGGAGGCGGCCCGCCGGACCGGTGCGCCGTTCTCCCCGGTGTGCGCGGTGAACGGCGGCTCCCACAACGCCAGCGAGACCTGGCCCCGCGGCGACGCGTCGTCGGTGACGCCGCGGACCTCCAGCCCGGTCAGTCGCCCCGCGGCGACCTCTGGGTCGGCGACGGTTGCGGAGGCGAGCACGAACGTGGGGGAGGCGCCGTACAGCGCACAGATGCGCCGCAGCCGGCGTAGGACGTGTGCGACGTGGGCGCCGAACACGCCGCGGTAGTGGTGGCACTCGTCGATGACGACGTACCTCAGGGACCCGAGGAACGCGGACCACCGGGCGTGCCCGGGCAGCAAGGAGCGGTGGAGCATGTCGGGGTTGGTGAGGACGTACTCGGCGTGGTCGCGGGCCCAGTCGCGCTGGTCACGGCCGCTGTCCCCGTCGTGGGTCGTGATCCGGACGTCGAGGCCGAGACCGGACAGTGCCACGAGCTGGTCCTGGGCGAGCGCCTTGGTGGGGGACACGTAGAGCACGGTTGCGCCGCGCTGCCCTCGAGGGCCGCGTCCGGCACGGATCGCGGTGAGCGCAGGGAGCTGGTAGGCAAGAGACTTCCCGGACGCGGTGCCCGTCGCGACGACCACGTGTCGCCCGTGGTGGGCGGCATCGGCCGCCGCCACCTGGTGGCGCCAGGGCAGCTCGATGCCCCGTCCCACGAAGGCGGACACGACGTCGGGCGCGGCCCATCCCGGCCAGGCGACGCTCGAGCCGGTCCTGGCGGGCAACACCTCGAGGTGGGTGAGTCGGCCCTCACGACCGGGCACGGAGGCCAGGCGGTCCACCAGGGCCGCCACGTGCGCCGGGCCGTGGTGGTGGAGCGCCGAGGTCATCCTTCGAGTGTCGCAAGTCTCGCCGACAATGGGTGCAGGCTCCACAGTTCTCCACACCGACTTTGTGCACGTGGGCGGTTCGCGTGGTTTCATATTGCAGGCCGACTGTCCGGGGCGGATGACGCCGCGGTTGTTCGGCGCCGCTGCAGACAGTGCCTTCAGGGAGACCACGTGGACCTGACTCTTACGACGAGCGACGTCGATGGGACGACCATCGTTGCGGTCGGGGGCGAGATCGACGTCTACACGGCGCCGAAGCTGCGCGACAAGATCACCGAGCTCGTTGCCGCCGGGGTCTACGACCTCGTGATCGACATGGAGGCCGTGGAGTTCCTCGACTCCACCGGGCTCGGCGTCCTGGTCGGCGGACTCAAGAAGGTCCGCGCCCACGACGGCTCCCTGCAGCTGGTCTGCACCCAGGACCGGCTCCTGAAGATTTTCCGGATCACGGGCCTGGCCAAGGTGTTCGTGATCCACGATTCGGCCGAGGCCGCGCTGTCCAACGGCTGACGCCGTACCTCTCTCCCGGCTCCGCCGCCCGTCGCCGCGCTCGTCGGGTGTGCTGGTTGTCACACCTACGTGCTTCGGCCCAGTTGCCCGTGCGTAGACTCCGCCTCGTTCGTGAGACCTGTATCACTCTCATACATCTCGCAGGAGGAAACACATGACCGGGATTTCTCCCGATGTCGTGGACCTCTCCGGCGGCAACCTCGTGCTGGTCATCGTCGTCGGCCTGATCGCGCTCGGCGCGCTCGCGATGGCAGCGATGTTCCGCCAAGAGGTCCTTGCCGCTGGTGAAGGCACCGACAACATGAAGAACATCGCCCAGGCGGTTCAGGAAGGCGCCAACGCGTACCTGACGCGGCAGTTCCGCACCCTCGCCATCTTCGCGGCGGTCGCATTCTTCGCCCTGCTGGCCCTGCCCGCCGACGACGCCACCGTCCGGATCTTCCGGTCGGTGTTCTTCCTCGTCGGGGCCGGATTCTCGGGGGCTGTGGGCTATCTCGGCATGAACCTGGCGGTTCGAGCGAACCTGCGGGTGGCCGCGGCCGCCAACGAGAAGGGCCGCGATCCCGCCATGGTCATCGGCCTGCGGACCGGGGCCATGGTCGGCATGCTGACCGTCGGCCTTGGCCTCCTGGGGGCCAGCCTCGTCGTGCTGCTGTTCCAGGACGCGGCGCCCAAGGTGCTCGAGGGCTTCGGCTTCGGTGCCGCCCTGCTCGCCCTGTTCATGCGCGTCGGCGGTGGCATCTTCACCAAGGCCGCAGACGTCGGCGCCGACCTGGTCGGCAAGGTCGAGCAGAACATCCCCGAGGACGACCCGCGCAACGCCGCAACGATCGCCGACAACGTCGGTGACAACGTCGGTGACTGCGCCGGCATGGCCGCGGACCTCTTCGAGTCGTACGCCGTGACCCTGGTCGCCGCGTTGATCCTCGGCTCGCAGGCCTTCGGCGACAAGGGCCTGGTCTTCCCGCTGCTGATCCCCGCGATCGGTGCGCTCACCGCGGTGGCCGGCGTGTACCTCACGAACCCCAAGGCCGGCGAGAACGGCCTGAAGACGATCAACCGGTCGTTCTACATCTCATCCGGCATCGCCGCTGTCGCCTCCGTGATCCTGGCCTACGTCTACCTGCCGGGCAGCTTCGCGGAGTTCGAGAACATCCCGGGAAACCTGGCCGGCGCTGATGGAGACCCCCGGTTCATCGCCGCAGCCGCCGTCGTCATCGGCATCGTGATGTCGGCCGCCATCCTGGCGTTGACCGGCTACTTCACCGGCACCGAGCACAAGCCGGTCAAGGACGTCGGCAAGACCTCGCTCACAGGTGCGGCCACGGTGATCCTGTCCGGCTTGTCGGTCGGCTTCGAGTCCGCGGTCTACACGACCCTGGTCATCGGTGCCGCCGTGTTCGGCGCCTACCTCCTGGGTGGCGCGACCCTGACCGTCTCCCTGTTCGCGGTTGCGCTCGCTGGCTGTGGTCTGCTGACCACCGTCGGCGTGATCGTTGCGATGGACACCTTCGGACCGGTCTCCGACAACGCCCAGGGCATCGCGGAGATGTCCGGCGACGTCAGCCCCGAGGGCGCCCAGATCCTCACCGAGCTGGACGCCGTCGGCAACACGACCAAGGCGATCACCAAGGGCATCGCGATAGCAACGGCCGTGCTCGCGGCGACGGCCCTGTTCGGGTCGTACGCCACGTCGGTCTTCGAGTCCCTTGCCAAGGCCAACGTGAGCCCCGATGAGGTGTACCTGCTCGACTTCAGCGTCTTCAACCCTGCAGTCATCGTCGGCGTCCT
>JAOPXC010000453.1 GCA_025965335.1 Nocardioides sp. | reverse complement strand
GTCCCACGACCGAGGGCTTGAGAATCGTCGTCCCCTCGGTCTGTTCGATGTACCGGACGAAGCGGTACTTGTTCTCGCGGCCATCCATCAGCTTGGGTTCCACCGGCGGCTTCTCGTTCACGACGTGCGCGACGATCAGCCACGGGCCGGGCTCGTCGAACGCTCGCTTCGCGGCGGCCTTGAAGTCATCGAGGTCGTGGACCGCGACCGAGCCCGCGATGCCCGCGGCTGATCCGATCGCCGCCAGGTCGGTCCGTCCCGCGGTTGCCGTCGGCAACCCGCCGGTCGAGGCGTACGCGGCGTTGTCGAACACCACCGAGATCAGGTTGCTCGCCCCGGAGTTGCCCATCGTCGCCAGCGCGCCGAGGTTCAGCAGCATGCCGCCGTCGCCGTCCAGGGCGATCACCCGCCGGTGCGGCAGGGCCAGCGACAGGCCCAGCGCGACGGGCGTCACCATCCCCATCGCCATCGTGTAGAGGTTGCCCTCTCTCGGGCTCAACATGTGCCACTCGAACGACGTCCTGGCGACGTTGCTGATCACCAGCTCGTCGTCGACCATGCCGGCCAGGACTTCCAGACACTCGTATCGGCGCACCGCTACCACTCTCCTCGTTCAGTCATCTCGTACCCGGGGTTCGGGGATGGTTCTTCCTCCGCCGGCTCCTGTTGCGTCGCCGCCACCAGAGCAGCACGATCCCGACGGCGAGCACGGGGGCCAGGCGCGCTGCCAGCACCGGAGCCAGGGCCGAGCCGAGGTTCAGGGCCGCAGGCGGCTGCGCCGCTCGTGACCGGGGCGCGGCGGCCACCCTGAGGTGGGGGTTCTCGGCGGACGGGTCCGGTGGCGCGGTGGGGCCGAGCGCCATGCTCTTCGCGAGCTGCTCGGCGAACTGCTGCAGCAGCCGGTCGGAGACATCCTGCACGACGCCGCGACCGAACTGCCCGGCCTTGCCGGTCAGGGCCAGATCGGTGACGACCTCGACCGCGGTCGCCGTGTCTCCGATCGGAGAGAGCACCGCGGTCAGCTCCGCGGACGCCGTGCCGTTGCCACGTCGGTCCTTGCCGGTCGCTTCGACGGCCAGGCGGTGCCCCGCGGCGTCGAGGTCCCGGAAGCGTCCGGTCCCGCGGTAGGCCAGCGAGATGGGGCCGAGCTTGATCGCGCACGAACCGACGAACTCGTCACCCTCGAGGCTGTCCAGGGTGGCGCCGGGGAAACAGGGGACCACCGTGGTCAGGTCCGTGATCGTCTCCCAGGCCCGGTCCAGGGGCGCCTGCACCACGAAGGAGTGGGTGAGCTTCATCCCAGCGTCCCCGCCGGCGCCGACCGCATGGCTTCCCGCTCCGCAGGAACGCGCTCGCCCATGTCCACCCCTTCGTCCCGCCGCCCCGCCGACTGTTATGCTCCTAACATATCAGACGAGTTGCAAGTGCTCGGACCACCAACCCGACGTTCCGCGCGGCACCTGTGGGCCGGGCGGGTCGAGAATCGAGAGGCAGCAAGCATGTCGAATCCCCCGCCCCCGTACGTGAGCGCGGAGCAGTGTCGGGAGGTGCTGACCCCGCTGGACGTCGTCGAGCGGGTGCGTACGGCGCTCGAGTGGGACGCTGCGGGAGCCATCCACTGGCCCCAGCCCCGAAGCCTGAACATCGCCCCGGACAAGTGGGGGAACGACTACCACATGAAGGCGTGCGTCCTCGAGGAGATCCCCGTCGCCGGCCTCCGGATCGTGTCGCACCCGCTGGACGAGTCCTCGCCCCAGTGCACCCGGCTCATCCTCCTGGTCGACCCGGCCACGGCGCTCCCGCTCGCCCTGGTCGACGAGAGCTGGAACTACGTCCAGCGCACGGTGGCCTCGATTGCCATGGCGGCACACAGCGTCGCGAACCCCGATGCCGCCAACCTGACCGTCGTCGGCGCCGGGCGTCTCGCGGAGACCGGAGCCCAGTACTACGCCAGCCTCTTCGACCTGGACCGGGTCACGGTCGTGTCCCGGACGCCGGCCCGACGCGACGCGATGGCTGACCGGCTCCGCGCCGAGCTGGGTGTGGAGGTCGTCACCCAGGACTCGGTCCGCGAGGCGGTCGAGGGCGCCGACCTGGTCCTGACGGCGACCTCGTCCTCGGCCGCGGTCATCGAGGAAGCCTGGGTCAAGCCCGGCGCCACCGTCGCGTGCGTCGGCACCGCCGAGCCGGGCGCGGCCCTGGTCGAGCGCTCCGACCTCTTTGTCGTCGACAGCCCCGACCAGCTCCGCAAGGAGCTCGTCGAGCTCTACGGTGCCGAGGCGCCGGGCTGGATCACGGCCTCCGTCGGCGAGGTCGTCACCGGCGCACACCCGGGACGGACCGACCCGAGCCAGCGAGCCCTCATCATCACCGAGGGGATGGCCAGCCAGGACATCGCCCTGGCCTACCTGGCCTACCAACGCGTCATCGCCAGCTGACCGCGCTCCGGCGCGACCTACGAAGAGAAGGAGCACAGCCATGCCTGTCGTCCACGTCCACACCTGGGAGGGTCGGACCGTCGAGCAGAAGCGGGGCCTGGTCGCCGCCATCACGGCGGCGATGGTCGAGCACTTCGACTCGAACCCCGACCGTACGCACGTGATCCTCCATGACATCCCCCTCGACAGCTGGGGTCGCAACGGCGAGCTGGGCGTCGACCTCGTCGCGCGTGGAGCTGCGTCGAGTGTCGAACCCCCCGGCTGATCTGACCAGCGGAGCCGGCCCCGCGCAGCTCCCCCCGCCGCCGGCCCCGGTCGGCGTGCCCTGGCGCTGGTTGTCGGTGTCCGTGCTCGTCCCGAACGTCTTCTACGGCATCGGGATGGGCGCGGCCACACCGATGGTCCCGTTGGCCGCGACGGAGCTCGGGGCCAGCCTGTCGGTGGCCGCGCTGCTCGCGGCGCTGCTCATGATCGGCCAGTTCGCCGGCACCATCCCGGCCGGCCGGTCCGTCGAGCGGTTCGGGGAGCGACCGACCATGGTCGCGTCGGCCTGCTTCGGTGTGGTCGGCGCGGCCCTGTGCGCGGTGGCGGACTCCACGGCGGTCCTCGGCATCGGCGCTTTCGCCATCGGAGTCGGCGCCGGCGTCTTCGGCCTGGCTCGCCATGCCTTCGTCACCGTCATGACACCACCGGGGTCGCGGGGCCGAGCGCTCTCCATGGTGGCCGGGTCCTACCGCATCGGCTTCATGGTCGGCCCCTTCCTCAGCGCGGCCGTCATCCATCTCACCCACTCCCCCGCTGCGGCCTTCGGCGTCGTCATGGCGACGAGCGGGCTGCTCGCCACGGCCGTCCTGGTGGTCCGGGAACCCGCGTCCCCCGTCGCGGGTGGCGCCGCGGGCTCGGCGTCGTCGGCGCACCGACTCAGGGAGGTGCTGTGGCAGAGCCGCGGAGTCCTGGCGCGCGTGGGGACGGGCGTGATGACGATCGGCATCCTGCGCACCAGCAGGCAGATCGTCGTGCCGTTGTGGGCCCTGCACCTCGACATCACGGAGGTGCACATCGCGCTGATCGTGGGGTCGGCAGCCGCGGTGGACGTCGCGCTGTTCTATCTCGGCGGCGTCATCATGGACCGGTGGGGCCGGCTCTGGGTGGCCGTCCCCACCCTCGCGATCTTCGCGGCCGCCCACGTGGGGTTGGCCCTCAGCATGTTCCTGCCCGGCCGGGTCCCCACGTTCCTCACCATGGTGGCGCTGATGGCGGTGGCCAACGGCATCTCGAGCGGGATCATGGCGACGATCGGCTCCGACCTTGCCGACCCGGGTCATCCGGGGCCGTTCCTGAGCGCCTGGCGGACCGTCACCGAGAGCGGCTCGGCCGCTGCTCCGCTGCTCATCTTCGCGATCACGTCGGTCGCCTCGCTGTCGGCCGCGCTGGTGGCGATGGGCGCGATCGGGTTTGTCGGCCTGGGGCTGCTCGCCCGGCACCTCCCCCGTACGGCCCCGTGCCGGCCGTGAGGTCCGGGCCTGGGCCGGGCACGCGAGGAGCCCGCCGCCGTCCGGGGTCGGGTCAGGGATGCCGCACGGAGGCGAGCAGCTCGTCGCGGCCCCAACCCCGAACCCCCAGCCGATCCTGGTTCAGCCCTGCCCGCATGGCCTCCTCCCCCAGCACGACGCTCCCCAGCTGGAGCAGGGAGCGGGCCACGGGGACGTCGCTGCCGGCAACCCCGGCCAGGGCGACCAGGGGGCCGAGCCCGAACGGCAGGTCCTCGCGGTAGTACCGGTGCAGCGTGGAGCTCGGGGCCAGGATCGAGCTGTTGGCGGCTCCCCCCTTGATGGCGGCGGCCAGCGCCCCGGGGCCCTCGGGCGGAACGGCGTCGACGGTGCCGATCGCGGCCATCTCGTCGACCAGGGAGGGCAGGGTGTGACCGTAGGCCGAGGCCACCGCCCGCCGCTCGAGGTCGAGGGCGCCCATCACCGCCGCGACCCCGTCGGTCATCGCGTCTCCGTAGAACGTGAAGGCACCGCCCGTGGCCTCGACCCAGGCCAGGCCCAGCACGGCTCCCGGCGGATGCAGGACGAGGTTCACGTTCGACAGCGACGAGGCCAGCACGTCCGGCACGGGGTCGGCGGCCGGGAAGAGCCGCCGCGCCCACCCGACCGCCTCCTCACCGCCCGGCAGGCAGCCCGCCCGGACGACCCGTGCGCGACCCGTGGTCCGCACCGTGCCGTCCTCGGCCACCCGGGCCACGTACGTGAGCGTCGAGAGCTCGGCGAGCGGAGGCAGGTCCGCCCCGCGAGAGGCCCACACCTGACGGGCGTGCAGGGCGGCACCCGTGTGCCCGGGGTTCATCACCACCGGCAACCGGACCCCCAGCTCGGCGAGATCGTCGAAGAGCGCGCCGTGGGCCAGGCTCGGCAGGCACACGACCAGCACGTCGGCGGCGGCGGCCGCCACGGCCAGGTCCGTGGTCATCGCGGCGACCGGGGTCCGGCCGGTGCCGAGGACCCCCTCGTGAGCGATCTCGCCGGCTTCCCGGTACGCGGCCATGGTGGCCGCGCGCCGGTTCCACAGGACCACGTCGTAGCCGGCCCGGGTCAGCTCCACCGCCGCGGACAGGCCGCCGCCACCGGCGCCCAGGACGGCGACCCGGGTCATGCGGCGTAGCGGGCCAGCTTGGCGCGGTCCACCTCAATGCCGAGCCCCGGCCCCTCGGGCACCAGCACCTGCCCGTCCACGAAGCGGAAGGGCTCGACGACCAGGTCGTCCAGGTAGTAGACGCCGGCCACCTGGGGCCCGTCGGACCCCTCGGGCTGCGACACGGGACACACGCTGGGCAGCGTAGCGATCTCCAGCGCGGCACCGAGATGCAGGTTGGCCGCGTTGCCGATGCCGGTCTCGATGGAGCCGCCGATGTCGCAGTACATGCCCAGCTGCTGCGCGATCTCGGCCACCTGACGGGCGCGGTGGAGCCCCCCGGGCTTGGTGACGTAGCACGAGAAGCACGCGGCCGCGTCGAGCGAGTCCAGCTCGAGGATGTCGTGGACCGTCCAGGCCGACTCGTCGGCCATGACCGGGCTGCTGATCCGCTTGGCGACGCGGCTCAGGCCGACCGCGCCGGCCACCGGCTGCTCGCACAGCATCAGGTCGAACTCCTCCTGACGCAGCGTCACGTTCACCGCCTCGTGGACCGAGGCGTACCCCTCGTTGCCGTCGACCCGGATCCGGATGGAGTCCCCGAGCAGCTCGCGGAGACTCTTGACCAGCTGGACGTCACGCGCGGGATCCAGCCCGGTCTTGCACTTGATCGTTCGGGCGCCTTCGGCCACGGCCTGCTCCGCCTCGGCGAGGCATCGGTCCAGGTCCATGATGCCCAGCGAGTGCGCCACCTCGATGCCGGTGCGGTGGCTGCCTCCCAGCAGAGTGGAGACGGGCACCCCGAGGTACTTGCCGGCCGCGTCGTGACAGGCGATGTCGATGGCCGCCTTCGCGTAGGGGTGTCCCTTGACCGCACGGTCCATCACCCGGTGGATGACCGCGGGCTGAGTGGGGTCCGCGCCGATGAGCACCGGGGCGAGGTAGTCCTCGATGAGGTGCTTCACGGTCTGAGGGGACTCGCCGTAGTAGCGCATGTGCGCACCCCCCCAGGTCATGCCGGCCGGGGCCTCGCCCCATCCGGTCACGCCCTCGTCGGTGAGGAGCTCGACGATCGCGTGGTAGCCGATCGGGCTGGTCATCTTGGAGGCCCAGTTGTGGTCGCGGCGTGAGGGCAGGCTCACGAGGTGCAGGGTGATTTCAGTGATCTTCATCGAGCAATGTCTCCTGTTCGTGGCTGTCGAGCTCGACGAGCTCGATCTCGTGGCCGTCTGGGTCCCGGACGTAGACCGTGTGGCCGTAGGGCCCGGGCCCCGGTCCCCGCACGACCTCCCCGCCCCCGGCCAGCACCCGTGCCGCGATCTCGTCGACGCCGCTCGCGGCGAAGCACACGTGCTGCAACACGCCGGGTGCGGCCGAGCCACCCGCGGTCAGGCCGAGCCCCTGGTCGGTCACGACCAGGGGCCGTCCGTCCCTGAACGCCTCGCGCTTGCGGACCGTGAAGCCGAGGACGTCGACATAGAAGGCCACCGAGGCGTCGAGGTCCCGGGTCTCGAGCAGGAGGTGGTGAACCCCCGAGACGGCGGGGGGCGGGGATGGGGGCGACATGGTTTCCTCCGAGCTGGCGAATGGGGCGATGGGTCAGGCGGGTACGGCGATCGGCTGATCGGTCGAGTTGACGTCCGAGAGGAGCTCCACCCCGTCGGCGGTGACGCGCACCATGTCCTTGATCTGCATCCCGAAGCCGTACTCGGTTCGGTAGACCAGCGGCTCGACGCCGAGGACCATCCCCGGCTCGAGAAGGGTGTCGCTGTGCGGTCCCAGGTAGGGCTGCTCGTGCAGGTTGACCCCGATCCCGTGACCGACGAACGAGATGGCGGGGAGGTTCAGCTCCTCGAGCCTGGTCCGGTACCGGGCGTAGATCTCGCGCGCCGGCATGCCCGGGCGCACGAGCTCCATCACCAGGTCGCGACAGTCGACCAGTCGCCGGTAGACCTCGTCGGCACCTCGGGGCGACGGTCCCACGACGGCCGTCCGGCAGACCCCGGCGTGGTAGCCGTCGATCACCGAGAAGATCTCGACGCGGCACACGTCACCGGCGATCAGCCGGCGGTCGCTCGGTCCCACGTTCGGGAGCTGGCTGCGCGGCCCGGTCGCGACGATCATGAGCTTGAAGCTCGTCGCGCCCTGCTCGTAGACGCTCCGCGTGAGGGCGGCGGCGATGTCCATCTCGGTGTCCCCGGCACGCACGGAGCGCAGGGCGTCTCCGATCGCGGTGTCCGAGATCCGGGAGAGCCTGGCCAACAGCTCGATCTCCGTGGCGCTCTTGATCTGCCGAGCCTGGGTCAGCAGAGAGTCGGCCGCGCAGAAGATGGCGCCGGGCAGTGCCGCCTGGAGGCGGGCGAAGTCCGCCGCTGCCAGGTAGGAGAGCTCGACCCCGATGCGTCCACGCTCCAGTCCCAGGTCCGTCAGCAGCGTGGCGAGCGTGGCCATCGCGTCACCGGTGAACTCCGCCCAGGTGCGTAGCTCGGCGTCCGGGCGCGCCGCGCGCACCGTGGATTCCTCCATGTCGACGCAGACCATCGCCTCGTCCCCGGCCGCGGTCACCACGACGGCCGCATGGCGCCACCGCATCAGGGACTGGGACGGGACGACGAACCCTGCCGCGTAGGCGACGTTCTCCGGCGAGGCACACACCACCGCGTCGAGGCCGTGGGCAAGCACCGCGTCGACGATGCGGGATCCATCAAGGGAACTCATCTTATCCTCACTTGTCCTACCACAATGATTGGGGATGGGTGCTGGCGCGCCCGGGGCGCGGGTCGCTACCGGATCCTGGCCAGGGCCCGGCCCAGCAGGACCGACGCCAGTTGTTGCTTGTACTCCTCGGACCCGTCGAGGTCCTCGGCCGGCCGCAGCTGCCCACGCAGGGCCGCCTGCGCGTCGCCGAGCTCGGCCGTGCCGGTGTTCATCACGTCCTCGACCTCGCCGATCCGGCGGGCCAGCTGGCCGGCGCCACCGACGGCGATCCGCCAGCCGTGCTGCGGGTCATGGAGCGCCGCGACCGTGACGACCGGCCGCTCGCGCAGCACGATGCGTTCGTACGCCACGCGCAGTCCGTCGGGGACCTCGGCGTCGACGGCGAGCAGCAGCTCGCCGTCGAGGACGGCGTCGTACGGGCCGCGCGCGAGGTCGGCGACCGCCACCGTGCGCACGCCGTGGCGCCCCACCAGGCGCACGGAGGCGTCGATCGCCGTGAGCAGCGTCGCGGGATCCGAGTGCGGGTCGGCGAAGCAGAGGTTGCCGCCGAGGGTCCCGGCGGTCCGGACCCGGACGTTCGCGAGGGCGCCGGCCACCGACGCGAGCTCCGGGAACAGGTCGTTGACCTCCTCCGCTGCCTCGACGGCCGCATGCGTCACCGCCGCTCCGATCGAGAGTCGTGGTCCGCTGACGCCGAGGCCCTTGAGCCCCGCGACCCCCTTGCAGTCCACCAGCACCTCGGGAGCGGCCAGCCCGAGCTTCATCAGCAGCAGGAGCTCGGTGCCGCCCATGTAGACGGCGGAGTCGCGGGCGTCGTCGCCGATCAGCGCGACGGCCTCCTCGACGGTTCGCGGTCGGCGGAGCTCGAAGTCGGGCAGGTACATCGGTCACCTCCCCCGCTCGTCGGGCGAGGAACCGGCCGTCTGGTTCAGCGCCCGCCAGACCGCCTCGGGATGCAGGGGAAGCCGTCGCAGCCGGACGCCCACGGCGTCCTCGACCGCGTTGGCCAGGGCCGGGGCGACCGCGATGATGCCCGCCTCGCCGATGCCCTTGGCCCCTCCCGGTCCCGGGCCTTCGGCGTTCTCGACCAGCACCGACGTGATGCCGCCGGGCGGCAGCTCCGCGATGGTCGGCACGCGGTACTCGATGAGGTTGGCGTTGATCAGCTCACCCTGGGAGTAGACCAGCTCCTCGGTCAGGCTCGTGCCCAGCCCCATCATCGCCGCACCGACGTTCTGGCCGTGTCCTCCGGCCTCGTCCAGGACGTGGCCCGCCTCGACCACCGAGGCGAGGTGCTCGACCCGGATCTCGCCGGTCTCACGGTCGACGTGCACCCGTACCCCGGTGGCGCAGACCTCGTAGAACAGCGTCGGGAAGAAGTCGCTCCCCTCCTCCTGGGTGTCGGTGTGGGTCCCGGTCACCGCGAGCCCCGGGAACTCCCGGGCCGGCAGACCACTGCCTCGGGCGAGCACGTCGACCATCGGGCGGCGGTCCTCGCCCGCGACGAGGTCGGCTCCGTCGAGCCGCAGGGAACCCTTCGCGCCACCGTCCGCCAGCCAGGCCACCTTGAGGGCGACGCGGGCCGACGCGGCGGCCTTCGCCACCGCCATCCCGACACCGACGGTCGTGCGGCTGGCGTTCGTGCCCCGGTCGAAGGGGGCCGTGGCCGTGTCGCCCAGGCGCACCTCGACCCGGGACACCTCGACCCCCAGTCCCTCCGCCGCCACGCGCGCGAGCACGCGCTGGGCTCCCTGGCCCAGCTCGGCGGCGCCGGCATGCACCTCGACCGACCCGTCGGGGTGGATCCGCAGGTGCGCGGCGGCCCGCGCGGCCCCGCCGCCGCCGTCCTTGACGCCGATGGCCAGTCCGGTGCCGGTGTCGGGGCTGGACGGCGTCGCCGAGCCGACGAGGCGCGCGGCCTCGTCCAGATCCGAGCCGAGGTCGGCGTCGACCGGAGCGTCGAAACCGAGGTACGGCTCGCCCTCCCGAAGCAGGTGCCGCCGGCGGAACTCGAGCGGGTCCTCGCCCACGTGGCGAGCGATCTCGTCCATCGCCGACTCGGAGGCCCAGAGGACCTGGGACGTCGAGAACCCGCGGAACGCGCCCGCTGGGACCGTGTTGGTGAACACCGCGCGAGACGTGGCCTCGTAGTTCGCGATCCGGTAGGGACCGGTCACGCGGTGGGCGCCGCGGTGGGCGATCCGGGGCCCCTTGTCGGAGTAGGCGCCCGTGTCGAAGGTGACGTCGCTGCGCCGCGCGACGATCGTGTTGGAGGAGTCCAGCCCGGTCCACATCTCCACGCGGCAGCCGTGCCGGGTCACCGTGTGCACCGACTCCTCGACCGAGCACAGCAGCTGAACCGGACGCCCCGCCTTGCGGGCCATCGCAGCCACCACTGGCTCGTACTTCGCCTCGCCCTTCGAGCCGAACGCCCCGCCGACGTACGGCGCCCGGACGCGGACGCGCGACGTCGGCACCGCGAACATCCGGGCGAGGGTGTCCCGGACCCGGAACGGCTGCTGGGTCCCCGAGATCACGTGCAGACCGTCCGCCTCCCAGGAGGCGAGGCTGCAGTGCGGCTCCATGGCGTAGTGGTAGACCGGCGGGCACTCGTAGACCGCGTGGTGCACGTAGGCGGCCGCGGCCAGGGCGGCGTCCACATCGCCCTGGGCGAGCCTCGACTCGCGGCAGATGTTGGGCACGTCTGCGGGCGCTCCGGCGCCGTTGGGATGCAGCCGCTCGGCGCCGGCGCCCATCGCCTCGTCGGAGTTGAACAGGGGCGGCAACGGCTCGATGGTCGCCTGCACGAGCCGCGCCGCCTCCACCGCTTCCCGGCGGGTCCGGGCCACCACGGCCGCGATCGGCTCGCCGACGTAGCGCACCCGGTCGATGGCCAGCATCGGCTGGTCGAGGACCAGCTCGCCGTAGAAGGGGTCGATCCCGTCGAAGTCGTCGGGGGTGAGGACGCAGGTCACGCCGGGCATCGCCTCCGCCTCCGCCGTGTCCAGGGCGACGATGAGCCCGTGCGCGACATCGCTGCGCACCAGCGCGCCGTGGAGCATGCCCGGGAACCGGCTGTCCGAGGCGAAGACGGCGGCGCCGGTCACCTTGGCGCGCAGGTCTCCGAATGCCTCTCCGCCGGTCATCGAACCTGCTCGAGGCCGGCCTCGGCAGCGGCCAGGCGCCGGTCGCGAACTCGCTCGACCGCCTCCAGCATCGGCGCGTAGCCCGTGCACCGGCAGATGTTGCCGGCGAGGTAGCGCTGGATGGTCGCCCGGTCCGGGTTCGGGTGCCGATCGAGCAGGGCGTGGACCGCGGTGACGAAACCGGGCGTGCAGAATCCACACTGGATGGCACCCGCCTCGATGAAGGCCTGCTGCACGTCGCTGAGCTCACCGCGGCGCCCGAAGCCCTCCACGGTGGTCACCTCGCGGCCCGTCGCCTCCTGCGCCAGGGTCATGCAGGAGCTGTACGGCTCGTTGTCGATCAGCACCGTGCAGCTGCCGCACACCGACAGCTCGCAGGACTTCTTGGGGCCGAGGAGTCCGAGGCCCTCGCGCAGGGCGTCGATCAGGAGCACCGACGCTCCCCCGGGCAAGGAACAACGCTCACCGTTGACCGTCGTCCCGATGGGGTCGTCCATGCGTCTCCTGTCCTGAATGGGTGCGCCCAGCCTGCCGAATGTGACCGCCTCACAGGCAGATGCAACATGTTGTTCACACAAGCACCTTGCCGAGGTCATCGTAACAGATATAAGTTGTCATGCCAGTTGCTGAATTCGTTGGCGGCGACCCGACCACAGCCCCGAGGACGACATGGACGACTTCACGAACCGGCATTGTGCAGGAGTGCTGGCACCTGCCCTCCGCTGCCGGCGAGGAGCGGGCGGATGAGCTCGAGCGCCACGCCCAACTCGCTGGAGTCGGAGGGAGCGCCGTTGCGCATCACCGACCTCACCAAGGCCTTCCCAGGGGGCCCGCTCGCGGCCGACCACCTGGACCTCGAGGTCGAGGACGGGGCCCTCTTCACGCTGTTGGGCCCATCCGGCTCGGGCAAGACCACGACCCTGCGCTGCGTCGCGGGGCTGGAGACGCCCGACAGCGGCACGATCGCGGTCGGCGATCGGGAGGTCTACTCGTCGAGCCGCAGGCTCGACGTCCCGCCGAACAAGCGCGGCATCGGGATGGTGTTCCAGTCCTACGCCATCTGGCCCCACATGACGGTGTTCGAGAATGCCGCGTTCCCCCTGACCGCCCCGCCGCGCCGCCGCCGGCTCGACCGTCACGAGATCCGCAGGCGGGTCGAGGACGCGCTGAGCCAGGTGCAGCTCAGCGGTCTGGGCGAACGCAGCGCCACCAAGCTCTCCGGCGGCCAGCAGCAGCGGCTGGCCCTGGCGCGGGCACTGGTGATGCGCCCGCGACTGCTGCTCCTCGACGAGCCGCTGTCGAACCTCGACGCCAAGCTCCGTGACGACATGCGCCTGGAGCTCAAGCGGCTGCAGAACGACCTCGGCGTGACCACGCTCTACGTGACGCACGACCAGGTCGAGGCGCTCGCCATCTCCGACCGGATCGGCGTCATGGACTCGGGGCGCCTGGTCCAGGTGGGGACCCCTGACGAGATCTACCTGACCCCGGCCACCCGCTTCGTCGCGGAGTTCATCGGCGCCTCGAACTTCGTCCCGGGCGAGGTCCTGGGGGTCGAGGGGAGCACGTGTGTCGTGCGCACAGCGGCCGGCTCCGTGACCGGTGAGTGCCTCGCGTCGGTGTCAATCGGGGACAGCGTCGTGGTCAGTCTCCGACCCGAGATGCTCGGCCTGACCGAAGTGTCCGGGACCGACGCGGACCCGACGTGGTCTGGCGCCGTACGCACGCGGGCCTACCTGGGCGAGGCCGTCGACCACCTGGTCGACCTCGCCGGCGGCGTCGAGTGCCGCGTCCGCACCGGCCCCGGGCTCGCCTGCGCGCCAGGGGTCTCCGTCCGCGTCAACCTCGACCGGGCTCGGGCTCGTGTGTTCCCCACGATCTCCGAGACAACGCCGGAACCTCCGGACGGCTCGGATCGCTCCACCCCACCGGTTGCTCCCCTCCAAGCAGAGCCACCAACGGCGCCGGCGGGTCCTCGACCTGATCTACGAGCGGTATAGGAGACCGACATGAACAGACGCAAGACCACGCTCGGGGCGATCACCGCCGCGCTGACACTGACGCTGGTGACCGCCTGCGGCTCGGGCAGCAACCAGGATGACGCGGCGACGACCAAGGCGGTCGCCGACGCCGCGACCTACAGCGGAGCGGATCGTCAGCAGGTGCTGACCACGAAGGCCGCCAAGGAGAGCCAGCTCTCGATCTACACCTCGATGGGCCTCGATGACTTCAACGTCTTCATCGAGGGCTTCGCCGAGCTCTATCCCGACATCAAGGTCGACGTCTACTCGGCCACCGGCGAGAAGGTGGTCCAGCGCGCACTCACCGAGTACCAGGCCAAGCGGTACGACGCCGACGTGGTCCTGGCGCCGTTGACCGACGTCAGCCACCTGCTGACGGCCGGTGACCTGCAGCAGTACACCTCGCCCGAAGTCCCCAAGGGCGTCGACATGAGCACGATGGGCGGCGCACCCGTCTACCTGAACCGGTTCGTCATGGCCTGGAACACCGACCAGGTGAGCGCGGCCGACGTGCCCACGTCGTACCAGGACCTGCTGGACCCCAAGTGGCAGGGCAAGATCGGCATCGAAGCGGGTGACGTGCCGTGGATGGCGACGCTGTTCCAGGCATGGGGAGACGAGGCGGCGACCAGCTACTTCGAGAAGCTCGCCGCCCAGAAGCCCTTCGTGCAGGACAGCCACACGACGTTGGCGGAGCTCGTCGGCTCGGGTGAGGTCCCGCTGTCACCCAACGTCTACGACTACGACGCGGAGGCGCTCAAGCAGAGCGGCGCGCCCATCGACTGGGCACCGCTCGACCCGCTGGTCGTCTACCCGTACGTCGTGGGCCTGCCCACCCACTCGGCACACCCCAACGCGAGCATGCTCTTCATCGACTACCTGCTGTCGAAGAAGGGCCAGGAGGGCATCGCGGCCCTGGGCCGCACGCCGGCAGACCCGAACACGCCTCCGCAGGAGCCGGGCCTGCAGGACATCCAGGCCCTGCCGACCACGTCGCTGGATCCGGCGACCTGGAGCAAGAACCTCGACAAGTACAACCAGATCTGGCAGAGCCTCATCCGCAACTGACACCGAAAGGTGAGTCGGTATGTCCGATTCCACCGCGGCGGCCTCCCTGGGTCCCGGTCTCGTCCGAGGCCGGGCCCGGGAGTGGCTGACCCGACTGCGCCCACGGCACGCCCTGTTCCTGCTCTGCCTCGTCGTGGTCGCCTACATCGTGGTGGGGCCGCTGTTCTTCCTCACGGTCGGGAGCTTCTCGACCGATCTCGGCAGCGGCGGACTCGGCCAGCTCACCCTCGACAACTACGTGCGCGCCTACTCCGATGGCCGGGTGGTGTCACTGCTGATGAACTCGCTGCTGTTCTCGGGGGGCTCGGCCCTCGTCGCCCTGGTCGTCGGCACCGGGTTGGCCTGGATCACCGAGCGCACGGACACTCCCCTGCGGTCGTTGTTCCTCTCGATGAGCCTGATCCCGCTGATCATGCCGGGGGTCCTGTTCGCGATCGGCTGGATCCTCCTCATCGGGCCGCGAGCCGGCATCCTGTCGACCTGGTTCCGTGACCTCACGGGGCTGAGCTTCCCGCTGAACGTCTTCTCGCTCCCCGGCATGATCGTGGTCGCCGGACTGCACTGGGCGCCGCTGGCGTATCTCATCATGTCCGGAGCACTGCGTTCCCAGGACCCGTCGCTCGAGGAGGCGGCGCTCATGTCGGGAGCCGGGAGGTTCACCGCCGCTCGACGAATCGTGATGCCGCTGACGACGCCGGCTCTCATGTCGTTGATTCTGCTCCTGGTCGTCCGGGGGCTCGAGACCTTCGAGGTCCCCGGTCTGATCGGGCTACCGGCAGGCATCGAGGTCTTCTCGTCGCGGATCTACCTGGCCGTCAGCTCGCTGCCGTCCGACTTCGGACTGGGCGGCGCCTACGCGATCTCGCTGCTGGTCATCACGGCGATCGGGGTGGGTCTCTACTCGCGCCTCACCCGCGAGACCAGCAAGTACGCAACGATCAGCGGCAAGGGCTACCGCCCCTCGGTGATCCGGCTCGGGCGCTGGCGCTACCTCACGACCGCCATCCTGGTGCTCTACTTCGGGTGCGTCGTCGTCCTCCCGGCGCTGGCCATCGTCTGGAACTCCTTCCTCCCCTTCACCCAGGTGCCGAGCTGGCACTCGCTCAGCACCCTGAACCTGGACAACTACCGGTCGGCGTTGGGCCTGGACCAGATCAGGCGGGCGGTGGTCAACAGCGTCCTGCTCTCGGTCGGGAGCGCGAGCGTGGTCGTCATCTTCGGCTCGGTCGTCTCGTGGCTCGTCGTACGCAGCGGGATCCGCGGCCGCGGGGTGCTCGACCAGCTCGCGGCCACGGCGCTGGTCTTCCCCGGAGTCGTCGTGGGCGTCGCCCTCATCTGGGTCTACCTGACGATCCCGGTGCCGATCTACGGCACCATCTGGATCCTGTTCGTGGCCTACCTGACGCGCTACATGCCGTACGGCATCCGGTTCGCCATGAGCTCGCAGGTCCAGGTCCGAGCCGAGCTCGAGGAAGCGGCCCTGATGAGCGGGGCGAGCGCCGCCACGACCTTCCGGCGCGTGGTGCTCCCGCTGATGTTCCCCGCCCTGGCCGCGGCCTGGGTCTACGTCGTGGTGGTCTCGATGAGCGAGTTCTCGAGCGTGGTCTTCCTGTGGAGCCCGGGCTCGGAGGTGCTCTCGGTGGTCCTCTTCGACTTCTGGGTGAACGGCGAGTCGGGACCCGCCTACGCGCTGGGCAGCATGCTGGTGCTCGCACTCACCGTGCTCACGGCGGTCTACCAGCGGGTCAGTCGCTCAACGGGTATCAAGATCTGACCCGGATCGGCGGCGGTCGGGCCTACTTGGCCTGGTCGCCGCCGACGGACAGTCCGACCAGCCAGGTCCGCACACCCTCGAGGTGGATGGCGACGGCGCGACGGGCACCGTCGGCGTCGCCGGCGAGAATGGCGTCCACGATTGCCTGGTGCTCGGTGACGGACTGCTCGAGCTGGCCGGGCCGCGCCAGGGTGATGAGTCGCGATTCGCGGAAGATGCCGTTGAGCTCACCCAGCAGCTGGGTGAGCAGGTCCCCGCCGGTGAGCGAGGGGATGGTCAGGTGGAAGGCGATGTCGAGGTCGGCGAGCCGCTTGAAGTCGTGCGGCTCGACCTCGACGCAGTCCTTGAACGCGTCGGCTGCCTTCTGCAGCTCACGGCGTCCCTTCGCGGTGATCGCCGACGACGCCTCGACGGCGGCGAGCTCGTCGAGGGCGCCGCGGACCTTCAGCAGGTCGATCAGCTGGTCGCGATGCATCTCGAGGTACTTCACGAACGGCCCGATGTAGGCGTTGGTGGCCGACTCGCGGACGAAGGCCCCGCGTCCGTGTTCGACGCGGATCAGGCCGGTGGACTCCAGGCCCGCAATGGCCTCACGCACGCTGACCCGGCTGACCCCGAAGGTCTCGCAGAGGACTCGCTCGGACGGCAGCGCGGAACCGGGGGCGTACTCGCCGCTCTGGATCGCGGCCACCAGCTGCTCGCGGACCTGCTGTGTCGGTCCCACCCGGCGCACGGACGTGAACGAGTCCGCTACGGGAACGCTCGGTCGAGCCATGTCGCCTCCTCCGCCGCAGGTCACATCGGCGGTTTCTGAGAGTTCAGTTGTCCTACCTGCGAGCCCTTCCAGTGTAGCCCAGTCGCAGCGATCCCGTGAGAGGTCGAAACTCCCTGCCGGGGAGGCATCGAGGGTCCCTGGGTCGCGGTCCCGGAGCCGCTCGCAGGTCGTTCCTGGAAGTCGGAGGCACTTGACCCCGCCCTCGCGCCGAATGAGGGTGAGGGGATGGCCAACGCGGCAGCCGACCACTCCGACACGTCCGGGCGCGTGCTGAGCCTGGGCAGGGTCGATCAGCTGCGGGTTCGGGTCGCCTACGGCCGCAAGCTGGACGGGCCGTCGCACCACGTCTTCCTCCTCGACGTACCCCTGGCGGGAGTCGAGGAGGCCTTCGACGAGATGCCGTACCTCGAGGCCCTGGAGCCGATCCTCTACGCCGGAGCAGGGGCCCCGCGGGAGTACTCCGTGCACCTGAACCGGCACCACACGAGCGTCGGGGCCGTGGCCGGGAGGGTCGAGATCGGGATGGACCTGACGACCGGTGGCCGCACCTCCACCCTCTCGACCCCGGCTCTCGACGCGGTCACCCTCGCCTTCAGAAGCGTTCTGGACCGGGCCGGTGGGTCGGAGCACCTCGAGCTGCGCCACGACGACGCGATCGTCCGGGCCCGGGTCCAGGTCCACGAGGCGTATCCGGAGCTGAACCCCGACGAGCTTTCGGTTTCGGACGAGGAGCACAGAGCCGCTCAGGGCTCGTGGTCGGTCGGCCTGCGCACCAGCGACCTGAATCGCTACGTCGTGGTCGTCGGATTCCTCGACGGGTACCCCGGCTCGGCCCACATTCTCCACGAGCCCCGGAGCGAGGTCCTCGACTCGGTCGGCTCAGAGGTCCCGTGATCCGCGTGGCCGATCCGGATCGCCTTCGCGATCTCGGGCCGGTGGGCCCGGACACGGCACAACGGACCATCCGGAGGATGCCTGGCGCCCGCGCACGTGCACGGCTCCGGCGACCGGGAGGCACTCCCCACGGTGG
>JAOPXC010000450.1 GCA_025965335.1 Nocardioides sp. | reverse complement strand
GTTCGGGGCGTCGACGACGGTCCCGCGGGCGTCGACGACACCGGGGCTTCCGACGCCGATTCCGAGGACCGGCCGGTCTGTCATCGAGATCAGCTTGCCGACCAGGCGGCCTACGAGCTCCACGGCGTGCGCTCCCTTGCTGCCGGCCAGCTCCAGCGCGTGCCGCGCCTTCACCTCGCCGGCGAGGTTGAGCACGGCGCCGGTGATCCGGTCGTCCGGTGAGAGGTCGATGCCGATGATGTGGGTGGACTCGGCCGCCAGGCCGACCAGCGTGGGCGGCTTCCCGACGCGGCTGGTGGCGGGCGCGCCGAGCTCCTCGAGCAGCCCGGTGTCGACGAGCTCCCCGATCAGGTCCGACACCGTGACCCGGGTCAGCCCGCTGGCGCGGGCGAGGTCCGCCCGGCTCGCGGGCCCGTCCCGGAAGAGCTGCTGGAGCAGGAGCGCCCGGTGGTGCCGACGGGCATCCTCCTGCAGCAGCTTGCCGGTCGGCCGGAGCTGCCGGCGGGCCTGGGGGGTGGTCGTCACATTTGTTAGTTGACCGCACTTACTAATTCGCCGTCAAGACCTGTCGGCACATTCTTTACTTCCGGGGATGCTCAGGGAGCCAGGCCCGGCTCGTCCGGCGGCGCCAGCGTGAGCACGGCATCCACGATCAGGTCGTCGCGCTCGATGTCGGCCTCGAGCCGACGAAACCGCAGCGCCAGGTCGTGCTCGCGGTCGTCGCCCACCAGGTCGACCGCGGCCACGACGAACAGCTGCTGTGGCCCGACGTACTCCACGTGCAGGTAGGTGATCCGCTCGATCTCCGGATGCGCCAGCAGGCCGCGCAGGACCCGGGCCCGCAGCTCCGGACTGAGGCCCTCGCCCAGCAGGTAGTCCATGTTGCGCCGCATCAGGAACACGGCGACAACCGCCAGCAGGCTCCCGACCGCGATGGACCCGAAGGCGTCGAAGGCCGGCCGGCCGGTCAGCTGGTGCAGCCCGATCGCCGCGGCCGCCAGCAGGATGCCCAACAGGGCCGAGAAGTCCTCGAAGAAGACGGCGCGCAGGGTGGGGTCGGAGGTTCGCGTCACGTAGCGCAACGGGTGCAGCCCCCACCGGCTCGCGGCGCCACGCACCTGCCGGGACGCCTGGGCGAAGGAGATCCCCTCGAGGACGAAGGCGATCCCCAGCACCACGTAGTTGACCAGGAAGCTGGTCTCGCTCCCCCCGGAGGTCAACTGGTCGACACCGTGCCAGATCGAGACCACCGCCCCGGCCGAGAACAGGCCGAACGCCGCGACGAGCGACCAGATGTACGTCGACCGGCCGTAGCCCCGGGGATGTTCGTCGTCCCGGGGCCGACGGCCCGTCCGCTCGGCCACCAGCAGGAAGATCTCGTTGCCGGTGTCGGCCCAGGAGTGCGCCGCCTCAGCGACCATCGAGGCCGACCCGGTCGCCACCGCCGCCGCCGACTTGGCCAGTGCCAGCAGCCCGTTGGCCACGAGAGCGACGAGGACGGTGATCAGCGAGTCGCTCGTCTCCTCGGTCGGATCCGCATCGGTGTCCATGTCTGCTTGGTACCCGCATCGAAACCGTCCCCGCGAGCCGCGGACCCGGTGGGCGCCGTACCGTTCTGCCATGCGCGACTCCCCGGACCGGCCCACGTGCCGGCGCTCCACCGTTGGCCGGTGACGCGACGGCTCGCCCGGGCGGCCACCTGGCTCGGCGTGGCGACGGCGGCCGGCCTCGCCGTCGGGTGCGGCTCGAAGATCCCGGACCCCCCGGAACCGACGGACAGCTACGTCGCCCTCGGCGACTCCTACACCTCGGGACCGGGCATCCCCGTCGTGGTCCAGGGACCCTGCTTCCGCTCCAGCAACAACTACCCGCACCAGGTCGCGGCCGCGCTCCCCGACACCACGCTCACCGATGTCAGCTGCGCGGGCGCCGCGACGCGCGGCCTGACCAACAGGCAGCCGACCGGGCTCAGCATCGAGCAGCCCCAGCTGGACGCCGTGACCGCGGCCACCGACCTCGTCACCCTGAGCATCGGGGCCAACGACTCACACTTCTTCAGCAGCGTCGTCGTCGGCTGCACCCTGCTGAGGGACACCGACCCCACCGGCGCACCCTGCCGTGACCGATACGTCTCCGACGGCCAGAACAAGCTGCTGCCGGTCGTCGACGAGACCGAACGGCAGATCGAGACGATGGTGCGCCTCGTCCGGGACCGCGCTCCGGAGGCCCGGATCCTGCTCGTGGGCTATCCCCAGATGGTTCCCGCGTCGGGCACCTGCGACCTGTTGCCGCTCGCCACGGGGGACTATCTGTTCGTCCGTACCTCCTTCCAGCGGGTGATCGATGCCCAGCGCCGGGCCGCGGCGGCGACCGGCGTGGAGTACGTCGACGTGCAGGCGGTGGTGGCGGGACACGACATCTGCGCGGCCGACCCGTGGATCGCGGGGGTTGTCGACCACCCCGGCGAGGCAGCCGCCTGGCACCCCTACGTCGCCGAGCAGGCCGCGGTCGCCGACGAGATCCTCCGGCTCCTGAAGTGACGGGCCGGTTCAGGACCCACCTCGTACTTTGAAGAGCGTGTCTGCGTCGAAGGTGTCGATGAAGCTTTCGTCCCGCGTGCTCGCGGCGGCCACTGCGGCCGTCCTCCTCGCGCTGCTCGGCGGCTGCGGTGCCAGCGCCCCCCAGGCGGAGTCCCCGTCCGCGGCCCGGACGTCGCCCACCCGGACCGACTCGCCCCCGCCCACCCCCACCGCCCCGCCGTCGAGCGCCGTCGAGCCCGGCGCCTACCCGTCCTACGTCGCCCTCGGCGACTCGTTCACGGCCGCGCCACTGGCCTCGAAGACCGACGCGACCGACGGCTGCCTCCGGTCGAAGTACAACTACCCCGCCCTGGTCGCGGCGGCTCTGGTCGGCACCCGGCTCGATGACCGCAGCTGCGCCGGGGCCGACACCACCTCCCTGGTCGGGGTCCAGAACACGGTCAAGGGAGTCGTGCCGGCGCAGTTCGACGCCCTCACCGCCGACACCAGCCTGGTCACCCTCGGGATCGGCGGCAACGACTTCGGCATCTACGGGACGCTGATCGGGACCTGCCCGGGGCTGCGCCAACGGGACCCCACGGGCGCCCCGTGCCAGGAGCAGCTCACGGCGGGCGGCGAGGACCGGTTGCGCACCGAGGTCGCCAGGCTCGGACCGCGGCTGGCCGCGACCATTGCCGGCATCAGGGACCGGTCGCCGAACGCCGTGATCGTCGTGGTCGGCTACCCGAGCGCCATCGCCCCCGGCGGCAGCTGCCCCGAGCTGCTGCCACTGGCCGACGGCGACTACGCCTACGCCGCCAGCATCAATGCCGCCCTGGCCGACGTCCAGAAGCGGGCGGCCGCGAAGGCGGGCGTGACCTATGTCGACAGCTTCGCCGCCAGCTTGGGGCACGACATCTGCTCGGACCAACCCTGGGTCAACGGGCAGGTGACGAGCGCCGGCACCGCGCTCGCCTTCCACCCGCTGATCGCCGAGCAACGCGCGATCGCCCAGCTGGTCCTCTCGGCCCTGCCCCGGCACGGAGTCGCCAAGCACTGACGCGTGCGGTCGTGGCCGGACGGCTTACAGCGCGCTGTGCACCACCAGGCCGGCGACCACCGTCAGCGCGGCCCGGGTGTGCCGCAGGGCCTCGGCGGTCCCGGCGGTCCCGGCACCGGTCGCGAGCGGGTCGGAGTCGAGGAGCACCAGGTCGCCGCGCGAGCCAGGAGCCACCATCGGCTGACCGTCGACCGAGGCCGCCAACGCCTCGCGGGGCGTGAGCGCCTGCTCCGCGTGCCAGGGGTCGCGCTCGTCGGCGCTGCGGTGCACCGCGGCCGCGATCGCCAGCCACGGGTCGAGGGGTGACACCGGCGCGTCGGAGCCCAGGGCCAGCTCGACCCCGGCGTCCAGCATCCAGCGGAACGCGTAGCAGCGCCCGGCCCGGCCCGGCCAGATCTTCTCGGTGAGGTCGCGGTCGTCGAGCAGGTGGGCGGGCTGGACGCTGGCACGGATGCCGAGCCCGGCCATCCGTCGTACGTCGTCACGACTCACCATCTGCGCGTGCTCGATCGACCCGCGCGCCCCGGTGTCGGCGTAGGACGCCAGGGCCTCGGCGACGGCCGCGTCGCCGATCGCGTGCGTGGCGACCTCCAGGCCGGCGCCGTGCGCGCGCCCCAGCAGGTCGCGGAGCTCGGCGCCGGACAGGTTCGGCTGTCCGGAGGGGTACTCCAGGCGGTGCGCGTCGGCGTACGGCTCGCAGCACCACGCCGTCCGGGTGTTGAGCGAGCCGTCGGAGATGATCTTCAGCGGACCCATCGTGGCCCGGTCGTCGCAACCCGGCAGCGGGTCACCGGTGCGCAGCCCGGCCGCGATGACCTCGTCGAGCGAGTCGGCGTACGTCGCCCACCGGATCCGCAGCCGGTCGCACCCCGCGGCCCAACGCTCCGCCCACTCCGCCGCGCCGCCCCCGAACTCGAAGTCGACGATCCCGACGACCCCCTGCGCGGCCGCCGCGTCGAGGGTCCGGAGGAAGGCCTCCGGCGAGGTCCCGTCGTTGCCGACCAGGGTGACGAGCCGCGGATAGACCGAGAACCACTCGGTCTCGCTGACCACCGAGTCACGGACCGGCATCGCCAGGTGCATGAGCGCGGTGGTGTTGAGCCAGGCGTGGTGCCCGTCGCCGCTGATGAGGACCACCGGGGTGTCCCCGGACACCGCGTCGAGCTCGGAGACCGTGACGTCGCGGTCCCAGCCGCCCGACCGGTGCCCCCAGCCGACGACGGGCGTGTCCGGGTACGCGCCGAGCCGCTCGGCGACGGCCGCGGTGACCGCCTCGGGGGAACGGGCCGACGCGAGGTCGAGCCGTTGCGAGGCGAGCGTCCACTGGGCGAGGTGCACGTGCTGGTCCCACAGACCCGGGGTCAGCCAGCGCCCGCCGGCGTCCATCTCCGGCACGCCGTCGGGTCGCTCGGCACCGCGTCGCACCTCGGTCACGGTCCCGTGCTGCACGACGACGTCGACGGGTACGTCGGGCGCGGCATCCCCGGCCCCGACCGGCACCAGCCGGGCGTTGCGGATCACCAGACTCGTCATGGCGCCACCGTAGAGCGGCGGCCGGCCGGTCCCGGTAGCCAGGGGGGTGGTCCCGACCTCGGGATCGAGCCGCGACCGGTCAGGCCGCCTCCGCCGCCTCGACCGGCTCTCCGTGGGTGTCCAGGTCCCGCATCGGCTTCGGCCGGAGGAAGGCTCCCCCGATCACGGCGGCGGCGAGGGCCGCCACCGCGCCGGCCGCGAACGCGAGCTGAAGCCCACCGTTGAGGGCCTCGACGTGGGAGCTCCCATCGGCCAGCAGCGAGCTCTCGCGCGACGTCGAGAGGCTGACGAACACGGCGAGGCCGAGCGCGCCGCCCATCATGAACGACGTGTTGACGACACCGGAGGCCAGGCCGGACTCGTGGGGCTCCACATCGCCCATCGCCGCGAGCAACACCGGGTTGAAGGCGATGCCGGCGCCCGCGCCGAGCAGCAGCATCGACGGCAGCACGTCGGTCAGGAAGTGGCCGTCGACCGGCGCCCGCGCGAACAGGGCGAGGCTGGCGGCCGCGAGCAGCAGTCCCGCCGTCAGCGGCTTGCGGATGCCGAAACGCATCACCACCCGATCGGAGAGCTTGAGCGAGCAGTAGGCCATCACCACGCTGGTCGGGATGAAGGCCAGGCCCACCTCGAGGGCGGAGTACGACAGGACCAGCTGGAGGTAGAGCGCCGCGAGGAAGAACCAGGCGAACATCGCACCCGCCCACAGGACGCCGACGATCTGCGAGATCGCGACGTTGCGCAGGGTGAACAGACGCAGCGGGACCAACGGGTTCGCGACCCGGGCCTCGCGGTGGAGGAACACGAGGATCAGCACGACGCTCGACCCCAGGAGGGCGATGGTGCGAGCCGAGGTCCAGCCGGCCTCGTTGCCGCCGACGATCGCGTAGACCGACAGCATCAGTGCGCCGGTGATCAGCACGGCGCCCGGGACGTCGAGCCGCGCGGCGTCGGGCACCACCTCGTCCTCGGGGAGGATCCGCTTCGCGGCGAGCCAGACGCCGATGCCGACGGGCACGTTCACCAGGAAGATCCAGTGCCACGAGAAGAGTCCCGTGAGCACGCCGCCGAGCAGGACGCCGACGGCGCCGCCACCCGACATGACGAAACCGAAGAAGCCCATCGCCTTGGCCCGCTCCGCCGGGTCGGTGAACAGTCCCATGATCAGCGACAGCGCCACGGCCGAGACGGCCGCGCCGCCGAGGCCCTGGATCGCGCGGCCGACGACGAGAAGCTCGGACGAAGGCGCCAGCCCGCACGCGACCGAGGCGATCGTGAACGAGACGACACCGCCCTGGAAGACCCGCTTGTTGCCCAGCAGGTCGCCCAACCGCCCCGAGAGCAGCAGGAAGCCGCCGAACGTGAGCAGGTAGGCGTTCACCACCCAGGCGAGTGCCGACTGCGAGAAGCCCAGGTCGGACTGGATCGAGGGCAGCGCCACGTTCACGATGCTGGAGTCGAGCACGATCATCAGGTCCCCGAGGCACAGCACGTAGAGCGCCAGCCAGCGCTTGCGGGTGATGAGCTGGTGGCCAGGCACGGCGTCGGTCACGGTACTTCTCTCCTGGTTTGGTGAAGGTGCGGTTACCTACACCACGAACGGGGTCCTATTAATACGACAGACACAGTCAAACCTGTGAACTCATCGGCGCGCCAAGCAGAACTTGTCCTGTTCACATTGCCGGTTACGGTGACGCCATGAGGTTGCGGACCGTCGGCGCCGGCCTGGCGCTGGCCCTGGCGGGGGTGGCCGGCGGCTTCGTCGTCGGCAACGTGCTGCGGGGCGACCCAACCTCGGTCGCGGCAGCCACGCCGGTCCCGGCCCAGTCGCCGAGCTACCCGGTCAACGAGTACGACGTGCTCCCCGACAACGGCATCGCCCCCCTGTCCACGAACCTGCCGAGCCACGAGGAGAAGTTCCGGCTGAATCAGTTCCGGTTGGCCGCGTCGGTCCCGGACGGCTGGCGCCGAGTCACTCTCGCGGGCGGCTCGGCGTGGAACTTCGCGCCGCCCGACAACCCGTCGAACTCCTATGTTCTGCGGATCGAGATCGTCGCCGGCTCGCGCGCGTCGGTCTCAGCGGCCAAGGGCTTCCGGATCCTGAAGCTGCAGAACGCCGTGGCCGACGGCAACATGCGGCGCCTGGTGATCGAGAGCGAGACTGAGGACGGTTTCCTGGCCAACTACCTGGACCCGGGCCTGAACGGGGGCTTCTACCAGCGGTTCACGATGGAGCGCTGGCTGACGTTCGGCGGCGACTCCACGGCGTACGCCGACATCGCCATCACCGGTCGCGAGGCCGACCGAGCGGGCATGGCCGACCTGCTGGAGCGAGTCGCCGCCTCCGCGAGCATCCCGTCGCCCGCCCCGGGCGAGGCCTAGGCGGGTCTCCCGCTCACATGCCGTGGACCACGACGCTGTCGAGGACGTCGTTGGCCGTCGCCCGGTCGGCGCTGCGGACCTGCACCCAGAGCAGCTGGCTGGTCGTCACCTGCACGACACGCTCGATGGTGACCCCGTCGGGACAGGAGGTGTAGACGACGGTCGCCGACGTCCCGAGCGGAGAGCTGTCGTCCTGCCGACCCCCCGCCACCGCGCACTCGGGATGTTGCGGAACCTGGTTGGGCAGCTCGGTGCCCGGCAGGATCCCCGCAAAGACCCCTTCGGCGCCGGCGCCGGCGGTCGTCCACGTCGGCGACGTCCCGACCGACACCGCCGGGAACTCGACCGAGTCACCCGTCCCGTTCGGCGGGAACCAGCCGGCGGTCGACGACGCCCGGTCCCAGGCCTGCGGGACCGTGACGCTGATCGTGTCCGCGCCGTCCGTGACGGTCACGTCGCCGCCCAGCCGTTGCTGCGCGGCGTACCCGACGCCGCCACCGACCGCGAGCACGACCAGGCCGGCAAGCGCTCCGCGGAGCCGCCGGCGACGACGACCCGGCGGCGGGGTGGGGTCGCCCAGCGGGCTGGTGGCGGGCCGGGGTGAGGGTCGCGCGCCGGGCTGAGTGAGCTGGGGATCGAGCGGCAGCCAGGGCTCGGAGACCCCGCCGCCGGCGGGCTCGCCGAGCGCGTCCGCCAGGGCGTCGACGTAGGTCGCGACGTCGGGCCAGCGCTCGTTGCGGTCCAGCGCGAGGCCGCGCCGCACGACCGCCTCGACCCGGTCGGAGAACGGACGCTCCGGCGTGGACATCGGCAGCGGCTCCTGGGGACGGGCGGCCGCAGCCAGGTCCGCATGCGCGTACGGCGCCCGGCCCGCGAGCAGCAGGTAGGTCAGCGCGGCCAGCGAGTAGAGGTCGGCCCGGGCGTCCAGCGGCTCGGCCTGGGCCTGCTCGGGGGCCACGAACGACGGGGTGCCCGCGATCATCGTCAACCGCGAGGAGACGTCGAGCGCCTTGCCGAGGCCGAGGTCGGCGACCATCGCCCGCACTTCGCCGTCGGCGGTGCGGAACAGCACGTTGGCGGGCTTCACGTCGCGGTGCAGGATGTCGCGCTGGTGGAGCGCGGTCAGCCCGGCCCCGACCTGACGCACGACCTCCATCGCCTGCGCGGCGGTGAGCCCGGCAACCTCGAGCCGGTCGGCGAGGGTGCCCTGGTCGGCGTACGTCATCACGAGGTAGGGGCGGCCGTCCTCCAGCTCGCCCGCGTCGTACACGCTCACGACGTGCGGCGACTCCACCCTGCGCAGGTAGCGACCCTCCTCCAGGAACCGCTGCCGCACGTGCTGGTCCTCGGTCCAGTTGTCGGCGAGGACCTTCACCGCGACCGGTGAGTCCAGCTGCTCGTCGTAGGCCAGCCAGACCGTCGCGAAGCCCCCGGCGCCGATGCGGCGGCGCACGGCGTAGCGACCGAGTCGGCTGGGCATGGACACGACAGCATTATGGGCGAGCGAGCCCCGCAACCCCGGGGGCGACCCCGAGACGGGCCAGGGGTGGGGTCCCGGGGTGGGCTCAGCACGTTCCCCGATGTGCGAGGGGCCCTCCGACCGCGACGCTGAATGCATGATCAAGGTCGAATCCCTCACCAAGACGTACGGCGCCTTCACGGCGGTCGACGACGTCACCTTCACCGCCCTCCCGGGCCGGGTCACCGGCTTCCTCGGGCCCAACGGCGCCGGCAAGTCCACGTCCATGCGGATCATGGTCGGGCTCACCCCCGCCTCCTCCGGCTTCGCCGAGGTCAGCGGCCGACGCTTCGCCGACCTGCCGAACCCGGGACTCGAGGTCGGTGTCCTGCTGGACGCCTCGGCCCAGCACGCGGGCCGCACCGGCCGCGAGATCCTCACGGTCGCGCAGCAGACGATGGGCCTCCCCTCGTCCCGCGTCGACGAGATGCTCGACCTGGTCAGCCTCTCGCCGACCGAGTCGGGCCGTCGGGTCCGCAACTACTCGCTCGGAATGCGCCAACGGCTCGGCATCGCCACGGCACTGCTCGGCGACCCCGAGGTGCTGATCCTCGACGAGCCCGCCAACGGCCTCGACCCCGCCGGGATCCGGTGGATGCGCGACCTGCTGCGCGGCTACGCCGACCAGGGCGGCACCGTGCTGCTGTCCTCCCACCTGCTGCACGAGATCGAGGTCATCGCCGACGACCTGGTGGTCATCGGCCAGGGCAAGATCGTCGCCCAGGGCACCAAGGCGGAGCTCCTGCGCTCCGCCGGGACGCTGGTCCGCACCCCGAACGTGCAGGAACTGGCGAACGCGCTCACCGCCTCCGGTGTGTCCTTCGCCCCGAGCCACGCCACCGGCAGCGCCGACGCCCTGCGCGTCGACGCCGAGGCCGAGCTGGTCGGCAAGGTCGCCCACCTGGCCGGCGTACCGCTGGTCGAGCTCCGTGCCGCCGAGGGCGCCGGGCTGGAAGAGATGTTCCTGGAGCTCACCGCAGACACCCAACGAGACGGAGCCGCAGCATGACCACCATCGCCCTCGAGCAGGAGACCCGACGCGTCCCGCGTCCCGCGCCTGCGCCGATCCCGCTCTCCCGCATCGCCTCGGTGGAGCTGCGCAAGTCCTTCAACACCCGGTCGGGCTTCTGGCTGCTGGCCAGCGTCGGCATCGCCGCCGTGATCGCCACGGGAGCGGTCCTGCTGTTCGCACCGAACGACCAGCTGACCTACGACACGTTCGGTGCCGCCATCGGTATCCCGCTGTCGATCATCCTCCCGGTGGTCGCGATCCTCTCGGTCACGAGCGAATGGAGCCAGAGAAGCGGGCTCACGACCTTCACGCTGGTCCCGCACCGCAGCCGGATCGTGCTCGCCAAGGGCATCGTCGCGGTCGGCACCGGCGTGGTCTCCATGGTCTCCGCCCTCGCGATCGGCGCACTCGGCAACATCGTGGGCTCGGCCATTGCCGGCGTCCCGACGGTCTGGGACGACGGCCCCGCCTTCCTGGCCGACGTCGTGCTGTTCAACGTGCTCGGCATGCTTGTCGGGTTCATGCTCGGCCTGCTGATCCGCAACTCGGCGGGCGCCATCGTGGCGTACTTCGTGTACTCGTTCGTGCTGCCGACGCTGGCCATGCTCCTGGCCGACAGCCAGCAGTGGTTCCGCGACCTGCAGCCGTGGGTGGACGTCACCTACGCACAGAGCGCGCTCGTGAACGGCACGATGACCGGTGAGCAGTGGGCCAACCTCGGTGTCACGCACCTGATCTGGCTCGTCATCCCGCTGATCGTGGGCGTCCGGCTCGTGCTCCGCTCCGAGGTCAAGTAGCGGTTCACATCCCACCAACCTTCCCCGTTCCCTGCATTAGGTTTGCGGGGACGGAGAAGGTTGGTGGCATGGCTGACGACGGATCCCGGGACACCTGGTCGGAAGGGCGCACCCCGGACGAGCTCGACGAGCTGGCGCGGCGGGCCCGGGACGGGGACCGTGACGCGCTCGAGCTCCTGCTCGGCGCGATCCGTCCCCGCGCCCTCAACGTGTGTCGCGGCGTGCTCCCCCACACCCCGGACGCGGAGGACGCCTGCCAGGAGGCGCTGATCAACATCGCCACCAGGATCGGCTCGTGGGGTGGACGCGGCCGGTTCACCACCTGGATGCACGTGGTCGCGGTGAACTCGGCTCGCTCGACGTACCGCCGGATGAAGAACCAGGCAGTCGCCAGCGATCCACACGCCACCGGCAGGTTGGAGAAGCCCGACCCGAGGACGACCTCGGTGATCGCCGGAACCCGCCTCGACCTGCTCGAGGCCATGGAGACCATCGAGCGCGACCACCCGCAGTTCGAGGAGCCGTTGCTGCTCCGCGACGTGT
>JAOPXC010000444.1 GCA_025965335.1 Nocardioides sp. | reverse complement strand
TGATCTCGCCGGCGATGTCGGTGCGGGAGATGCGGGCGATGTTGGCCGCACTGAGGATCGTGTTGCTGAACGAGGTTGTCTGGTTGCCGGTGATACGTCCGAGGCCGTTGTAGCCGAGGGCCAGCTGGAGGACGGAGTTGTTCGTCGAACCTCCGATGTAGGGCCGGGAGCCGGCCGGCCACAGCTCGACGACAACGACCCACCATCCGGCCGAGACGAGCACCGCGCCGAGCGCGGCCACCAGGTGGCTCACGCGCGTGCGGAACGGGACGGCGGCGAAGACGGCATAGGTGAGCGCGAGGGCGGGGAGGACCAGGAACGCCTCGAACATCTTGGTCAGGAAGCCGAGCCCCGCCAGGGACCCGGCCAGCACCAGCCACCGCAGCGCCCGTGGACTGTCCAATGACCGCAACGTGGCGTAGCCGGCGCCCACGAGCAGGATCGTGAGCATCGCGTCCGGGTTGTTGTAGCGGAACATCAGCGCGGCCACCGGCGTGACGGCGAACAATGCTCCGGCGAGCAGGCCGGCGCCGGCGGAGCGGGTGGTGTGGCGCACGCTCGCGAAGAGGAGCCAGACCGCCCCGACCCCGGCGAGTGCTTGGGGGACCAGGATGCTCCAGGACGACATCCCGAAGAAGCGCACCGACAGCGCCATCGCCCACAACGACAGCGGGGTCTTGTCGACGGTGATGGCGTTGCCGACGTCGAGGGACCCGAAGAAGAACGCCTTCCACGACTCGGCACCCGCCTGGGCGGCCGCCGAGTAGTAGGAGTTGGCCCACCCGGAGACGTCCAGGTTCCACAGGTACAGGGCTGCAGTCCCGGTCAGCAGCAGGAGGAGACCCTCCCGCTCGGCCCGGAACTGACGCGTCGTGCGAGCCGCGGTCACGACCGGGTGTCGGTCCTCGGTCAGTCGCGGCTCCATCCCGATGCTCACGGGCCGCCTCGCAGGGTCGCGAAGATGTCGTCGAGCAGTGCCCCGGTGGGGGCCCGACCGATCTCCCGGAACCACTCCTGCCCGAGGACCAGCCGCCGGAGGGGAGGCGGCAGCCTGAGCAGCAGGGCCAGGGTCCGCGGCCCGCTGTCACTGCTGGCCTGGCTGGCGTGGGCCTGCAACGACCTGCGTTTGGCACCGAGGTGCTTCCGCACATCGACACGGTGCGTGAGGTCGGCCTGGGCCGTGTAGGCCTGGGTCATGTCCGGCAGCTCGGGGAGGGGGAACGTCCGCGACAGGGCGCGGAGGACCCGGACCGCCCTGGCGATCCGGGCCCGGTCGATCGTGGCCTCGAGCACGATGGGCGTGCCGGCGAGCACCGCGGCCCGGAGCCCGGCGCGATGGACCTGGACGTGGTCCGGGTGCCCGTACCCGCCGGACGGGTCGTAGATGGTCAGCACATCTGCCTGCTCCTCGACCAGGATGGCGGCGAGCTCGACGGCAACGTCCTCCGGATCCTGGTTGCTGAACGAGTCCCGGCTCCTGGCGGCGTCGTCGACGGCGGAGCCCGAGTCGGCGTAGCCCAGGACCTCGACGCGAGCGGCACCGATCGCGGCAGCGGATGCCTCGAGCTCCCGGGTCCTGCGGGTGGCGAGCTCGGTCGTGCCGGGCGGGTCCGATGTCAGACCCGCTTCCCCCGCGGTGGCGATGACCAGCACGACCCGATGCCCCTCGGCCGCCGCCCGAGCCAACGTTCCGGAGGTCAGGAGGGCCTCGTCGTCGGGATGAGCATGGAAGGACACCACCGTGTACGGCGCGGACTGGTGCGGGCTCATGCGCTTCGCCGGAACACCAGGTCGGTCGCCGAGGAAGGAGCTGGTACGGCGCCGGGCGCGACCCTCGCAGCGGAAAGCTGGTACAGCTCCTCGGTCCTCCGGCATGCCGCCAGCCAGTCGTGCCGCGGCGGCACCAGCCGGTTGTGGGCGCTCATCGAAGCCCGCAGTCGATGATCGGTCAGGAGCCGGACCATCTGCTCGACCATGATCTGGTCAGTGTCGCCGAGGAGGCCGTCGACACCCGAGGTGATGAACTCGCCGACGCCACTCCGGCTGCTCGCGACGACCGGCAGGCCCGCCGTGCGAGCCTCGAGCGCCGCGATGCCGAACGACTCCAGTGTCGCCGGTGCGACGAACAGCGCGGCGCGGGCCAGCGCTTCGTGGATGGCTGCGCGGTCCAGTCGCCCAGGCAGGTCGACCCAGCCGTCCATGCGGTGCCGGCGGAGGTACCGACTGAGGGCGGCCCGCTGAGGTCCGTCGCCGATGATGAGGGCCCGTACCTCGGTGTCGCGGGGGAGTGCCTCGCGCACCTGTCCGAGCATGCGCGCCAGCGGGAGCGTCCGCTTGGTGCGCGTCAGCCGCATCACGCTCACGATCGTCGGAACGCCGCCGGCATCGACGTCCGTGGGGGGCGCCTGACGCCACTGCGCAGGGTCCACGGCGTTGGCAAGCACCCAGACCGGGACGTCGGGGCCCAGCATGTCCCGCAGCGGTTCGGCCGCCCGCTCGCTGACCGCCGACCAGGTGACCGGCCAGCTGCGGAGCCGCAGCACCGCCTTCGCGATCGTCGGCAGGGGCCCCAGTCGCGACCACATGGAGTGGACCGTCACCAGGGTGGGGATCGCCAGCGCCGAGCAGTGCCGGGCCGCGAGGGTGGCGAACGGTGAGAACACCGAGACGTGGACATGGACGACGTCGACTGGTTCCTCACGGAGGAGCCGGGCCAGGTCTGCCTCGGCACCCCGCAGGTCGGTCCCGCCGCTCGTGGACCGGCCCGTGCGTCGTACCCACTCCGGATCGCTGGCCTCGTCGGCTCCGGCCGTGGTCGTGGTCAGGACCCGTACGTCGTGCCCGGCCGTCCGCTGTTGCAGCACGAGGTCACGCAGGTGCATCTCGATCCCGCCGACCCGGGGCAGGTAGCAGTCGCTGACATGCAGGATCCGCATCAGGCGCTCCCCACCAGCTCGGTGCTGGGCAGCCCCGCGGCGCCTCGGACCGCCGCACGCCGCCGCGCCCACCACCAACCCAGCAGCCCGATGCCGCCGACCGGGATCTCCAGACCGAAGGTGAGGGCGCGGTAGAGCAGCACACCCGCGACCACGCCGGCCGGCAGGCCGCCGAGCACCAGCAGGGCACCGCTCAGACCGACCTCGACGACCCCCGCACCACCGGGGGTGAGCCCGGGCAGCGTGAGCAGCCGCTCGACCGCGAAGGCAGCGAGCACGGCCGTCGGCGCGAGCCCGGCGGCGGTGAGGTGGAGACACGCCCACAGGAGGATCAGCAGCGAGGTGGTGTAGAGGCTCATGCCCAGGGTGAGCCGCCGCCAACGCTGCCTCATCAAGGGGCCGCAGCGGGCCTGCAGGTCCACCAGGTGCTTGCGCACCTCGACCTGCCGCTGGGATCCGGAGCCGCGGAGCACCATTCCGGTCAGGCTTTCCGCGACGGTGCCGACGCGGTGAGCAACGGACGCGTTGACAAAGGTCGCCAACGCCAGCCCGGCCACGAGGGCGAGCGCCGCGGTTCCGACTGCCACCGGACCCAGCAGCTGGTGCACGGTGGAGTGCGCGGTCAGCAGCAGGAGTGGCAGCGCGAGAAGAGGAAGGACGAGCTTCGCCAGGACGTCCCACACGTTCGTCACCACCGTGTAGGCGGCGATCTGGCCCCGGTCGAAGCCCCAGGTGCGCGCCATCCGGTAGTTGAGCGCGACTCCCGCGGCACCCCCCACGGGCAGGACGTTCGCCACGGCGCTCCCCGTCAGGCTGAGCGTGAGGGCCCGCCGGTGGGTCAGGGTGGGCAGGGCCGCGGTCAACGTGATCGTGTGGGCGAGCAGGCCGAGCACCCAGACGAGGAAGAGGCCGGTCAGACCGATCACCGGAACGGCGCCGAGGATCGATCCGATGCTGCTCCAGGGCACACCGGACAGAGCGGGGATCGCGAGCAGGATCAAGGCGCCGGCGGCCGCGACGGCAATGCAGTGGCGCAGTCGCGGGATGGCGAGGGCACGCCGACGCCGCCCCGGTTCGGGATCCGGGGCAGGGGCCACGGGGGGGTCGACGGTTGCGGCGGTCACCCCTTCAGAGTCCGGACCACTCCCTGCAAGCCACCTGACCGAGCGCCCCGGGCCCGCCGGTAAGGAAAATGGCAGGCTCGATTCACCAAGGTGCCGCAATGCCGTTGCGAGGTGGGACCAGTCCCACCGGTCGAACGACATCGGTCCCGTTCCTGTCCGCGCCACCCGTCGGCAACGACGGGGCCGGGGACAGCGAGCCGGAGCACGGGTGGGTTCTGCGGCTCTGGTTGATCGTCCTGGTGTTCGGGGGCATCACGGCGTGGAGATCGATCGCCGTCGGCATACCGGTGCGCGACCCGGGCGGCGAGATCCTGCGGAGCAGGCTCGCCATCACGGTCGGGATCTTCCTGGGGCTCGCCGTCCTCGACGCGGTACGCCGGAGCCCACGCGGGCAGCGCACGCCCGGCGTCGTCGTGCGCCGGCTCAGGGATCGCTGGCCCCGACGACGACTGGGCCTCGCAGCAGCCGGCCTGCTGGCCTACCACCTGGTCTACTTCTGCTACCACAACCTCAAGAGCTGGGACGTGCTCAACGCGTCGCGCGACGACCTGCTCACGCGCGTCGACGCGTGGCTGTTCCTGGGCCACTCTCCGGCGGTCCTGCTCCACGACGTCCTGGGGCAACACGTGGCGACGTACGTGCTGGTGGTGGTCTACGAGTCGTTCCCGACCATGGTGACCGTCTCGTTCGTGGCGGCTGTGGTGTTCGCGGACCGCCTGCGCGACGGCTTCGTCTTCCTTGCCTCCGCGATCTGGGTGTGGATGCTGGGCGTCGGGACGTACTACCTCATCCCGTCGCTCGGCCCCTTCAACTCGGAACCGCAGGACTTCGCCGGTCTGCCGCGGACGATCGTCACCGACACCCAGGCCCGCTACCTGGCGCAGCGAGCGCATCTGCTGGCGCACCCGGCCGCGAGCGACGCGTTCGCTCAGGTGTCGGCGTTCGCGAGCCTGCACGTGGGGGTGACGTGCGTGATCCTGCTGATGCTGCGCTACTACCGGTTCCGCCGCGCGGCCCGGGTGATGTCGGTCTACCTGGCCGCGACCATGGTCGCCACGGTCTTCCTGGGCTGGCACTTCGCGGTCGACGACGTGGCCGGGCTGGCCATTGCCGTTGCCGCGGTGTGGCTGGGCCGCCTCACGATCTATCCACGAGGACGTCCGGCCCAGCCCGCGCCGTCGAGCAGCGACGACCGGCGGGTCGACGTCAGAGCGTGACCCGGGCCACGCAGGTCTCGCCGCCCTTCTGGTTCACGGCACGGAACTTGAAGGAGTCGGAGCCGGCCGCGTTGTTCGTCCTGCGCTGGACGTCGAAGGACCCACTCGGTCCGCTGGTCGTGGACGTGCCGCGGGCGACGACATTGCCCTCGTGGCGCAGCACCCACTTCCAGGTCTGCCCGTTGTGGTTGCTGTCGATCTCCGCCTCGACCTCGATGCGACCGTTGTCCGGCTTGGCCTTGATCTTCCAGTCGGTGGCACCGCTGCACGAGCCCGTGCGGATCACATCGCCGTCGGCGCGGGCCTGGGCGGCGCCGGCGCCGAGGACGGGTACGGCGGTGGCGAGCAGCAGGGCGGCGGCGTAACGGGCGGGAGTCTTCATGGCTGGTCCTCTTGTCTTTGCGGGGGTTGCGTTGTCATCGGTCTGGATTGACGCTGCCGGATCTCGATGTGGCACGCATGAGGGGTCGGTGAGAGCACTCTCACGAAGCCCTGGCAATCGCCAGGGCTTCGTGCGTGCGGACTCAGACCGTGGCCGGCACCGCGGCGTACTCGAAGACGAGCCGGGCCGCGACGTGGCCCGACAGCACCTCGGCGATGGCCTCGTTGACGTCGTCCAGGTTGCGGGTCTCGGCGATCACCCGGGTCTTGCCCGCCGCGTGCAGCGCGAACACCTCGGCCAGGTCCTGGCGGGTGCCGACGATCGACCCGATGATCGAGATGCCCTTGATGACCGTCTCGAAGATGGGGATGTTCATGGCGCCGGCGTC
>JAOPXC010000410.1 GCA_025965335.1 Nocardioides sp. | reverse complement strand
GGGACGTTGGCGTCGAGCTCGGCCAGCCACACGGCCGGGCTGGCGTCCGAGGGCATCCGCCAGTCGCCGCGTGGTGACATCGTGCCGCCGGCGCTCACCTTGGGCCCGTTCGGGAGTGCCGACCGCTTGAACTGGCTGGCGAAGAACCGCCGGATGAAGACCTCGAGCCAGTGCCGCACCTCACCGAGGTCGTACGCCGCGCGCCGGTCCTCGGGGTAGTGCGCCGGCCAGGCTCCTGCGTCGATGTCGTGCCAGGCGTGCCAGGCGAGGAACGCGATCTTGCTGGGGGCGTAGCCGTAGCGCAGCGTGTGGAACAGCGTGAAGTCCTGCAGGGCGTAGGGCCCGACGGTGTCCTCCGTGCTCTGCGGGCGCTCACCCTCGCGGGCCGGCACCAGCTCCGGCGAGATCTCCTGCTCGAGGATCCGCTGGAGCACCTTGTTGGTGGCGGCGTCGAACTGGCCGGCGCTGATCACCCAGCGGATGAGGTGCTGGATCAGCGTCTTCGGCACGCCCGCGTTGACGTTGTAGTGCGACATCTGGTCGCCCACGCCGTACGTGCACCAGCCCAGGGCGAGCTCGGACAGGTCGCCGGTGCCGAGCACGATGCCGCCGCGCTGGTTGGCGGCCCGGAAGAGGTAGTCGGTGCGCAGGCCGGCCTGGACGTTCTCGAACGTGACGTCGTAGGCCTCCTCGCCCCGCGAGAACGGGTGCCCGAGGTCCGTCAGCATCTGGCGGGCGGCGGGCGTGATGTCGAGGGTCTCGTGCGTGGTGCCGAGCGCCTCCATCAGCTCGATCGCGCTGCCCTTGGTGATCTCGGTCGTCGCGAAGCCGGGCAGCGTGAACGCCAGGATGTCGCTGCGGGGCCGGCCGAGCCGGTCCATCGCGTTGGCCGCCACGATGAGCGCGTGCGTCGAGTCGAGGCCGCCGGAGACCCCGATAACGACCTTGGGCTGCGCCGGAGCTCCTCGGCCGATGGCGCAGAGCCGCTGCTCGAGCCCGGAGACCTGGATGTTGTAGGCCTCGTAGCAGTCCAGGGCGAGGCGGGCCTCGTCGTCGGGCACGAACGGGAACCGGTCGACCTTGCGGCGCAGCCCGATGTCGCCGGCCCGCGGCGCGAGCTCGAACTCGACCCGGCGGAACTCCACCCCGTGGGTGCGCCGGTTGTCGTCGAAGGTGCCCTGCCGGATCCGGTCCATCCGCATCCGGTCCAGGTCGATGTCCGCTACGGACCGACGCGGGCCCTCGGGGAACCGCTCGGTCTCGGCGAGCAGCTCGCCCATCTCGTGGATCATCGTCTGGCCGTCCCAGGACAGGTCGGTGGTCGACTCACCCTGACCCGCGGCGGCATAGAGGTACGCCGCCAGGCAGCGCGAGGACGCCGATCGCGCGAGCAGGCGACGGTCCTCGGCCCGGCCCACCGTGATCGGGCTGCCCGAGATGTTCGCGAGCACGGTGGCTCCGGCCAAGGACGCCTCCGCGCTGGGCGGGATCGGGACCCACATGTCCTCGCACACCTCGACGTGCAGCACCAGCCCGCGGACGTCGGTGGCCTCGAACAACAGGTCGGGCCCGAGCGGGACCTCCTGGCCTGCGATGGTCGTCGTACCCCGCAGGTCGTCGCCGGGGGCGAACCAGCGGCGCTCGTAGAACTCGCGGTAGGTCGGCAGGTAGGACTTCGGGGCGACGCCCAGGATCCGGCCGCGGTGGATCACGACCGCGGCGTTGATGACCCGGTTGCCGTGGACCAGCGGCGCGCCCACCACCAACACCGGGAGCAGGTCACCCGAGGCCGTCACGAGCTCGGCGATCGCGTCCTCGACGGCGTCGAGCAGGGCGTCCTGGAGGAGCAGGTCGTCGATCGCGTAGCCGCTGATGCAGAGCTCTGGGAAGATCGCGACGGCCACCCCGTCCTCGTGGCACAGCCGGGCCTGCTCGAGGACGGTCCGGACGTTGCTCGTGGGGTCGGCAACGACGATGGGGATCGTGCACGCGGCGACGCGCGCGAACCCGTGTGCGTAGGCCGAGTAGAAGTCCACGCCCGCAGTCTAGGGATCGCCGGGCTCCGTCAGTCCACGACGAGGTCCCGTGCGACGCCGACCAGCTGCAGGCTGTCCACTCCCTCGGACACGTGGGACAAGCTCCCCCGTCACCACATCCCACGCGACGAGCGTCCACGGCTTCCCGAGCGTGGAACCGTGCTTGAGGAGGACCTTCTTGTCGTCCAGCCAGGCAATCGGGCTGACGCCGCCCACGTCGCCGGCCGAGCCGATCCCGGGACGGTACGTCGTGCCGGCGATCGGCAGGTAGCTCGTCGCCGCGTCGACGAGGGCGGCCTCGGGGTCGCTCGACACGCGCGGCGTCTCACCGGGTGCCGCGCTGGTCAGCTCCCGGCGGTGGCGACGCCACCACGAGACGTTGTCGTGGACGATGATCGTGCGGGCGTACCCAGCGGGGTTGCCGCTCCGCAGCCGTGGCCAGCGCAGCGCCACCTTGACCAGCGCCTCCTGGACCAGGTCCTGGGCGCGGTGCAGGTCACCGGTCAGCAGGTACGCCGAGCGCAGCAGCTGTCGCTGATGCCCCGCCACCCACTCGATGAACTCCGAGTCGTCCACGTCCCGCCTCTCGTCGTGTTGCCCTCACCCTGACAACGTCGCACGGGTCGCGGGGGGTTGTGGCGACTTTCCTCGGCGATGAATTCAGGCGCGACGCGCGGTCTTAGAGGGTGAGAGCGGATGGACGGTCCGCCGAGATGCCAAGGAGCAACCATGAACGCGATCAGCCCGTGCCTCTGGTTCGACGACAACCTCGAGGAGGCAGCGACGTTCTACACCAAGATCTTCCCGAACTCCTCGGTCGGGCACATTGCCCACACCCCCGACGGCAAGGCGCTGGGCGGCGAGTTCAACCTGGACGGCATGACGTTCCGGGGCATCAACGGTGGCCCGACGCATGCGACCTTCACCGAGGCCGTCTCCTTCAGCATCGCGTGCCGTGACCAGTCCGAGGTCAACTACTACTGGGACTCGTTGGTCGACGGCGGCGAGGAGTCGATGTGCGGCTGGCTCAAGGACCGCTTCGGGCTCTCCTGGCAGATCGTGCCGAACCGGCTCCACGAGCTGCTCGCGGACCCGAATCCCGTTCGCGGCCGGGCCGCCATGCAGGCCATGCTGAGCATGCGGAGGATCGTGGTCGCCGACCTGGAGGTCGCTGCCGACGCTGCCGCACCTGCCTGAGGAGTAGCCCGTGCCGATCGCCCGGACCCCGGAGCCGCCGTACGTCGCGGTCATCTTCAGCTCCACACGCACCGAGGACGACAACGGCTACGCACGGATGGCCGAGCGGATGTTCGAGCTAGCGGCCGAACAGCCCGGCTACCTCGGCGTCGAGGCTGCGCACGACGAGGGTGTCGGGATCACGGTGTCCTACTGGGCGTCGGAGTCCGACGCCGCGGCCTGGAAGCAGGTGGCCGAGCATCTCGTCGCGCAGAAGCGCGGACGGGCGGCGTGGTACTCCGACTACCGGGTGCGGGTTGCGACCGTGACGCGTGACTACGGCGCTGCACCATCCGGCCCCAGCCGTGCGTGAGCCTGCGGAGCACGTCTCCGACGAGGACGTCCTGGCCGTCGTGCGCTCGTCGTGGCCGGCGCAGGTCGACGCCGTCGAGCACCTGCCCGTTGCGCCGCTGCCGACAACGGTGCGGGAACGAGTCCGACCTTGTCGCGTTCGAGGGGCTGTCGGCCGAACTGGCCCGACCCGAGCGGACCGGCCGTGACGATCGACACAGCGTCGGATGCGGGTCCCACGGGCTAGCCTGAACGTGGTCCGTGGACTCCATCAGGGAGCTGCGAGACGACTGGACAGGGAGCTCGA
Source organism: Nocardioides sp. (assembly GCA_025965335.1). Taxonomy (GTDB): domain Bacteria; phylum Actinomycetota; class Actinomycetes; order Propionibacteriales; family Nocardioidaceae; genus Nocardioides. Next base: position 6,361 of record JAOPXC010000410.1, on the reverse strand, counting down.
CGATGAGCGCTGAAGAGACCGCGCCGTACGGCACCGGACCCGCGGCAGCGGCCGCGCCGGTCAAGCGGATCCGCACCCACCATCTGCGCGAGATGAAGCGGCGGGGCGAGAAGTTCGCGATGCTGACCGCGTACGAGCAGTACGCCGCGCAGACCTTCGACGAGGCCGGCATCGAGGTGCTGCTCGTCGGGGACAGCGCCTCCAACAACGTCTACGGCAACGAGACCTCGCTCCCGGTGACCGTGGACGAGCTGATCCCGCTGGTGCGTGCGGTGACCCGTTCCGCGCACCGGGCCCTCGTCGTGGCCGACCTGCCGTTCGGCTCCTACCAGGCCTCGCCGGAGCAGGCGTACCTCACCGCCGTGCGGTTCATGAAGGAGGCCAACGCCCACGCCGTGAAGCTCGAGGGCGGCCTCGAGATGGCCCCGCAGGTCCGCAAGCTGACCGAGGGTGGCATCCCCGTGATGGCGCACGTCGGTTTCACCCCCCAGTCCGAGCACAACCTCGGCGGCTACCGCGTGCAGGGGCGCGGCGACGCGGCCAAGAAGGTGCTCGAGGAGGCGCAGGCGATGGAGGAGGCCGGCGCCTTCGCCATCGTCATGGAGATGGTCCCCGGCGACGTGGCCGCCGAGGTCACCGCCTCGCTGACGATCCCCACCATCGGGATCGGGGCCGGTCCGTCCTGCGACGGCCAGGTGCTGGTCTGGCAGGACGCCTTCGGCCTGCGCACCGGCCGGATGGCGAAGTTCGTCAAGCAGTACGCCGACGTGCACGGCGTCCTGCTCCAGGCCGCCCAGGACTACGCCGCGGACGTGAAGGCCGGCGCCTTCCCGGGCCCCGAGCACACCTTCTGAGTCCTGGCGCCTCACGCGTGACGTGGAAATCATGGTTGTCGAGCCTCAAACCATGATTTCCGCGTCATTCGCGACGGCGCTCCCGCCTGTCGAGGCTCCAGCCCCGCGGCATCCGCCCGGCCCGCGCCCGGGCCGCCTCCATGCGCTCCACGACGAGCGGCGGGTCGTGGAGGTCGGACCCGACGACCTCGACGTACTCCAGGCCGGCCCGCCGGAAGGCGTCCTCGCGGCGTACGTCGCGACGGTGCCGGGCGATGCCACGATGGTCGGCCCCGTCGTACTCCCCCACGATGCCCAGGTCCGGATCGAGCAGGTCGGGAACCCCCAAGAAGCGGCCGTCCAGGTCGAAGATCCAACGGTTCGTGAGAGGACGGGGCCACCCCGCATCCAGCTCCCAGATCAGCCTGAACCGCGTCTCCGCGGGTGAGCGGCTGCCCCCGTCGGCGAGGTCGAGCGCGGCGAGAACCAGGCGCGTCCCCTTCCGGCCGGACCTCGCCGCGGCGTAGGCCTGCATGCTCGGGATGGAGATCAGGTCTGCCGCAGCAGCCATGTCCATCACGACGACGGCTTCCCGGACCTCGCCGACGCGTCGCATCTCGTCGAAGACCGCGCGCGCGACGATCGTGCATCTCACGCCGTGCCGGACCACCACTTCGGCGGGCACCAGCGGCTCCCTGATCCGCACGATGTCGGGATGCGCCTCGAAGCGATCGCTCGCCGCGGCGATCGGTACGGGAAGCCGAGTCTTCCCGTCACGAGCCAGCCCGTCGAAGAAGTTTCCGCCGTGTAGGCGCAGCGCGGCCCAACCGGTCACGGCTCCCGTGGCCGAGATCCGCATCGACTGTTCGAGGATCCGCTGCTCGACGCGCTCGTCGGTCAGGTTTGATCGCACGTAGAACCCCGTCGACGTACGTCGCCACCGGCCACCCTGCGCCTGACCACGTGTCGGGCCGGTCTGGCCGGTCGGATCCACGCGTACCGGTCGAACCAACCCGACCACGCGTGGAGCCTTGGGATCCCAGCGATGAGCCATGACCCACCCTGCCCGGAGCCGCAGCCTGCCTCACCTCGCGTCTCCCGCGCTGTGGACAACCCACCGGTGACGCGAGACTCGTGGTGGCGATGGACCAGACCATGATTTCCACGTCACGCGGCCGGAACGGCCGGCCAGTTTCACTCCAGGAGACTGCTCAGGGGGGTTTGGCCGCCTGCGGCGCGGGCTACGGTGACCGACATGCGTCTGCTTCCCATGGCCCTGCTCCTCGCTCTGGTCGTCCCGGCCGCGCCCGCATCGGCGGCGCTCGACAACCCGGCGGGCGGATCCCCGGCACGGTCCGACGTGCCGGCCGCGGCGAAGCGCGCGATCCCGACCCTGGTCGTCCGCAAGCAGGTCAAGGGCCTGGACCACCCGTGGGACGTGGTCTCCATCGGGGCGGGCCGGATGCTCTTCACCCAGCGCGACCGGGCCACCCTGACGGTGTTCGACCATGGCAGGAAGCGCGGCGTGCGGTTCCCCAGCAACGACGTCTGGGTCTCGGGTGAGACCGGCCTGATGGGCCTCGAGGTCGACCCCGACTTCGCCACGAACGGCCGCATCTACACCTGCCAGGGTGGGCTCACCGGCGGCGGCGGGCACGACGTACGAGTCGTCGCCTGGCACCTCAACAAGGCCGCAACCCGGGCCACCAGGATCAAGCGGCTCGTCGGCGGCTTCCCGACGAGCTCCGGACGCCACGGCGGCTGCCGGCTCCTCATCACCCGGAACGGCTCACTGCTCGTCGGCACCGGCGACGCGGCCCAGGGCACCAACCCCCGGGACCTGCACTCGTTGGGCGGCAAGACCCTCCGCCTCGACCGCTTCACCGGCGACCCGTGGCGCACCAACCCGTTCATCCACAGCACGAACGCCAAGCAGCGCTACATCCAGACCTACGGGCACCGCAACGTGCAGGGCCTGGCCGAACGCTCCGACGGGTCGCTGTGGAACATCGAGCAGGGCAGCTTCCGCGACGACGAGGTCAACAGGCTCGTCAACGGGGGCGACTACGGCTGGAACCCGGTGCCGGGCTACAACGAGGACGTCCCGATGACCGACCCGTCGCTGCCCGGCAAGCAGCGCAACGCCCGGTGGACCTCCGGCAACCCGACGCTCGCCTGCAGCGGCGGCACCTTCGTCTACGGCAAGGAGTGGGGCGCCCTGAACGGCTCGCTGGCCGTGGCCGTCCAGAAGAGCACGCGGGTGCTGTTCCTCCAGTTCGACAAGCAGGGCCGGCTCGTCAAGGTCCGCACCCCCGCCTCGCTGCGGCGGTACGGCCGCATCCGCACCGTCGTCCAGGCCCCGAACGGCGACCTCTGGATCCCCACCGACAACGGCGGCGGCCGGGACGCGATCCTGCGGGTCAGCGTCAAGCACTAGCCAAACCACGGGACAAACCGGTCCTCCCTGGCGCGCGTCAACAGGTGGGCTTCGCGTTCGCCCTCACCCACCGCGCCGAGTACCGGGTCTTCCTGCTGCACGACCCGCAGCGACTGGTCATCGACTTCCGCCACCGAACGCCGGTGGTCGTCGCCGCCCTGCGCACGTGCCGAGATTTCGAGACGATTGCCAGCGGAGCCGACCCCACCGGTGGTTGAGGAAGGCGCGAAGGGCCTGTCTCGAAACCCCGGGAGAGCAGGCAGGGCGACAACCGCCAGGAGTCAGGCGGTCCAGCCCAGCCAGGCTCCCCCGGCGGTCAGCGTCCCGAACCACACCACGACCGCGATGACCGGCAGGATCAGGATCTTGCGGGGATGGGGCGTCCACCAGCGGCAGGCGACGACGAACAGCACCAGCCAGAGGACGAGCAGCAGCACGACGCCCCACCACGGGGCGACCAGGCCGCTGACGGCGTACAGGAAGAAGGTCGCTGCCATCCCCGCCATGGCGACGAAGGGCCAGGGCGAGATCGCGTTGCGACTCTGGATGCGGCGACGCGCCACGGTGCCCTAGTCCTCGAGCTCGGCGTTGTCGTTCCACTGCGGGTCGTTGTCCCACTCCTCGTTGCGCTCCTGCGCCTTCTCGAGGGCCCGTGCGGCCTCCGCCTCGGTGGCGTAGGGGCCGAGCCGGTCGATCGGCGGGCACCCGTCGGGCCCCTCGACACGGTGGTGCTTCACGCAGTACCAGAAGTCACTCATGGCGCTGAAACTACACTCGTTCCCCGGGACGTTCATCGCACCGGCAGCGAGGTCGTGGGGTCGCACGTTCGAGCCCGGCATCCCGGACAGCCGGCGGGTTGAGAACGGCGACATCGTCAACATCGACATCACCGCGTTCCTCGACCGTGTGCATGGCGACACCAACGTGACGTGATCGGCCGGGTCATCGAGTCGTTCGCGAAGCGGCACGGCTACGGAGTCGTCCGGGACTTCACCGGCCACGGCATCGGCACGGCCCGGGGACGCTTCCTGTCCCGCGTCGAACGCTCGTTCAGACGAGGTCGTCGTACGACGTCTCGCCGGTCTCGGCGAGGCGCCGCTCGACCCGCAGCACCGCCACCTCGTGCTCGGGATCGCCACTCATGGCCGCGGCGAGCCGCAGGTGCGGCAGCGCCTCGCGCAGCCGGCTCTGGCGCTCCAGGGCCCGGCCGAGCGCATGACGCACCCAGACGTCCGCCGGGTTCTCCGCGACCAGCTCGGTGAGCTCCGCCTCGGCCTTCTGCAGCTGGACCCGGATCAGGAACGCCCAGGCGCGCAACGACCGCAACCCGTAGCTGGTCGGGTCCTGCTCCAACGCGGGCTCCACCACGTCGAGGGCCTCGCGCGCGGCCCTGCGCTCGAGCAGGTCGTGCGCGACGCGGTACGCCGACTCTGGCCCGGCCTGCCCCGGGAAGACGAGTGGCGGTGCCTGCAGCTCGAAGTCGTCGGTCATGTCGGTGGAACGCTCCTTTCGGGGCACGGGATTCCCCACTCAGGCTAAGGCGTGGCCGCGGACGGGTTGGCCGGCCGTTCGCAGTCATGGGCCACAGGTTCTCGTCTGGCCATCCGCCGGGCTGGGTACTCCATAAGCATGACCCAGCGGAACGACCAGCCCTCGGAACCAGCTCAGTCGACGCCCGCCGGAAGTGACACCGAGACGGACACCAGCTCGGTTCGCGCGCCGTCCACCGCCCCCAAGGATCCACTTCGCGGCTCGCGTATCGGCGGCGTCTGGGCGGGGGTCCTGGCACTCGGCGTGCTGCTCGTCCTGCTCGTCATCTTCATCGCCCAGAACACCCGGAGGGTGGAGGTCTCGTTCCTGGGGTGGGAAGGCACCGCACCCCTGGCGGTCACCCTGCTGATCGCAACGGCCGCGGGGCTGCTGCTGACCGCACTCGCAGGCAGCCTGCGCATCCTGCAGCTCCGCCGTCGGGTCAAGCACACGCGGCCCCGGGACCGCTGAGACGCAAAGCATTGTGCGGTGCCTGCGGCTCGACGGCGTCGGTCAGGTCGGTGGAACGCTGCTTTCGGGACACAGGATTCCCACTCAGGCTAAAGTGTGGCCGCGGATGGGCTGGCCGGGCGATCGCGGCATCGTTCTTCGGAACGGTGTCGAGGAAGGTCCGGGCTCCACAGGGCAAGGTGGTGGGTAACACCCACCCGGGGCAACCCGCGGGACAGTGCCACAGAGAACAGACCGCCAGCCGGCTTCGGCCGGTTGGTAAGGGTGAAACGGCGGTGTAAGAGACCACCAGCGGTCCGGGCGACCGGACCGGCTCGGCAAACCCCACCTGGAGCAAGATCAAGAAGTCGCGAGCCCCCGGGCTCGCGGCGCACGCACGTCTGAGGGCGGCCCGCCCGAGTGCGTGGGTAGATCGCTGGAGGCTGTCGGCAACGGCAGTCGTAGATGGATGATCGTCGCCCGGTGTCCCGTGAGGGACCCGGGCACAGAACCCGGCCTACAGGCCAGCCCGTCCGCAATACCCACTCTGACCTGCACAAACGCGGCCAAGGAGGCTCGCCAGTCCCCGCAGAGTCCCAGGAGCCGCAGTCTCCTGGCCCTGGCCGGTGCCCCGAGCACGCTGTCGACGGCCTCACGGGTGCTGTCGTCACTGTCGGGGCCACAGGTGGCTGTAGGTGTCAAACGTCTCGGAAGCTGCTCAAAGGCCCCAACCGCGCGAAACCCTTGTCGGCCAAGGGATTGGACGAGGTGCTGGCCGGGCGTTGCCACTTGCGGCCTGAACCCGCTGACATCGCGGTCAGCCTGCGCCGGGGGCCAGTGGTGCTTCGGCCGACCGGACAAGCCACCGGACCATCGGCTCACTGCCGCTGACCGCGAGGCCCTTGAGCCCGCTCACAGTGCCGGGCCGGGGAAGGGCGCGGGCCAGTGGCGAACTTCCGATCTGGGTGCCCTCCGCGGTAGGCGCCGAACCCGGATGAGCCCGATGGCGGTCCAGCCCGGCGGGGCGAAGTCGGTTCAGCCGCGCAGGTAGGCGAGGACCGCGGACACGCGGCGGTCGGAGCCGGGGTCCAGGTCGAGCTTCGCGAAGATG
>JAOPXC010000409.1 GCA_025965335.1 Nocardioides sp. | reverse complement strand
GGATCTTGACGGCCACGGTTGTGGTGTCTCCTTGAGGTTTGTGATGGGTGAAGGGTCCGCGTCCGGGTGGGGAACACGCGGCCGGAGCCTTCGATGGGCTCTGCGGCGTCCGGATGAGAGGGTCCGGTCGCACAGGACTCAGCCGAGAATGATGCCAGATCGGCGCCGAGGTTCGAAATCTCGGGACGGCTCAGGACAGACTGACGCCCGTGACCCAGCCGCCCTTCGCACTCCCACCGAAGAAACGTCGGCCCAGTGGGTGGTGGTTCGCGCTCGGCGGCACCCTGATCGTCGCCGCTGTCGCGGCCGGCATCGGCCTGTTCGCCTGGACCCTCGCCGGGTTCCTGCAGACCGATGCGACCGTCCGTGCGGACGGCCAACCGCACCGGGTCTCGGTCGGCACCGACGGCGACCGGATCCTGTGGTTCGACGAGACGTCCACGATGCCCGACGACTGCAGTGTCGTCGACACCTCCACCGGTGCGGAGCTGCCCCTCGCGCCGGTCACCGGCGAGTACCGACGGTCCAACGGAACCATGGGCGACTGGGTCGGCGTCTACCGCTTCGATCCGCGCAGCGGCGAGCTCGAGGTCACCTGCACCGGGAGGTACGACCAGGCGACGGTCGAGATCGGCAAGGCGCCGCAGCTCGCGAGCTTCGTGGGCGGCATCGCCGCCGCCATCCTGATCCCCCTCCTCCTCGGTGGGACCGGCTTCGTGGTCATCATCGTCACCGGGATCCTGTTCGCGACCCGCGCCCCGCGCCAGGAACCGGCCAGGTGATCCCCGGGGCCGCGCGGCTCCCCTCCACGGAGGTTCCCGACAACCTTCGGGCCTGACCCGGCGTCCCATCCCTGACCACACCAGCTCAGGGAGAACGCATGACCACGACCATCGCCGCCCCCGACGACGCGCCCGCTATGTTCGTCGCGCCGGCTCGGATCATGGCTCGCCCCCGGCTGTCCGAGCGGCACCCGTGGCTCTTCCCGTGGGCGGTGCGCCTGCACCGTGCCCGGCGTCGCGTCCAGTGGCTCACCGCCCGCACCGACTGGGCACGCGACCGCGCCACCCGGCCGCTGCCGGTCCGCGTGAAGCGCCACGGGTCGCTGCTGCTGCGCGAGCTGTCCGAGGACGAGATGGTGCTCCAGCACAACAAGGTCGTGAACCTTCGCCTCGCGTCGGCCCGCGTCGACGGCCTGCTGATCCGGCCCGGCGAGACGTTCTCGTTCAACAAGTCCGTCGGGAACTGCACCCGCCGCAAGGGGTACGTCGAGGGCATGCGGCTGTCCAACGGCGATGCCGTGGCCGGGGTCGGCGGCGGGATCTGCCAGCTGGCCAACCTGCTGCACTGGATGTTTCTGCACTCCCCCCTGACCGTCGTCGAGCGCTCCGAGCACAGCTTCGACCCCTTCCCGGACAAGGGCCGGGTGCTCCCCTGGGGCGTCGGTTGCTCGATCGTCTACAACTACGTGGACCTCGTCGTCCGCAACGACACCTCGACCACGTTCCAGCTCGTGGTCGAGGTGGGCGAACGCCACCTGCGCGGCGAGCTCCGCGCCGACCGGCCGACGGACACGTCGTACCGGGTCCAGGCGCGCGAGGAGCAGTTCCTGCGGCAGGGTGAGAACGTCTACCGCCGGAACGAGATCTGGCGCACCCACATCTCGAAGGACACCGGCGAGGTGGTCGGCGAGGAGCTCCTCAAACGCAACTGCGCGCTGGTGAAGTACCAGCCCGACGAGGCACTCATCCGCGACATCCCGGCAGGCCCGACGGTCGCACCGGCCCGGCCCATCAGCTGACCAGCACGCCGCGCAGCACGATCCGCGACGGTCGCCGCAGGACCGACAGGTCGAGCAGCGGGTCGGTCTCGAACACGACGAAGTCGGCCGGCGCCCCCTCCTCGAGGGTCGCGTTCCAGCCCAGCCAGGCCCGGGCCCGCCAGGACGCCGCACCGAGCGCGTAGTCGGCCGGGATCCCCAGACCGGCCATCGCGATCACCTCACCGGCCAGGTTGCCGTGTCGGCTGATGCCGCCGCCGTCGGAGCCGGCGTACAGCGCGACCCCGGCCTCGAACGCCGCCATCAGCGTGTCCCGACGACGCGCATGCAGGTCGGTCATCGTGGCGGCGTAGTCGGGGAACTTCTCACCGCCCGCCTCGGCGTACTCGGGGAACTTGTCGATCTGCATGACCGTCGGCACCAGCGCGACCTGCTGCGCGACCATCCGTTCCACCAGGTCCTCGGTCAGCCCGGTGCCGTGCTCGATGCAGTCGATGCCCGCGTCGAGCAGCCCGGGCAGCACCGCCCGGCCGAAGCAGTGCGCGGTGACCCGGGCACCGTGCTCGTGCGCGACGCGCACGGCGTCGGCAAACATCCCGGCCGGGAACGATGGCGCCAGGTCGCCCTCCTCCCGGGAGATCCAGTCGCCGACGAGCTTCACCCAGCCGTCGCCACGCCGTGCCTCCTCCGCGACGCAGTCCGCCAGGTCGGCCGGCTCGACCTCGTGGGCGTAGTTGCGGATGTAGCGGCGAGTACGGGCGATGTGCCGCCCGGCCCGGATCAGGCGCGGCAGGTCGTCGCGGTCGTGGATCCACGATGTGTCCGCAGCCGATCCGCAGTCGCGGATCAGCAGCGCCCCCCCGTCGCGGTCCGCGATCGCCTGGGCCTCGGCCTCCGCGACGTCGACCGCACCGTGGTCGTCGAGGCCGATGTGGCAGTGCGCATCGACGAGTCCCGGCACGATCCAGCCCTCGCCCGCGGTGTCCGCACCGGCAACCTTCTCGTAGGTGACCCGGCCGTCCACGACGTACAGGTCGCGGGCCTCGCCGTCGGGCAGCACCGGACCCCGGAACCTCAGAGCAGTCACCTGGGGTCCCCGTTCGAAGCGGAGCGCAGCGAGCATTCGAATGGGGTGGGAATCATCCGGGGTCCCCGTTCGAAGCGGAGCGCAGCGAGCATTCGAATGGGGTGGCAGTCACCCCCCGGACGCTACCGGGCGTCCGGGGGCTGACTTCTCTGGGTCAAAGCGGGCGGTCAGTGACCGGTCCGCAGCCCCCATCCGAAGGGGTAGAGCGGGTCATAGTCGGCGTCCCCGACGTTGATCGGCTCCTGCGCGACAGTGCGCGGCCAGGTGACGGGCAGCTTGCCGCTGAACTTCTGACGCCCGAACAGCACGTCGGCCACACCGGCTCCCTCGCTGCCCGGCAGCCAGGAAGCGACCAGGGCGTCGATCTGGCCCAGCAGTGCCGGCGGGATGATCATCGGCCGACCGGAGACGACCAGGACGGTGCAGCTCGCGGCCTGGGCGCACACCTTCTGGACGGCCGCGGTGTCGGCGTCGGACAGCTGCATGGTCTTCGCGGGACGCGGCACGTTGTTGTCACCCGGGTCCCAGGCCCACTGGGGCCCGCCGACGTCGCCGAAGCCCTCGGCGTACGGCGTCTCGCCCACGACCACGATGCCCGCGGCGCCGGGTGGGACCGGCGCGGCGGCGTCCGCGCTGAACGTGACGTCGTGGTGGGCGGTCTTCTCGATGCCGTCGAGGATCGTTTCGCCCGGGATGACGTTGGTCGAGCCGCCCTGCCAGGTGAGTGTCCAGCCACCGGCCTGGTTGCCGATGTTGTCTGCGTTGCTCCCGGCGACGTAGACGTTCGCCCTCGACGCCTTGAGCGGCAGCGTTCCGTGCTCGTTGCGCAGCAGCACCTGGCTCTCGGCGACGGCCTTGCGGGCGGCGGCCCGGTGCGCCTTGCTGCCGATCGTGTCGATGCTCGAGCGGTCGGTCATCGGGTGCTCGAAGAGCCCGAGCTCGAACTTGGCGGTGAGGATCCGCGAGACCGCGTCGTCGATGCGGTCCACGGAGACGTCGCCGTCATCCACCAGTTGGATGAGGGTCGGGATGAAGTTCTCCCAGTCGGGCTCCGTGTTGTTCGGGTCCTGGTTGGTTCGCGGCTCCATGAACATGTCGACGCCGGCGTTGACCGACGTCGCGATCTGGGTCCCGAGGTCCCCCGGGATCTGGTGGATGCCACGCCAGTCCGAGATGACGAAGCCATCGAACCCCATCTCGCCCTTGAGGACGTTGGTGATCAGCTCGTGGTTGGCGTGCATCTTGATCGGGTTGCCGAGGCCGTCGTCGGTCCAGTCGACGCTGGAGAAGGACGGCATGACCGAGCCGACGTGGTGCTCCCGGACGGCGGGCCGGTATGGCGAGAGCGCGAGCTTGTCGAACTCCGCCCGCGACACCTTGTCGACGCCCTGGTCGATCGGGTACGCGCCGGTGCCGGCAGCGGATTCGTCGTACGACGTCAGTCCGTCGCCCGCGAAGTGCTTGGCCGTGGCCAGCACCCGGTCGGGGTTGTCGAGCTGGCCGGGTTTGCCCTGGAGCCCGTCGATCGCGGTCTCCATCGACTTCACCAGGGCCGGCGTCTCGCCGAAGCTCTCGTAGGTGCGACCCCACCGGTCGTCACGCGCTACGCAGATGCACGGCGCGAAGGCCCACTGTGGACCGGCGGCGCGGGTCTCCATGGCCGTGAGGTGGCCGATCTTCTGCACGAGCGCCGGGTCCCGGGTTGCCCCGAGGCCGATGTTGTGCGGGAAGACGGTGGCGCCCTGAAGGTTGCCGTGGCCGTGGACCGAGTCCACGCCGTAGATCAACGGGATGCCGAGGCGCGTGTCGAGTGCGGACTGCTGATAGCGGTCGACCATGTCGGCCCAGGCCTGGGGGGTGTTCTGGCCGGGCACGGAGCCGCCGCCGGACAGCACGCTGCCCAAGCCGTACGTCGTGATCAGCGAGGGGTCGGCGTCGACGTCGAGGCGCTCGGCCTGGGTCATCTGCCCGACCTTCTCCGCGAGGGTCATCCGACCCAGCAGGTCGGCGACGCGTTCCGCGGTCGGCAGGGACGGATCCTGGTAGGGCAGCCGCGCTGCCGGCACCGTACCCGGCTGGGCGGGCTGCGCTCCGGATGACTGGAGCGGCAGTGTGACCGCCGCGAGAACGGCGGCCACCAGGCCACCGAGGACGGCTTTGCGCCGTCGTGAGGGGTGCATCGACATCGAGGGTTCTCCTTGCCCGAGCAAGTCGCCGGCCGAGGAAGGCCGGACGCGCCGAGTACGCGTCCCGTCAACGTAGGGACGCGAAAACTGCCGGGTCAATGCGTAAAGATCGTGTTACAGCCGGTTTTTAGTGCGCTTCCCGGACGAATGGCCCTACGGTGGCCCGGTGACGAGCCAGGGCGCCCTCGAGCGGCTTCGCGTCGCGCACCGCCGCTCGGTCATCTCGCTGCTCGCCGCAACGGGTCCGATGAGTCGTGCCGACCTCGCCCGGGGCACGGGACTGTCCCGCACCACCGTCTCCAGCCTGGTCTCGGAGCTCGTGGCGAGCGGACACGTCGCGGAGACGGCGGACCGCGGCCGCCCGCACAAGGGGGGCAGCGGCCGGCCTCCGGTGCTGCTGAGGCTGACCACGCCGGCTGGCGGGGTCGCTGGGGTGGACATCGGGCACCGCCACGTCCGGGTCGCCGTCGCGGACCGGACGGGCGTCGTCCTCGCCGAGGACCTGAACGTCCTGGACGTCGACGCCCACGGCCCCGACACCCTGGACCTGGCTGCCCGGATGGTGCGGTCCGCGCTGCGGGTCGCCGGGCTGGGACGCCAGGATCTCCAGGCGGTGGGGATGTGTGTCCCGGCGCCGCTCGACCGGCGCTCCGCACGCATCAACACCGCGATCCTGGCGGGCTGGCGCGACCTGCCTCCTGGCGAGGAGCTGGAGCGCCGGCTCGTCGTCCCCGTCTTCGCCGACAACGACGCCAACCTCGGCGCGCTGGCGGAGCTCCACCACGGCGCCGCGCGCGGTGCCTCCGACGTCATCTACGTCAAGGTCGCCAGCGGCGTCGGGTCGGGCATCGTCCTTGGCGGCCGGCTGCACCGTGGCGCGACCGGGATCGCCGGCGAGCTCGGTCACGTACAGGTCGGCGAGGAGGGCCAGGTCTGCCGGTGCGGGAACCGCGGCTGCCTGGAGACCCTGGTGGCAGCGCCGCGCCTGCTGAGCCTGCTGCAGCCGGCCTACGACGAGAAGCTCACGGCGGAGCGAATGCTCGAGCTCGATGACTCCGGGGACGCCGGCGTGCGACGGGTGCTCACCGACGCCGGGCGGACGATCGGCCGCGCCCTGGCCGACCTGTGCAACAGCCTCAACCCGGCGGTCGTGGTCGTGGGTGGGTCGGCCGGCACCTCCCGCTCGCTCGGCGAAGGGATCCGCGGCTCGATCGACCGCTATGCGCAGCCGCACACCGCGGCGGCCGTCCGCGTCGTTCCCGGCCAGCTCGGCGACCACGGCGAGGTCGTGGGTGCCGTCTCGCTGGCGATCTCGCGGCTCGCGTCGGTCTGAGGTTCGGAGCCGGTCAGTCCAGCTGGTGGAGCAGCCAGGAGGGGCTCACCGCGGTCGCGCCCACCCCCTGGACCCCCGCCTGCAGCATCCGGTCCGCCGTGACGACCGTGACCCGGTCGCCTCGCTCCACCGCCGAGCGCGCCTCGGCGACGATGGTGTCGTCGCCGGAGCCCTTGGCGTGGACCGTGAGCACGTGCCCGTCGCGGCCTGGCGTCACACCGCCCTTGGCGGCCCCCTCGACCACCAGCACCACGACGTCGTACGGAATGTCGGCCACGACCAGTCGCTCGTGCAGTCGCCGCGCGGCCCCGGCCCGGTCCTTCCACCAGCCGTCCGGTCGGCTGCCCACGACGTTGGCGCCGTCGACGACCAGGGCCGTGTTCATGGCCGGGACTACTTCAGGAACTTCGAGAGTACGCAGCGGTTCAACGCTGTCGTTTCCCGCCCAGTAGCCGCACCGTGCGACACCTCTGTGACGGCCAATATCCTTGAGTAGCTCACGGGCACGCGTACTCCTGTGACACCAGGACCAACTCGCCGGCCTGGCCGAAGTCGACATCGAACCGGGTCGCGGTCTGCTGAGTGAGCTCGCCGCCCTCGATGCCCCGGTCAATCGCGTCGCACGTGTCGAGCACGTCGGCGAAGTCCTTTGCCTCGAGATCCGGGGAGACCTCCTGCATCGCGGCCAGCAGCTCGTCCTGGTGGTCAACGATGTTGACCCGCCACTCGTACGACGCGGCGTCCTTGTAGTGGCTCAACGGCTGCCCGGCACCCGGGAACT
>JAOPXC010000319.1 GCA_025965335.1 Nocardioides sp. | reverse complement strand
AAACCGCTGCCCCGGGCGGGCGGCCCCCGCTGACGAATCTCACGCTCTGTTCCGAATTCCGTGCCGTGGTCAGGTCAGCGGCAGGTACGGCGCCAGGTCCGCCCGCTCACCCGACGCCCGGATCCGTCCGTCCCGCTCCGCCTCGACCCACGTCAGGTCCCCCGTCGCCAGCGCGATCCAGGTCGGAGCGTCGGTCTCGACGACCGCCGGAGGAGTGCCGCGGGTGTGGCGAACGCCGGGGATCACCTGCACGGCGGCGTACGGCGGCACCCGCACCTCGACGGAATGCCCGGGTGCACACGCTTCCAGGACCGCCATGAAGTGCTTGGTCAGCAGCCGCAGGTCGACGCCGGTGGCATCGCCGGCCCGGAACCGCTCCAGCGCCGACGCCAGGTCGGCGGGGTCGGCGAGACGGAGGCGGGCAGGCACGGGCCCGAGGCTAGACGACTACCCGTCGACGCTCTCCATGCTCCGCTCGGGGAAGGGCTGGACGATCTGGAAGAGCAGGTAGGTCCGCCGCGCGTCGTCGCGGCCCCGGGTCTTGAGCGACCACCGGTCGGCCACCTCCTGGAGGTCGGTGCAGAGCTGCTTGGCCTCGTCCTTGGTGAGTTTGATCGACTGCTCCATGACCGAGCGCATGGTGTCCTTGCTCCGGTCGTCGCCGTACGCCTCGTCGACCACCACGTGGGCCCAGGCGGCCCTCGTGCGGCGGAACACGGCGGAGGCCGCCTTCCCACCGGGAGCCTTCTCGACCTCCCCCAGCTCGATCGTGTAGCCGGTGTCGGCCACCAGCTTCCACACCCGGTCACGCCGGTCTCGTGCCGCGTCCGGGTCCTCCTCGACCAGGCCGTACTTCGCGAGCTGGCGCAGGTGGAAGCTCGCCTGGTTGGCCGGGATGCCGAGGTCACGGGCGATGTCGGCGGCGCGAAGCGGGCCGGTCGCGCTGAGCTCGGTGAGGATCCGGTTGCGCACCGGATGGGCCAGGGCGCGCAGGACGCGCGGGTCGTGCAGGGACGGCTTCTCGGTGACCACGAACCCAGTCTAGCAATTTTCCGCACGTACTATTGCGCAACATTAATTGCGCAATTAGTGTTGCGCACATGACCGGATACCGACGCCTGGCCCGCAACCATGACTTCGCCGCCCTCTGGATCGGCCAGACCGTGAGCGAGCTCGGCAGCCGGGTGAGCATGTTCGTCTTCCCGCTGATCGCTTTCGCCCTGACCGGCTCGGCGATGGTCGCCGCCCTCGCCGAGGCCCTCCATCTCCTCGGGCTGACGGCGACACTGCTGCCTGCTGGCGTGCTCGCCGACCGCCTCGACCGCCGGCGGCTGATGCGGTTCGCCAGCGGCGCCGGGGTGGTCCTCTACGCGTCCCTGGCGCTGGCCGCCCTCGGCGATCGGCTCACCATCTCGCACCTCCTGGTGGTGGCCCTGCTGACCGGCGTGGGGGCGGGCCTGTTCGCGCCGGCCGAGATCTCGGCCGTGCGGGCGGTGGTCCCGGCCGAGGACCTACCGGCCGCCCTCAGCCAGAACCAGGCCCGCCAGCACGTGGCCTCCCTGCTGGGCGCGCCCCTCGGTGGCGTGCTCTACGGCGTCGCGCGCTGGGCGCCGTTCCTGACCGACGCGGTCTCGTTCGCGGTCTCCTGGGTGCTGCTCGGCAGGATCCGCGCCGACCTCTCGGCACCGGCGTACGACGGTCCACGCCAGCGGGTGCGCGAGGGCCTGCGGGAGGGGTTCGAGTTCATCTGGACGCGGCCGTTCTTCCGGGTCCTGATGGTGTGGGCTGCCTTGGGCAACCTGGTCGTGAACGCGCTGTTCTTCGTCGCGATCCTGCGGCTGATCCAGGGCGGGTTCCACCCGTTCCAGATCGGCCTGGTCGACACGGCCGCCGGGGTCTTCGGCATCCTCGGCGCGATCGCCGCGCCCTGGCTGATCGACCGTGTCGCCACCGGACGGCTCACGGTCACGGTCGCCTGGAGCTTCGTCCCGCTCGTGGTGCCGATGGTGTTGTGGAACAACCCCGCCGTGGTGGCGATCGCGCTGTCGTTCGGGCTCTTCCTCAACCCGGCGGGCAACGCCGGGATCGGGGCCTACCGGATCGCGGTCACACCCCCGGACCTGATCGGCCGGGTGCAGTCCTCCACCCAGTTCACGTCGATGTCGGTCATGCCGCTCGCCCCGGTCCTGGCCGGCGCGTTGCTCAGCGGCCTCGGGGGTCCGGCCGCGATCGCCGTTCTCGGCGCGCTCGCGGCCGGGGTCGCGCTGGTCCCCACCCTCTCGCGTTCGGTGCGCTCGGTCCCCCGCCCGGCCGAGTGGGAGCGCGGGGACGGGTCGTCTGCCCGAGAACGCCCCATAGAGCGCGCTCGGGCACACGACCCGTCGCCCGCGCTCTAGGCTGCGGCGGGTGACGCACGAGCTGCACGAGCCGCTGGAGGCGGACCCGGTCCGCCAGACCGTCCAACGCCTGCACGACCGGATCGCGGCGCGGTTTCCCCAGCGGGGGCTGCGCAAGGTCGCGACCGACCTGCTGACCATGATCGACAAGGTCGAGACCGGTCCGAAGGCCAACCAGGGTCGGATCCGGATGGCTCGGCTCACCTCGCGCGTGCTGATCGGCGCGATCCTCGTCGCGACCGGCGTCGCCCTGGTGCTGGGCTTCCGCGATGCCCTCAAGGACGACGCGGGCCTGTCGAGCTCGCTGGACTGGCTGCCGCTCATCGAGACCACGGTCAACGACATCGTGTTCGCGGCGCTCGCCGTCTACTTCCTCTTCTCGTTCCCCGAGCGGCTCCAACGCGGCCGGACCCTCGCCCTGCTGCACCAGTTGCGGTCGATGGCCCACATCATCGACATGCACCAGCTGACCAAGGATCCCGAGCAGCTGCGCGAGTCGTTCGTCCCGACCTCGGCCAGCCACCCGCTGGACATGACTCGCGACGAGATGGAGCGCTACCTCGACTACTGCTCGGAGATGCTGAGCCTGGTCGGCAAGACCGCCGCGCTCTGCGCCGAGGAGTCCCGCGACGCCGTCGTCCTCGACACGGTCAGCACCATCGAGTCACTGACCACGGGCATGTCCCGCAAGATCTGGCAGAAGATCTCGGTGCTGCCGAGGTAGCCCTCAGCCCAGGGTGTCGAGGATCGACATGGTCCGGGCCCAGGCCTCGGACGCCGGGTCGATCACCACGAAGTGGTCGCCGGCCACCTCGACCAGCTCGGCCGATGCCCCGGCAGCCTTGGCGGCCGCGACGTACGAACGCGACTGGCTGATCGGGACGGTCGCGTCCCCGGTGCCGTGCACGCACCAGACGGGTACGTCGAGCGGGACCTGCCGGATCGGGTCGACCGGGTCGTCGGCCGGACCCGGTGGATGGCCGAGAAGCGCCTCGACCGCTCCCCCACCCAGTCGCAGGTCGTACGCCGCGCGCAGGTCGAGGACACCGGCCTGGGAGACGACCGCCGTCACCGGGACCCGCTCCGCCCACTGCTCGCAGCGACCGCGCGAGGCGGCCCACGCGGCCAGGTGGCCGCCGGCGGAGTGCCCGAGGGTGATCACCGTCGAGGTGTCCAGGCCCGCGACGTCGGCCAGCGCGTCGATGCCCGCGGCCACGTCGTCGAGCGTCCCAGGAAGGCCACCCCCGTTTCCCATCCGGCGGTACTCCAGGTTCCACGCTGTCCACCCGGCCGCCGCCAGCGAGGCCGCCAGCGGCTGGCCGAGGGAGCGGTCGTACGCCGCCTTCCAGAACCCGCCGTGGATCACCACGACCACACCGCGCGAGGTGCCGTCCGGCACGGAGAGCTCGGCGACCTGGTTGGGGTCGTCGCCGTACGACACCAGCCGCTGCGACGTCCTCACGGGCGGCTCGGGCGCCTGGTCCGGATACGCGGAGCACCCGGCGACGAGCACCCCGACCGCGCCCAGGCCCGGCAGCGCGAGGAAGGTCCGCCGGTCCACACGGGCACGATCAGGCGAGCGCGCGCGGCAGGGTGGAGGACCAGGCGTCCCGGACGATCGAGAGGTCGACGGCGAACTGCCCGGCCACGTCGATCGCATGGCCGCCGGTCTCGCCGATCGCGGTGACCGCGACCCCGTGCCGCCCGGCGAGCGCGACCAGCCGGTCATCGTCACCGGCACCCACGGTGACCAGCACCCGCCCGGCCGACTCGGCGAACAGCGCGACGAACGCGTCGCCCGGCAGGTCGACGGTGACACCGATGTCCTGCGGCAGCGCGGCCTCGACCAGCGCCTGCGCCAGCCCGCCGTCCGAGAGGTCGTGGGCGCTGGTGACCAGGCCGACGGCCTCGCTCAGCAGCTCGGCCAGCGCCTTCTCCGCGGCGAGGTCGACACGCGGGGGCAGCCCGCCGAGGTGGCCGTGGACCACGTGCGCCCACTCGGAACCGCTCAGCTCCTCGCGACTCTCGCCGAGCAGGAAGATCCGCTCCCCCGATGCCGACCACGAGGACGGCGTACGACGGGTGACGTCCTGGATCACGCCGAGCACCGCAACGACCGGGGTCGGCAGGATCGCGGTCTCGCCGGTCTGGTTGTAGAGGCTGACGTTGCCGCCGGTCACCGGGATGCCGAGCTCGACGCACGCGTCCTTGAGGCCGCGGCAGGCCTCGGCGAACTGCCACATCACGTCGGGGTCCTCGGGCGAGCCGAAGTTCAGGCAGTCGGAGATCGCCAGCGGCGTCGCACCACCGGTCGCGACGTTGCGGTAGGACTCCGCCAACGCGAGCCGCGCACCGGTATAGGGGTCGAGCTTGGCGAAGCGGCCGTTGCAGTCGGTCGAGACGGCCACACCGAGGTTGGTCCGGTCGTCGACCCGGATCATCCCGCTGTCGGACGGCTGCGCCAGCACGGTGTTGCCACGGACGTAGCGGTCGTACTGGTCGGTGATCCACGACTTGTCGCACAGGTTCGGGCTGGAGACCAGGCGCAGCAGGGTCTCGCGGAGCTCGTCTCCCGACGACGGCCGGGGCAGCTTCTCGGCACCGTCGGCCTGCAGCTCGTCCTGCCAGTCCGGGCGCGCGAACGGTCGGTTGTACGTCGGCCCGTCATGCGCCACCGAGCGCGGCGGTACGTCGACGACGCGCTCGCCGTGCCAGTCGATGTGCAGGCGCCCGGTCTCGGTGACCTCGCCGATCACCGTGGCGTCGACGTCCCACTTGGCGCAGATCGCCATGAACGCCTCGACGTCGCCGGGTTCGACGACCGCCATCATCCGCTCCTGCGACTCGCTCATCAGGATCTCCTCGGGCGCGAGCGTCGAGTCGCGCAGCGGCACCCGGTCGAGCTCGACGTGCATGCCGCCGTCGCCGGCGCTGGCCAGCTCCGAGGTGGCGCACGAGAGCCCGGCGCCGCCGAGGTCCTGGATGCCGGCGACGAGGCCGGCCGCGAAGATCTCGAGCGTGCACTCGATGAGCAGCTTCTCCATGAAGGGGTCGCCCACCTGCACGCTCGGTCGCTTCGCCGGGCCCGTGGACTCGAACGTCTCGCTCGCGAGGATGCTGACGCCGCCGATGCCGTCGCCGCCGGTCCTGGCGCCGTAGAGGATCACCTGGTTGCCGACGCCGCTCGCCTTGGCGAGGTGGAGGTCCTCGTGGCGCAGCACGCCCACACAGAGCGCGTTGACGAGCGGGTTGCCGAGGTAGGTCTCGTCGAAGACCACCTCGCCGCCGATGTTGGGCAGGCCCAGGCAGTTGCCGTACCCGCCGACGCCGGCCACGATCCCGGGCAGCACCCGGTGGGTGTCCCCGTTGTCGGCGCCGCCGTCGAGCGGGCCGAATCGCAGGGAGTCCATGACGGCGACCGGCCGGGCGCCCATCGCGAGGATGTCGCGCACGATGCCGCCGACGCCGGTGGCGGCGCCCTGGTAGGGCTCGACGTACGACGGGTGGTTGTGCGACTCGCTCTTGAAGGTCGCGGCCCACCCGTCGCCGATGTCGACGACCCCCGCGTTCTCGCCCATGCCGACCAGCAGCGCAGCGGTCTTGGGCGCCTGGTCGGCG
>JAOPXC010000267.1 GCA_025965335.1 Nocardioides sp. | reverse complement strand
GGATGACGTACCCGATCCCGCGCCGCAGCTTGACCGGATCCTTGCGGGTGACGTCCTCGCCGTCGATCTCGATCGTGCCGGACGTCGGCTCGATCAGGCGGTTGATCATCTTCAGCGTCGTGGACTTGCCACAGCCCGAGGGTCCGACCAGGCAGACCAGCTCGCCTCGCTCGATCTCGAGGTCGAGGGCCTGCACCGCCTCGGTGCCATCGGGATAGGTCTTGCCGACGCCGGACAGCCGAATCATTGGGGTGGGCGTTGCCCCCTCCAGAGGGCGCGAGCGTTCCTCGAGAGGGCGCGAGCCGCTAGCGTCCATGCCGTGACCCTACTCGTGGAGGCGGCGGCCGCCGCCGGCCCGAGCTGCTACAGCCGGCTCACGAACGAGTGGATCTGCGGGCAGTACCTCACCGATCGCCGCGACGAGCTCGTGCACGCCACCGTCCAGCACGTCGAGATCACCGTCGCCTCGGTGCTGCTGGGTATCGCGATCGCGTTCCCGCTCGCTCTGCTGGCGCGCAGGCTCCCGCGGCTGGAGTCCACGGTCCTCGGCCTGAGCACCGGCATCTACACGATCCCGTCCCTGGCCCTGTTTCCCCTGCTGGTGCCATTCACCGGGCTCTCTGCGGAGACGGTCGTGATCGGCCTGGCCCTCTACGCGCTCACGATCCTGGTGCGCGCGATCCTCGAGGGGTTGCGGGCCGTGCCCGACGACGTCCGGGAGTCCGCAGTCGGACTGGGCTACGGCGCCGGCCGGCTGCTCCTGAAGGTCGAGCTACCCCTCGCGCTGCCCGTGATCATGGCCGGGCTTCGCGTCGCCACGGTCTCGACGGTCGCGCTGACCACGGTCGGCTCGCTCGTGGCGTACGGCGGGCTCGGCAACCTGATCAAGGACGGCGTCCAGACCAACTTCCGGGCCGAGCTCCTGGCGGCCTGCGTGCTGTGCGTCGTACTCGCGGTCGTGCTCGACATCCTGATCGTGCTGACGCAGCGCTTCCTCACGCCCTGGACCCGCGGAGCCCAGGTATGACCGTTTTTCACGACACCTGGGACTACCTGACCACCGGCGCCAACTGGCGCGGCGACGGGAAGATGCTCGACCTGCTGCTCCAGCAGTTGCTGCTCAGCGTCACGGCGCTGGCCCTGGCCCTGCTGGTCGGTCTTCCCATCGCGCTCTGGCTCGGCCACCTCGGTCGGGGCGGATTCTTGGCGATCAACGTCTCCAACATCGGGCGCGCCGTGCCGACGTTCGCGCTGCTGGCCCTGTTCGTGACCGCCGACCCGTGGCCGTGGCTGCCGTACTTCCCGGGCACGGCGGAGTTCGGGCCCTACGGCCGCGCCGGCCTCGCCACGATGATGGCCCTCGCCCTCTTCGCGCTGCCGCCGATCATCACCAACTCGTACGTAGCGGTGCGCGAGGTCCCGGCCGACGTCAAGCAGGCTGCCGACGGCATGGGGATGACCGGGTGGCAGAAGTTCGTCCGGGTCGAGCTGCCGTTGTCGCTGCCGCTGGTGATGTCCGGGATCCGGCTCGCGCTGGTGCAGGTCTGGGCGACCGCGACGATCGCCGCACTGGTCGCCGGGCCCGGTCTCGGCCGGGTGATCACGGACGGCTTCTTTCGCACGAACTACGGCAAGGGCATCGCGGGAGCGGTGGTCGTGGCCCTTGTCGCGCTCCTCCTCGAGATCGTGGCCGCGCTGGTCCAGCGCGCGCTCGATCCGCTGCCTCGCGAATCGTCACGCAAACGTAGACGTGGAATGTCCGAGGGTGGGCCTAGTGTTTCGGATGACGCCGAGGCACTCGGCGACTGAGCGGGGACCCCTGCTCGATCCGGACACGCGTGGCACCCGCCGCGGGACACAGAAGGAATCTCATGCACGTTCGACGCTCTCTCGCCACGGTGCTCGCCGTCGGCTCCATCGTGCTCGCCACCGCGTGTGGGGGCGACGACCTCAACCCGGGCAGCGCCACGGACGGCAGTTCCCCGTCCCCCACGACCTCGTCCTCCACCGCCGACAAGGGTTCCGTCAGCATCGCCAGCCAGAACTTCGGCGAGGCGGCCCTGGTCGCCTCGATGTACGACCAGCTACTCACCGCGGCCGGCTACACCACCGACGTCAAACTGGTCGACGCCCGCGACGCCTACATGGCGACCTTCCCGAAGAGCATCGACATCGTGCCCGAGTACGTCGGCGGCATCGTCAACTTCCTCAATGCCGCGAAGAACGGCGACAACGCCCAGCCGTTCACGGCGGGCGACGGTCAGCAGCTTGCTGAGCAGGGCAAACCGCTGCTCGACGAGGCGGGCATCACCCTGCTCGACCTGTCCTCGGCGACCGACACCAATGCCTTCTTCGTCACCCAGGAGTACTCCGACTCCAACTCCGTCACCAAGCTCTCCGACCTCCAGGGCGTCTCGGTGACCCTGGCCGCCGCACCCGACTGCGAGGGGCGACTCGACTGCGAGGGCGGGCTGTCGGACCAGTACGGCATCGACATCACCAAGGTGCTGCCGCTCGGCTACGCCAGCGACCAGACCTACCAGTCGGTGATCAACGGCGAGTCCGAGCTCGGCGAGACCAGCACGACCGACGGCACCCTCGCCGCCCAGGGACTGGTCGTCCTCGAGGACGACAAGCAGATCCAGCCCGCGCAGAACCTCGTGCCGGCTGTCAGCTCGGACTTCCTGGCCCAGCACCCGGACGTCGCGGACGTGCTCAACCCCCTGATGGCCGCGCTGACGACCGAGAAGCTCACCGAGCTCAACGGGCGCATCGCGGTCGACCGCGAGAAGCCCGAGGATGTCGCCACGTCCTTCCTGCAGGAGGCTGGACTGCTCTGAGCCGGCCCCGACGGGTCACGCCTCGTAGGGACGCAACGCGAGGGCCGCGGGTGCGACGGTTGCCCGGTCGACGACCGGCACGTCGATCCGCGGCCCCTCGCCGGTCTGCACCCGGTCGACCGGGCGGCCGAGCTCCGCGACGTAGGTCATCACGGCGGCCGCGTCCTCGCGCCGGTCCTGCTCGACCAACCAGCCGGTGAGACGGTGCACCGGGGTCAGCCCGCTGTTGGTCAGCGAGCGCTCGCCCCAGAACTCCACGACGCCCGCGTGCAGCACCGCCCACCACTGGTCCGAGCAGCCGGGGACCTCGGCGAAGTAGCGGTGCAGGTCGCCGGCGAGGACCCGGTCGAGGAAGACCCGGCGTACCTCGTCGTCGCCGTGCGCCTCGACGCTGGCCAGCGACCTCCGCTTGGTCTCGAGGCGGTCCTCGAGGTCCCGCAACGACGAGCGTTGCTGGGTGATCGACGAACGGTCGTGCCGGGTCCGCCAGTGGTAGACGATCTCGGGCCGGACGTCGAACCGACCGCGGAGGAACGCCTCGGTCGTCGTCGGCTGGTCCTCGTAGCGGATGCCCTCGGGCCAGGACAAGCCGGCGGACTCCCAGAACGACCTGCGGAAGAGCTTGTTCCACGCGAACACGTCGCCGAGGATTTCCGGGTGCTCGTCGACGGTGATCGCGGCCCGTTCCGGGTTATGGAGGCGGCGCATCCACGGCGGCTCGACCAGCGCGTCTCCCTCCCGGCGCGCGATGGATCCGGTCACGAAGTCGGCGCCGGACGTCTGCAACGACCGGAGCAGCACGACGTACGCGTCCGCGGGCAGGACGTCGTCGGAGTCGAGGAACGCCACGAAGTCACCGGTGACGTGTCCCAGCCCCTCGTTCCGGGCGGCGCCGAGACCCCGGTTCTCGGTGTGCACGACGTGCACCCGTTCGTCTCGACGGGCGTAGCCGTCCGCGATCGCTCCCGAGCGGTCTGTCGAGCCGTCGTCGACCACGACCACCTCGAGTGCCCGGTGCGACTGGGCGAGGACGCTGTCCAGGGCGGCGGGCAGGTAGTCCGCCACGTCGTACACCGGGACGACCACGCTGACGAGCGGCTGGGCTCGATCCCGCCGGCGCCCGAACTTCATGTGCGCACGCTAGCGCCACGTCGGGCGGCACCGGCGCCCGATAGTGTCTCCGTTCGTGAGTGACCGTCCCGCCGACCCCGCTGCCACCGAGTCCACCGACTATCCCCGCAAGGTGCTGTTCGTCGCCGGAGCCGGCCGCAGCGGGACCAGCACGATGGCCGGGCTGATGCAGATCCTGGGCCTGCACGTGCCGCAGCCGGAGGTCGCCGCCGACGAGTCCAACCCGAAGGGCTTCGGCGAACCCGCCTGGGCCGTCGCCCACCACGACCGGCTGCTCAAGGAGGCCGGCGTCCAGGTCAGCGATGCCCGCCCCGACGCGTGGTTCGAGGCCGGCCGGGTCTGCACCCGCGAGCACGAGCGGATCAAGACCGCGGAGTGGCTCGAGGGCCACTTCGCCGAGAACAGCGAGCTGGTCGTCAAGGACCCGCGGCTGAGCTGGTTCCTGTCGCTGTGGCGGGTTGCCGCGATCCGCACGGGCGCGACGCCGGTCTTCACGACCATGTTGCGGCCGCCGTCGGAGGTCGTGGGCAGCAAGCAGAAGTACTACGCGAACCGGCTGGGCTCCGCCCACCTGGCCGCCTCCTGGCTGAACATGCTGCTGCACACCGAGCGGGCGACCCGTGAGTCCGTGGCGGACGGCGGTCGCGCGTTCGTGCGGTACGGCGACCTGCTCGACGACTGGACGCGCACCTGCATGCAGGTGGGGGAGACCCTCGGCCTCCAGCACGTGCTGCACGCCAGGAGCGAGGCGATCCGCGACGGGCACCGGTTCGTGGATCCGGGCCTGCGTCGGATGACGCAGGGCCTCGACGACCTCGACCTGCCGCCCCGGCTGCACGAGCTCACGGCGGAGACCTGGACCGAGCTGAACAAACTGGCCGACCCCGGTGGGGACACGCCCGGGGTTCATCAGGCGCTCGACCAGCTGCGCGGGGCCTACGTCGAGCTCTACGAGGAGGCCGAGGCCATCTCGCGGTCGTCCGTGGTTGCGGCCGAGCAGCGGACCAAGAAGGCCGTGAAGGGCGGGCCGGGTCCTGCCGCCGAACCCAGCGGGCCCGCCACCGCAGCATCGCCCGAGTTCGTCGCGGACAAGCTGCCGCACGGGCTGCGAGCGGCGATCCCGCCGAGCGTACGCCGCGGGCTGCGCAGGGCCGTCGGCCGTAGCCGATGAGCGCCCACCTGGGCGTCGATGGCCTGCGGAACCTCGAGGGGCACACCGAGTTCGACATCACCTGGCCGTGGACCCGCCCCGAGGGGCTGCGAGCCGGCACGACCGCGGTGCTCCGGGTCAAGGACGAGGCGCCGTCGTTGCCGTTCGTGTTGCCGCCCCTCCTGCGGGCCTGCGACTTCGTGCTCGTCGTCGACAACGGGTCGACCGACGGCACGCCGGACGTCGCCAGGGCCACCGCCGAGCGGACCGGACTCGCCGAGAAGCTGACGGTCGCGTCGTACCCCTTCGCCGTGGCCCGCGCCGGAGCCGAGCACCTGGCCCAGCACGAGCTCTCGGTGCACTCACTGTCGTACTTCTACAACTGGTGCTTCGCACAGGTCTCGACCCGCTACTCCTGGAAGTGGGACGGCGACATGGTCCTCACGACCGAGGGCGAGGTCTCGATCGCCGACCTTGGCTGGCAGGTGGGTGACGTCCAGTCGATCATCCGGGTGCCCCGCCACCCGCTGTTCCTCGCCGACGCGCGGCACGGCTACCTCGACCTCGGCCTGCGCAACGCCGAGGAGTGGGGGTTCCCGATCGGCCCGGACTTCGTCTACACCAAGGCGTTCGAGTGGGAGATCCGCACGACCCCGGTCGGGGTCCGCTCGGTCGGCCTGCCGTTCGGGCTCTGCGTGGAGCTGAAGTACCTCGACGGCGACGAGTTCGCTCACTGGACCGACCCGGAGTCGTTCGCCACCAGCTGGCGCAACAAGCGCAAACGCCGCGAGTGGGAGGTCTTCAACGCGCTGAAGGAGGGCACCGTCCCGGACGGCGTCGTCGACCTCACCGCGCCGCACGGCGTCCACATCGTCGACCACGTCACCCGGACCTGGCTGCCCCGCGCCCCGCGCCCCCTCCAAGTCGGCTGATTCGGCGCAGTTTCACTGGTTAACCAGTGAAACTGGCGCTGAGCACGGGGTATTTCCCCGGCCTAGTGCAGGTTTCCTGCGGAGGGACGCCCGACTCGGCCGTGCGTCAGGGCACAACCGGGCCCGCTGTGCCATGTCGGGTAGGTCACTTCACGTTCGGTTCACACCCGGGAGACACCCGCGTACCTTTGGTGTTGCTCCACCAGGAGCACAGCTGAAGAACTACGACGAGCACACCGTCCGGTACCCACCCCGGCCCTGACCAGCGAAAGCTGGCGCAGGGTGGTCGGAGGGACTGGAACGAAAGGTTCGACACATGAGGCAGCGTCCCCAGGGTCAGGCTCTGCGGGTGGGCGTGGTCGGCGCGGGTCGCGTCGGTGCCGTCCTCGCCGCGAAGCTCGCCGCCGCGGGCCATGAGATCGTGGCCGCCGCAGGTGAGTCAGATGCCTCCCACTCCCGCATCGCCGCGCTCCTGCCCGGCGTCGCCAACGAGAAGCCCACGGTCGTCGCGCGCACCGCTGACGTCCTGCTCCTCACCGTGCCCGACGACATGCTCGCCAACGTCGCCGCGATGCTCGCGGCCTCCGGCGCCCTGCACGAGGGGCAGTACGTCGTGCACACGTCGGGTCGGCACGGTCTGGCCGTCCTCGACCCGGCCGCCGAGGCCGGGGTGCGACCGGTGGCCATGCATCCCGCGATGACCTTCACCGGCACCGCCCTGGACCTCGATCGGCTCGACGGCTGCGTGTTCGGGCTGACTGCTGGCGCGGCCGAGCGGCCCCTGGTGGAATCGCTCGTCGCAGACCTGGGTGGCCGCCCGACGTGGGTCCCCGAGGCGATGCGCACGCTTTACCACGCGGGCCTCGCCCACGGTGCCAACCACCTGGTCACGCTGGTGAGCGAGGCCATGGAGCTGCTGGCAGCCGCGGGGGTCGACGAGCCGGCCGACACCCTCCGCCCGCTTCTCAGGGCCGCCCTCGACAACGCTCTCGACCAGGGCGACGCGGCTCTCACCGGTCCGATCGTCCGCGGCGACGTCAACACCGTCCGGGCGCACCTCGAGGACATTGCGTCCAACGCCCCGCACACGCTCGCGTCGTACGTCGCCCTGGCGCGCGCCACTCTGGCCCGGGCCGTCACGGACGGCCGCCTGCTCCCGATCCGCGCCCTCAAGATCAACCAGCTCCTGGACGAGGCGCTCGCCGACGCTCCGGCGTCCCGCGTCTGGACCCGCGAACCACGGTGAGCTCGTCACCGCTGCTCGCGCACACCCGCGCGGAGCTCGACGACCTGCTCTGCGCCCGGCGCACGGCCGGTGCGCGGGTCGCGTTCGTGCCCACCATGGGTGCGCTGCACGAAGGTCACGCCAGCCTGATGCGGGTCGCCCGCGAGCGGGTCCTCGGTGGGCCGGTGGTGGTGTCGATCTTCGTGAACCCGACGCAGTTCGGTGCCGGCGAGGATCTCGACCGCTACCCCCGAACGCTGGAGTCCGACCTCAAGCTGTGTGAGCGGGAGGGCGTCGACATCGTGTTCGCCCCCAGCGCCGACGAGGTCTACCCCGGTGGGGTCTCGACGGGCCTGGCCGATGGAGCCGTCACCGTCGAGCCGGGGCCGCTCGCGTCCGTGCTCGAGGGCAAGACCCGGCCCGGCCACTTCGGGGGGGTGCTGACCGTGGTCGCCAAGTTCTTCGGCATGGTCCGCCCCGACGTCGCGGTCTTCGGTCAGAAGGACTACCAGCAGCTGGCCCTGATTCGGCGCATGGTCGCGGACCTCTGCCTCGGTGTCGACATCGTGGGCGCCGAGACCCAGCGCGAGTCCGACGGGCTCGCACTCTCCAGCCGAAACCAGTACCTCGAGGGCGAGCAGCGCCATCAGGCCGTTGCCCTCAGCCGCACCCTGCGCGTCGCTCAGGAGGTGGCCGGGTACGGCGCGGATGTCGCCCTCGACGCGGCCCGGGCCGAGCTGCGTCAGGCAGACGGGGTCGATCTCGACTACCTCGTGATCACGGCCGCAGACCTCACCGAGCTGCCGGACGAGGTGCCCGCCGGCACCGAGGCGAGGATCCTGATCGCCGCCCGGGTCGGGACGACCCGGCTCATCGACAACCTACCCATCACCCTTGGCTCCCCGCCCGCAGCGAGAACGCCCGAGGCCAGAAAGGGACAGCTGATGCTGCGCACCATGATGACGAGCAAGATCCACCGGGCGACGGTGACCCAGGCCGACCTGCACTACGTCGGCTCGGTGACGGTCGACGAGGACCTGCTCGACGCGGCCGACCTGCTCGCGGGCGAGCTGGTCCACATCGTCGACGTCACCAACGGCGCCCGCCTCGAGACCTACACGATCGCGGGCGAGCGTGGCAGCGGCGTACTCGGCATCAACGGAGCCGCCGCCCGGCTGGTGCACCCCGGCGACATCGTGATCCTGATCGGCTACGGCCAGATGGAGACCGCCGAGGCCAGGGCCTTCCAGCCACACGTGGTTTTCGTCGACGCCGACAACAAGATCCTGGCCACGGGCTTCGACCCGGCGGAGACCTTCGACGGCGCGGGTCTCGTCCGCGGTGACGCCACCGCCGACCGCCAGTCACGACCACTAACCTCAACCGAGTGACGAACCGAGCGGTCGATGCACCCGCACTCCGGGTCCCGGGGCGCCTGACGGCACCCGGCCCCGGCTGGACCACTCGTTCGGACGTCGTCGTCATCGGGTCCGGGATCGCGGGGCTCACCGCGGCCCTTCGTCTGCGCGGCCAGGTGGACAAGATCCTGGTCGTCACCAAGGACGTCCTCGCGGCCGGCTCGACCCAGTGGGCCCAGGGCGGCATCGCCGCTGCGCTCGGCCCCGGCGACACCCCTGACGAGCACGAGATCGACACCCTGGTGGCGGGCGCCGGTGCCTGTGACCTCGAGGCCGTGCGCGTCCTCGTCAACGAGGGACCCGAAGCGGTTCGCGAGCTGATCGCGCTCGGCACGAAGTTCGACCACAGCTCCGACGGAGAGCTGTCGCTGACCCGTGAGGGTGGCCACCACCGCGACCGGATCGCCCACGCCGGAGGTGACGCCACCGGTGCCGAGATCCAGCGGGCACTCATCGCCGCGATCGAGCAGGCGCCCGAGATCGAGGTGATCCAGCACGCCCTGGCCGTGGACCTGCTGCTCGACGAAGCCGGCGCGGTGGCCGGACTGACCCTGCACGTGATGGGCGAGGGCCAGCGTGACGGCGTGGGTGCCGTGCACTGTCGAGCGGTGGTGCTCGCCAGCGGCGGACTCGGCCAGGTCTTCTCCCAGACCACCAATCCGGCCGTCTCGACCGGGGATGGCATGGCGGTTGCCCTGCGTGCGGGCGCGACCCTGCGCGACCTGGAGTTCGTGCAGTTCCATCCCACGGTCATGTACCTCGGCCCCGACTCGCGGGGCCAGCAGCCGCTGATCTCGGAGGCCGTGCGCGGCGAGGGCGCCTTCCTCGTCGACTTCGAGGGCAACCGCTTCATGCGGGGCGTCCACGAGCTCGCCGACCTGGCCCCGCGCGACGTCGTGGCGAAGGCGATCACCCGCCGGATGAACGAGACCGGCCACCCGCACATGTGGCTCGACGCCCGCCACCTCGGTCTCCCCGCGAGCGTTCCCTACGGTGATCGAGCAGCGAGCGAAGCGAGCGTGTCGAGATTCTGGGAGCGACGGTTCCCGACGATCCTCGCGACGACCCGCTCGCACGGTGTCGACCCGGTCACCGACCTGATCCCCGTCGCTCCCGCGTGTCACTACGCCAGCGGCGGCGTGCGTACCGACCTGTGGGGACGCTCGGACGTCCCCGGTCTCTATGCGACCGGCGAGGTTGCCTGCTCGGGGGTGCACGGCGCCAACCGGCTCGCGTCGAACTCGCTGCTCGAGGGCCTCGTCTTCTCGCGACGGATCGCGTCGGTGCTGCCCGGGGAACTGCGCCCCTGGTCCGAGCCCGTCGCCGTCGACCGACGCACCGCGGGGCTCGTCTCCGGGTCGGTGCGGCGGGAGCTGCAGGAAGTCATGACGTCGCGGGCGGGGGTGCTGCGCAGCGCCGTCGGTCTCAGCGACGCCGGGCTGCTGCTCGACAAGCTCGCCGGGGTCCCGGCCGCGCTCGTCGACCAGGAGTCGTGGGAGACGACCAACCTGGTCACGATCAGCGCCGCCCTGGCCGACGCCGCGGCGTTGCGTGAGGAGACCCGCGGTTCGCACTGGCGCGAGGACTTCCCGGAGCGCGACGACGCCCACTGGGCGGGGCACTTCGACGTGGTGATGACCGACGGCGTCGCCACCATGGCGTTCGTGTCGAGCCAAGCCTCGGACGGCATGGCATGAGCGAAACGGGCGTTGCGAACGAGCGGACGGCGTACGACGAACTGCCGTCCGCGCTGCTGGCGGAGGTGGCCGCCGCCGGGCTCGACGCCCGGGCGGTGTACGACGCGATCGTGCTCGCCGTCGACGAGGATCTGCCCGGAGACGATGTCACCAGCGCGGCCACCATCCCGGAGGACGCCCGGGGCGTGGCGGACTTCGCGGCCCGCGAGCCGGGGGTCGTCGCCGGGCTGACCGTCGCCGCCATGGTCTTCCACCACCTCATGGGCGACACGGTGACGGTCACCGGCCGGCTGCCCGACGGGACCCGCGTCCGGGCCGGCGACGTCGTGATGCGGGTCAGCGGTCCGACCCGCGGCCTGCTCACCGCCGAACGCACCGCCCTCAACTTCGCCAGCCACCTGTCCGGCGTCGCGACCGCGACGGCGGCCTGGGTCGATGCCCTGGCGGGCACCGGGGCGCGGGTGCTCGACACCCGCAAGACGCTGCCGACCTACCGCGCGCTCCAGAAGTACGCCGTCCGCTGCGGCGGTGGCGTCAACCACCGGTTCAGCCTCTCCGACATGGCGTTGGTCAAGGACAACCACGTGGTCGCGGCCGGCGGCGTGG
This sequence comes from Nocardioides sp., assembly GCA_025965335.1. Classification (GTDB taxonomy): domain Bacteria; phylum Actinomycetota; class Actinomycetes; order Propionibacteriales; family Nocardioidaceae; genus Nocardioides. Next base: position 2,564 of record JAOPXC010000267.1, on the reverse strand, counting down.
TGCCGGCCTACGAGCTGGTGCGGGCTGCCTACCCCGACCTCCCGGTCGAGGTCGAGGTCACCGACCTCGCCCAGCTCCGCGAGCTCCTGGGGGCCGGCTGCACCCAGATCCTGCTCGACAACATGGACTGCCCGACCATGGCCGAGGCGGTCCGGATCACCGCTGGCCGGGCGACACTCGAGGCGTCGGGCGGGTTGACCTTCGACCGGGCCCGCGAGGTGGCCAAGACCGGGGTCGACTTCATCTCCGTCGGCGCACTCACCCACTCGGTGCAGGTGTTCGACATCGGCATGGACCTGCAGGACGGTTGACACCGTGCCGCCGCTCCTCGCCGCCGACATCGGCAACAGCCATACCGTCCTCGGGATCATCCAGGACGGCGAGGTCGCCGCCGACTGGCGGATCGCGACCGACGAGCGGCGCACGTCCGACGAGTGGAGCGTGCTGCTTCGAGGCCTGCTGGGACGCGCGATCGACGACGTCGACGGCATCGCCGTCTGCTCCACGGTGCCGGCGGTGCTGCACGAGTGGCGGGACATGCTGGGCCGGCACTTCGAGGGCGTGCCGAGCGTCGTGGTCGAACCGGGCGTCCGCACCGGGGTCCCGGTGCTGATGGACAACCCGCGCGAGGTCGGGTCGGACCGGATCATCAATGCGCTGGCGGCCGCGACGGCTTACGGCGGGCCCGCAATCGTGGTCGATTTCGGCGGCACCGCCACCACGTTCGACGTGATCAGTGCGAGCGGCGAGTACGTCGGCGGGGCGATTGCGCCCGGAATAGAGATCTCGCTCGAGGCGCTCGGGCGACGAGGCGCCCAGTTGCGCAAGGTGGAATTGCTGCGACCGCGGTCGGTCATTGCCAAGAACACCGTGGAGGCGCTGCAATCGGGAATGGTTTTCGGCGTCGCGAGCCAGGTCGAGGGAATTGTCGACCGGATGATCGCCGAGCTCGGCGCGGACCCGGGGGACGTGAACGTCATCGCCACGGGTTACCTGGCGCCGCTGGTCCTGGAGGAATGTCGGTGTTTCACGGACCATTCGCCGTGGCTCACCCTGCAAGGACTCGAATTGGTGTTCCGCCGCAACTCCTGATCGCAGTTGCAGGAAATCGGCAAGGTTTCCGTGTGGGTTGGATTGTTGCGAATTCGCGTGGCATGATCGAAGAGATATCCGGAATTCTCCGCGTATCCCTTCACATCAGCGTAAGCGAGGATTCATGGCGCAGAAGATTCACATCGTGCTTGAGGACGATCTCGATGGGAGCGAGGCGGTCGAGACGGTCACCTTCGGCCTGGACGGCACGACGTACGAAATCGACCTGAACAAGAAGCACGCTGCCGCCCTGCGCGACGCGCTCTCCGCGTACGTCGGTCACGGCCGCAAGGTCGGCAACGCCCCGCGTCGCGGCCGGAAGCCGTCGCCGGTCGCCACCAGCGGCACCAGTGCCCGGGAGATCCGCGACTGGGCCCGCTCCAACGGGCTCACCGTTCCCGACCGGGGTCGCGTGTCCGCCGAGGTCCGAGAGGCGTTCGACGCCGCGCACTGACCGCCGAGTCGGCGCAGGTTTCCTGCGTCAAGCCGCCGAGTCGGCGCAGTTCTCCGGGGGAGTCCGGACCACTGCGCCTGCTCAGGGCATTTGGGGGTCGGGCTGCGCCCCCCGGCGGGGCTGTTCGCTCTCAGCGGATCACTCTGGGACATCAACAGGGAACGACTACGCTGTGAGTGGGGTTAGTCCTCATGTCCCGTCACACCCGAACGACGGTGTGGGCGGCCCCCGCAGTCTTTTGAGGAGCGATGCGCATGTTTGAGCGGTTCACAGACCGAGCCCGACGAGTTGTCGTGCTGGCCCAGGAAGAGGCCCGCATGCTCTCCCACAACTACATCGGCACCGAGCACATCCTGCTCGGACTTATCCACGAGGGCGAAGGCGTCGCCGCCAAGGCCCTCGAGAGCCTCGACATCTCGCTCGAGGCCGTACGCGCGCAGGTCGAGGAGATCATCGGCCAGGGCCAGCAGGCCCCGAGCGGGCACATCCCGTTCACCCCGCGCGCCAAGAAGGTGCTCGAGCTGTCCCTGCGCGAGGCGCTGCAGCTCGGCCACTCCTACATCGGCACCGAGCACATCCTGCTCGGCCTGATCCGAGAGGGGGAGGGCGTCGCCGCCCAGGTGCTGCAGAAGCTGGGCGCCGACCTCAACCGGGTACGCCAGCAGGTCATTCAGCTGTTGTCCGGCTTCCAGGGCAAGGAGTCCTCGTCCGCCGCGGCAGCGCAGAGCGGCTCCGGTGATGCCCCGTCCTCCTCGCTGGTCCTCGACCAGTTCGGCCGGAACCTGACCCAGGACGCCCGCGAGGGCAAGCTCGACCCGGTCATCGGTCGTGAGCAGGAGATCGAGCGGGTCATGCAGATCCTGTCCCGCCGTACGAAGAACAACCCGGTCCTCATCGGCGAGCCCGGTGTCGGCAAGACGACGATCGTCGAGGGCCTGGCCCAGGACATCGTCAAGGGCAACGTGCCGGAGACGCTCAAGGACAAGCAGATCTACACGCTCGACCTCGGCGCCCTGGT
>JAOPXC010000157.1 GCA_025965335.1 Nocardioides sp. | reverse complement strand
GACCACCCAGCAGCTCGGCGGCGCGATCGGCCTCGCCGTGATCGTGTCGGTCTACGCGGCCGGCGCCGTCCCCGGCGCCTTCGTGCCCGGAGCCCGGGCGGCGTTCCTCACCTCCGCGACCATGGCGGTGCTCGCGTTCGCGGCGGCGTACGTCAGCCTGCGCCCGGGCCGGGCACCGGCAACAGCGGAGTCGGTGGAGCTGGCGGAGGCGGCCTGACCCACGGCTCCGGCCAGTCCTCGGGGTCGAGGCTCGAGAGATCCAGGTTCGGCACCCGCGGGAAGAGACATCGGGACAGCCGGGTGAGCACACCGGCGGCGATCGGGCAGCCCACGATCGCCAGCAGGGTCTGGACCCACCCTGGAAACGCCGGGCAGGTCTGCTCCCCCTCAGCGCCCAGTCCCCGGAAGCGGAGGAGCGCGTCCACCCGCGGGAAGCTGTGGTTCGCACCCGGGCGGGGACACGTCACCCGGTCGGGTGCGGATCGCGGCGTACGACGCGCCCCACTCCCTCCACGGGGCGCGCCGCACGCCGTACTCGTCCAATGTGGCTCCCCGGCCGGGAGGCCGGCATCGGAAGAACGGCCATTTCCGGGGCCCCCGGCGGCACCGACCTGACTAGTCACGCGGGCGGGCCGGGTCTACCGATCGCAGGCGATCGAGAATTACAGATCTGTAGTTCAAACGAAGTCCTGTTACCCGTGTGACTGCTGAGGTTATGGTGACTCGGCCCAGACGGGGACCGATCGGAATCCGTCCTACTTCCCCGGGAGTTCCGCCATGTCCCCCCCAGCGTTCCGTCCCCAGCTCGAGGCACCGCAACGCGCGACTGCGCGGCGCCTCCGGTTGGCCCTCGCGACCGTGCTGAGCGGCCTCCTCGTGGTCGGCGCACTCGGCGCGACGATCGACCCCGCACGGGCGGGGGGGACGTCGTCATCGGCACACCACCCGGCCCCGCGGGCGGCCAACGTCGCCACGCCGGGCGACTTCACCGGCTTCGGCTTCGACCAGTGCCTGGCGCCCGAGCAGTGGAAGATGAACCGCTGGCTGAACCACTCCCCGTTCCTCGCGGTGGGCGTCTACATGTCCGGGGACTCGCGGGCCTGCCGCAACCAGCCCAACCTGGATGCGAAGTGGGTCAGCACCCAGCTCCGCAAGGGTTGGCGGATCCTGCCGATCACGCTCGGCCCGCAGGCCTCGTGCCAGCCCCGCTTCCCGCGCTACGGCGACGACGTGAAGATCAACCCCAAGCCCGGCACCCAGGCCAGGTACAGCCTGGCCCGCCAGCAGGGCAAGGCCGAGGCCACCAAGGCCGTCGAGGCCGCCAGGAGCCTGGGCATCGTCGCGGGCAGCACCCTCTGGTACGACCTCGAGGGCTACGACAACAGCAACGAGAACTGCCGCGAGTCCGCGCTGGCCTTCCTCAGCGCCTGGACCTACAAGCTCCATGAGCTCCAGTACGTCTCGGGCGTCTACTCGAGCGCCGGCTCCGGCATCCTGGCGCTCGACAGCGCCCGCGTGAACCGCCCCGGGGCGTTCACGCTCCCCGACCAGATCTGGATCGCCCGCTGGGACGGCAGGGCCAACACGTCCACGTCGTACATCCGCGAGGACGGCTGGCGGCCGCACGCCCGCATCAAGCAGTTCCAGGGCGGCCACGACGAGACCTGGGGCGACGTCAGCATCAACATCGACCGCAACTTCCTCGACGTCGGCCGCGGTTCCGTCGCCGAGCCAGAGTCGCACTGCGGCGGCACCAGAGTGTCCTTCTCCACCTACCAGACGCTGCGCCCGGCCGACGGTGACTCCGCCCCGCCGGTGGCGAAGGTCAAGGCCCTGCAGTGCCTGCTCAAGGAGCATGGCCTGTACGCCGGGACGATCAGCGGCAAGTACTCCCGCAGGACGATCGCGGCCGCCCGTGCCTGGCAGAACCAGGCCGGCTTCGCCGCCAAGGACAACTGGTCGGTCCGGCACTGGATGTCGCTGCTGGTCGCGGGCGAGCAACCGGTGCTCAAGCGCGGTTCGGCCGGCCCCGCCGTACGACGCCTGCAGCGGGCGCTGAAGGCGGCCGACCCCACGGCCCGGGTGGACACACGGGGCGTGTTCGAGACGCGCACCGAAGCCGCGCTGCGGGCCTGGCAGGCCGCCACCGGCGTCGAGGTCTCCGGCATCGCGGCACCGCAGACGTGGGCGGCCCTCAACAGGGGCCTTCGCTGACCCGCGTGAGCTGAGCGACCCGGACCGGGGCCGGCCGCGAGGGCTCAGCCGGCCAGCGGACCGACCAGCAGCGCGAGGCCGGTCAGCGCCGCGACCGCGACCAGCCCGGCGACGGCACCTTGCACCGGGTTGCGCAGCAGCCAGGCCGTGGTGCTCTCGACCCGGCCACGGGGCTCCTCGGTGGTCAGCCGCCAGGCCGGACCCGTGGCGTTGCGCCGTTCGACGTACGCCTCGAAGGCAAGCGTCGCGAAGGGCGGCACCGAGGACAGCAGCGCCAGCAGCGTCCGGCCGCGAGACCACCGCTGGTCGACCGCGACCAGCACGGCGCTGAGGCAGAAGGCGATGAACACGACCCCGTGCACCATGCCGAACACCCGCACGCCGAGCTCGGTCGTGTGCGTGACGTACTTGAGGAACATGCCGGTCAGCAGCAGGCCCCAGGTGACGGCCTCGGCGATCGCGACGCCGCGGAACAGCGACCGTGGTGAGCTCACGAGAAGACGGCGGCGGTCAGCGAGGTGAAGAAGCCGAGTCCGTCGGTGCCGGCACCGGTGAGGTCCTCGACGGCGTGCTCGGGGTGCGGCATCAGCCCGACGACGTTGCCGCGCTCGTTGGCGATGCCGGCGATGTCGCGCAGCGAGCCGTTGGGGTTGACGTCGAGATAACGCGCGAGAACCTGGCCCTCCCCCTCGAGCCGGTCGAGGGTGTCCTCGTCGGCGACGAAGCCGCCCTCGCCGTTCTTCAGGACCAGGGTCACCTCGGCCCCCTCGTCGTACGACGACGTCCAGGGCGTGCGGGTGTGCTCAATCCGCAGGCGCTGGTCACGGCACACGAACTTGCGATGGTCGTTGCGGATCAGCGCGCCCGGCAGCAGGTGGGACTCGCAGAGGATCTGGAAGCCGTTGCAGATGCCCAGCACCGGCATCCCCCGGTGGGCCGCCGCGATCACCTCGGTCATCACCGGCGAGAAGCGGGAGATGGCCCCGCAGCGGAGGTAGTCGCCGTACGAGAAGCCGCCGGGAAGGACAACCGCGTCGACCCCCCCGAGGTCGTGGTCGCCGTGCCACAGGGCGACGGCCTCGTTGCCGCCGATGCGCACCGCCCGCTGGGCGTCGACGTCGTCGAGCGAGCCGGGGAAGGTGACGACCCCCACCTTCACCGGGCGGACACCTGGCTCGGTTCGGTCTCGGGCAGGTGGACGACGAAGTCCTCGATCACGGGATTGGAGAGCAGCGTCTCCGCCATCAAGCGCACCTGCTCCAGGGTCTCGTCGGTGATCTCCCCGGCCAGCTCGAGCTCGAAGCGCTTGCCCTGCCGCACGTCGGTGACGCCGGTGAATCCGAGTCTGGGCAGCGCCCCGAGGACCGCCTTGCCCTGCGGGTCGAGGATCTCGGGCTTGGGCATGACGTCGACGACGACTCGGGGCACGGACGGCTCCTGGTTGCGGGGGTGGCTGCCGGGCTCATTCTAGGGGCGGAAACATTTCCGGCTGTAACGCGGTGTCCGCGTTACAGGGCAGACTGGACCCCATGAGCATGCCTGGAATGCCCGGACGCCCCGTGTCCTCGCCGCTGAAGCTGGACTTTCCGCAGTCGCTGGCGGTGTACGACGACTACGCGGCCGCACAGAAGACGGTCGACTACCTCTCCGACAACAAGTTCCCGGTCGAGCAGCTGATGATCGTCGGCACCGACCTGAAGCGCATCGAGCGGATCACCGGGCGCCTGACCAACGGCAAGGTCGCGTTGGGCGGCCTGCTGTCCGGGTTGTGGCTCGGCGCGTTCATCGGCCTGATCTTCACGTTCTTCACCGACCGCAACGTCCTCGGCATCTTCCTCGCGACGCTGGTCATCGGCGCCGCCTGGGGTGTCATCTGGGCCCTTGTCGGCTACGCCGCCACCCGCGGGCAGCGCGACTTCTCGTCGGTGACCCAGGTCGTGGCGACCCGCTACGAGGTGCTTGTCGAGCACAAGAGCGCAGCCCAGGCCAGGGAGCTCCTCGCCGGCCTGCCGGGGGCGCTGCCGAACCCCTTCGCCTGAGCAGACAGCAGGCTGACCCGCTCGACTCAACGAGTCTCGGGTCGGTCCGGACCGGAGCGGCGGACTGTGACCACGCCGCTCCCGATCCCGAGGACGACGAGGATCGATCCGATGACCGCCCAGATCCGCTCGTCCGTCATCGAGCTGCCCTCCAGGTAACCCAGGCCCTGGAAGATCCACACCGCGCCTACGAGGATCATCACGCCGGCCAGCGCGAGGCCCAGGGTCCGACCCATCAGGACAGCTCGCGCTTGAGGATCTTGCCGGTGGCGGTCATGGGGAGCGAGTCGACGAGCTCCACGATGCGCGGGTACTTGTAGCTGGCCATCTGCTGCTTGCCCCACGCGACCAGCTCCTCCTCGGTGACCGTGGCCCCGTCGTTCAGGATGACCACCGCCTTGATCTCCTCGCCGTGGCTCTCGTGGGGGACGCCGATCACGGCGGCCAGCGACACGCCGGGATGGGTCAACAGGACCTCCTCGATCTCGCGGGGGTACACGTTGTAGCCCCCGCGGATGATCATGTCCTTGGACCGATCGACGATGTAGTACCAGCCGTCCTCGTCGCGGCGACCCAGGTCACCGGAGCGGAACCAGCCGTCCCGGATCGCCTCGTCGGTCGCATCTGGCCTGTTGTAGTAGCCCTTCATGATGTTGTGGCCCTTGATGGCGATCTCGCCGATCTGGTCGGGGCCGTCCTCGATCACGTTCCAGCTCTCGTCGATGAGCTTCATCTCGACCCCGGGGATCGGCAGGCCGATCGAACCGACCCGCACCGGCTCGCCGTACTGCGAGAAGCTGGCGACCGGCGAGGTCTCGGACAGCCCGTAGCCCTCGAGGATCGTGACGCCGAACTTCCTCTCGAAGTCCTTGTGCACCTCGACGGGCAGCGCCGCGCCACCGGCGGCCGCCACCCGCAGGTTGGCGGCCAGGGCCTTGACGTCGACGGTGTCGTCGAGGGCGCCGAGCAGGCCCCAGTACATCGTGGGGACGCCGGCGAAGAACGTGACGTGCTCCCTGGCCATCAGTGCGAGAGCCGGTGCCGCCTCGAACCGCGGCAGCATCACGACGGTGCCGCCGAACGCGAAGGCGCCGTTCTGGATGACGGTCTGGCCGAACGAGTGGAACAGCGGCAGCACGCAGAGATAGGTGTCCGGGCGATCGGCGGACGCGCCGAAGAGCTCCGCCCCGGCCAGGGCGTTGTCGCGCATGTTGCGGTGCCGGAGCTCTGCGCCCTTGGGCTGGCCGGTCGTGCCCGAGGTGTACAGGATGACCGCGGTGTCGTCCTCGTCGGTCGCGACCGTCTCGAACGTCGGCGGCTGCTCGGCGGTGGCCCGGCCCAGGCTCTCGGTCCCCTCGATCGGGGACTCGGCCGTCGGGTCCGCGGTGATCAGGAAGAAGTGCCGGCAGCCGTCGGCCTGCTGGAAACCGGCGTACCCCTCCTGGCCGATCGGCAGCTCGGGGGTGCCCTGGAAGCAGAAGTAGGCCTTCGCCTCCGAGTCACCGAGGTGGTAGGCCACCTCGCGTCCCTTCAGCAGCACGTTGAGCGGGACGACGGTGCCGCCGGCCTTGAGGATCCCGAAGTAGACGATCGTGAAGTAGGGCAGGTTGGGGCAACTCAGCGCGACCTTGTCGCCCCGCTGGGTCCCGCGCTCGACCAGGAGGTTCGCGACCTGGTTGGCGGCAGCGTTGACGCGCGCATAGCTGAGCCGCGTGTCCCCGAAGACGATGGCGTCGCGGTCGGGGTAGCGCTCGGCGCTGTCCTCGAGCAGGCTCGCGAGGTTGTACACGTTGTGGCCTCCATCGCGTGGGGGTGGGTGGGGTCAACCTACTGCCGGCGGCCACCGTGGTCACCCGCTCCCCGGCCCGTGCCCGCCTCGAGAATCCGCGCCGCCCGCGTCAGGTCGCTGCGGACCGCGACCGGCGCGAGTTTGCCGAGAACCCAGGCTGCGGGTGCCAGAACGCCACGACCCCGCACCAGCACGGAGTAGCCGATCTCGCACCCGGCAGGTGTGGTGGAGAACTCCAGCGTGAGCACGGCCTCCACCCCGCGCCAGGTGCCCCGCTCCGACCAGCGGCGTGGCCGGTCGAGCTCGGTCGTCTCCATCGCCGGCCGGGGACCGGCCCGCGTGACGTCGACCCAGCGCTGTCCCACCCGGGGTTCGCCGGTGACCTGCTCCACGCCGGCCAGGCTGGACTGCCACGCGCGTCGGTTGCGCGGCTCCACGAGGTAGTCGAACGCGACCTCGGGAGAGACACCGACGCGCATCCTTCAGAAGCTCTCGCCGGTCAGCAGCTCGTAGGCCTCGACGTAGCGGGCCCGGGTCCGGTCGACGATCTCGTCCGGCAGGGGCGGTGGCGGCGTGCCGGTGGAGCGGTCCCAGCCGGACTCCGGCGAGAGCAGCCAGTTGCGCACGATCTGCTTGTCGTACGACGCCTGCGCCCGACCGGACTGCCAGTCGGCGGCCGGCCAGAAGCGGGACGAGTCCGGGGTCAGCACCTCGTCGGCGAGCACCGTCGTGCCGTCGGCGCGCGCACCGAACTCGAGCTTCGTGTCGGCCAGGATGATCCCGCGCTCCCGGGCGATCTGCTCGGCCCGGGCGTAGACCCGCATCGTCAGGTCGCGGAGCTCGGCCGCGCTGTCCGCCCCCACCTCGCGCACCACGTCGTCGTACGACACGTTCTCGTCGTGGTCGCCGAGCGCGGCCTTGGCCGCCGGGGTGAAGACCGGCTGCGGGAGTCGGCTGCCGTCCTCCAGCCCCGCCGGGAGGGCGATGCCGCACACCTCGCCGCTGGCGCGGTAGTCGAGGAGCCCGGACCCGGTGAGGTAACCGCGGGCGACGCACTCGACCGGGAACATCGTCAGTCGCTCGCAGATGACCGCACGGCCGCGGACGCTGTCCGGGACGTCGGTCGAGATGACGTGGTTCGGAACCAGGTCGTCGAGCCGCCCGAACCACCACAGCGACATCCGGGTCAGGATCTCCCCCTTGTCGGGGATGCTCGTGTCCAGGACGAAGTCGAAGGCCGAGATCCGGTCGCTCGCGACCATCAGCAGGTCGCCGGCGGGGATCTCGTAGAGGTCCCGGACCTTGCCGGAGTGCAGGTGGGTCGCCCCGTCGATGACGGGGGCGTCCGGGATGTTCAGGTTGGCCACGGGCCAAGCGTAGGGCCAGCCTCCCGCCCTGGTCGGCGGCGGCTCAGCACCCGCAGGTGTAGTAGGTGACGTCCCAGTGGTTGCCCTCGTCGGCGTAGATGTTCCCGGATGCCGCGCGGTACTGGGGGGCGCCGTCGCCGCGCAGCCCGATGTACGTGTAGGTGCCGTGGACCCACGAGGTCAGGCAGGTGGTGCGCGAGAAGTCGAGCTTGTAGCCGGCCCAGTGGCTGTAGGTGCCGCCCGCGTGGCCGGTCTCCGTGCCGCCGGTGATGGTGAGGGCGCAGCCGCTCGCGCGGCGCAGCGTGATCCCGCCGTCGATCGTCGCCTGCCGGATTCCGTCGAACGACGTGCACGTGGCGACGTTCCGGTTCGTGCAGCCACCCGACGAGGTCCAGGCGATCCCGGCGGCGCGGAACTGGGACTCGGCGCTGGCCTGGGTGACCGCGATGGCCGGACCTGCCAGACCGAGCAGCAGCGCGACGCCGGCGACGAGGCCGGCCACGAAGGTGCGCGGCCGTGGGTGGATGGTGGACGTGGGGTTTCCCGAGACGGTCATGGCAGGTCCCTGCCCGCTCAGCCGCGGCTGAAACCCGATCCGGCCGTCCAGGCGCCTCGATGGTCGCCCTGCCCTCAGAGGCGAGTCATCCGGTCGGGCAAGGCCGTGGCAGGCTGACGCCATGCCTGAGTCCGCCGAAGAGGTCCATGCCCGGGTCGTCGCCGCCGTCGGAGAGAGCGGCCACCTGCCGATGCCGGAGCTCGGGGAGTGGGACGTCTTTCCCTGGGTCTGCGTCGACGGGGCGGTGGCGCCGCGCGCGCTGCCCGCTCCGGCGGTCGAGCCGACACGCCAGGGTGAGGATCCCGCGAAGCCGTGCGGGACGTGCGCCGGGTTCGACCCGGACCGGATCGTCTGGGAGGACGACTACTGGGTGTTGACGCACGATGGCCAGCCCTCCGGCCTGCCGCTCGTCGTCGTGCTGCACACGCGCGAGCACCTCGACTTCCCCGACCTCGACGACGACCTGGCCTCGCAGCTTGGCCGGATCTCGACGCGGCTGACCCGGATCATCGGCAGCCTGCCGCACATCGGGCGTGTGCACATGAGCCGCTGGGGAGATGGCGGCTCGCACTTCCATCTCTGGTTCTTCGCCCGGACCGAGGGGCTGGCCACGATCCTCGGCTCCTACGCCGTGGAATGGGACGAGATCCTGCCGCCCGGGCCGGAGGACATCTGGCGCGAGGACCTGCACACGGTCGCGTCCAAGCTCGCCAACTGGGGCGGGCACGCCCGGGCCTGATCCGACCGGGCCCACCGGTCAGCTGCGGACCTCGAACGAGGTGGCACCCGTCGCGGCCGCCTCGCGGGTCTCGACCCGCTCGACCCGGGCGGACGACGGTCCGGTGCGGCACCAGTCCACCAGCGCGTCCACGTCCGCGGGCCTGCCCTCGAAGTGGGCCGCGACCGATCCGTCGGGCTCGTTGCGCACCCAGCCGCTCACGTCGAGGCGGCGCGCCTCCCGCCCGGTGTAGTAACGGAAGGCGACGCCCTGCACCCAGCCGTGCACGCTCACGTCCAGCGACTTCGTCACGTCTCCATGATGACTCGCAGCGCGGCCGACGCGGCCGACGCGGCAGGCTCGACCAGGCCCGCGACGAGCAGTCGCCGCGGCCGTGCTCTCCGGCAGCGACGTGGGCCGCACCCAGGCCGAGTGCAGCACTGGCGACCTGGGGTCGCCCGTGGGCGGGGTTGAACCAGGAGACGTCTAGAGGATCGCGGCCGGCGAGTAGGCCGCGGCCTCGGGGTAGCGAGCCATCACCTCGGCCACGCGACGCACGACCGCCTCGACCTGGTCGACGGCCGCGCCGGTGAAGCTGATCGGCTCGGCCACCAGGGAGTCGAGCTGTTCGGCGGTGAGGCCGAGACGCTCGTCCGCGGCCAGGCGGGCGAACACGTCGTTGTCG
>JAOPXC010000146.1 GCA_025965335.1 Nocardioides sp. | reverse complement strand
CGGCGTCCTTGTGCGGTGGACCGGGATGGGAGCAATCTGGGCGGATCCATAGGAGGTGCCCAGATGAGCCTTGCAGACAGCACGGTCGCGGTGATGCTCCCCATCACCGACACGGGACGAGCACAGGAGTTCTACGGCGAGCGGCTCGAGCTGCCGTACGACGGGAAGGACAACGAGGGCAGCATGATGTACGGGCTGAGGGGTGGGTCGGAGTTGGTGCTGCGCCAGCTGCCCGCCGGACAACAGTCCGCCAACACCGCGGTGAGCTTCAAGGTGGACGACATTGCCGCCGAGATCGCTCGGCTCGAGGCGCGCGGCGTGACGTTCGAGAACTATGACCAGCCGGGCTTCACGACCGTCGACCACATCCTCGATGCCGGCGACATGAAGGCGGCCTGGTTCCTGGACCCGGACGGCAACATCCTCTGCCTCCACGAGACCAAGGACAGCTGAACCCGCTGCCGGCGCCCGGCTTCAGGCGAGTGGCAGGAACATCGCGTGCAGGCCGACCAGGCCGTGCGCGGGTGAACGAAACGCGCCCGGCACGGTGCCGACGATCTCGAACCCCAGCGATTGCCACAGGCCCACCGCCGCGGTGTTGGTCTCCACGACCGCGTTGAACTGGATGCCTCGATAGCCCTGCTCGCGGTGCCACTGCACGACGTACTCGCCCAGCGCGCGGCCCACTCCGCGGCCGCGCGTCTCCGGAGCGACCATGAAGGATGTGGTCCCCGTGGCCCGGACGGTTGGGTCCCATCTTGGCCGTGCCGAAGATCTCGTCGGCCTCCTCGACCACGACGGTGAGGCCCGGCGGACCCTCCATCCACCAGGGCCTTGCGGTCTCGACGGTGAGGTCCATCGGGAAGGCGTAGGTCTCCCCAGATCGGATGGCCGCGTCGAAGATCGGCCAGATCCGCGGCCAGTCGTCGGTGGCCGGGCGGATCCTCACTCGCCGGTGACGCCGTCGATGGATTCGCGGATCAGGTCCGCGTGGCCGTTGTGCCGGGCGTACTCCTCGATCATGTGGACGACGATCCAGCGCAGGCTGAACTTCTCGCCGGTACGCCGGTCCGGCCGCTCCGAGCGCTGCTCGAGGCTCAGGCCCTTGGTGATCGCGTCGGACTTCGCGACCTCGTCGTCGAAGAGGGCGCGAATCTGTTCGGGGGTGTCGTCGGCGGCGCTGTGCCAGTCCCAGTCGGCGTCGGCCCTCCAGTCGATGGAGGCCCACGGCTCGGCGTACTCATGGCCGAGGAGCACGCAGTCGAACCACCAGTGCTCGACGAAGGCCAGGTGCTTCATCGTCCCGCCGAGCGTCATGTCCGAGGGGGCGAGCGGTGTGTTCAGCTGCTCGCCGGACAGGCCGTCGACCTTCATGCGGAGCGTGTCGCGGTGGAAGTCGAGGAAGCCCAGCAGGGTGGCAGCCTCGTCGGCAGCGAGGGGCGGGTCGAGGCGTTCGATGCCGGAGGCGGTGGAGGTCATGTTCGCCACGCTAGGGGGTCTCGACGGGCTCGACCACCGAGATTCGGGGCAGCAGCCCGGTCTCGGGGCTCCGGTCGGTGATGCAGTACGTCGAACCGACCGGATCGCGCATGACCGTCCAGTGCTCGAAGCGCTCGACCAGCTCGGCTCCGAGCGCGACCTGCCGCTCGGTCTCGCGGGCGCGGTCACTGGTGGAGAGGTCGAGGTGCGCGGAGACGCGGCCGTCGCTCTCGTCGACCCGCTGCAGCAGCAGCCGCAGTGGCATCCCGGGAGGCCGGAGCAGGTTGGAGAACTCGGTCCGCTCCGCGGAGCGCCGCAGCTCCCACCCGGTCAGCGCCTGCCAGAACGCGATCTCGCTGTCGTGGATCGGCGAGGGAATGTCGATGCACACCTGGTCGACGAGCGAGGTGAAGCCACCGGGCCAGTTGGTGGGCACGGGGCGGATCGACGGACGGTGCGGGACCAGGCAGAAAGCGAGGCCACCGGGCGAGCTCAGCAGAACGTAGCCCTCATGCGTGGCGAGGACCTTCGCCCCCAGGCCGGTCACGTCGCCCACGGCCGCCACCGGATCGTCGACGTGCACGTCCAGGTGGATGCGGCTCGGGCCCTCGTCGAGCCGTTGGACCCGGAGGAAGTCGTCACCGCCGGCCGGGACGAGCGTCGCGAACTGGTCGGTCTCGCCGCGGGGCGCGGAGCGGGCGTAGCCGGTCACGGCCTCCCAGTGCGCGACGCCTCGCTCGAAGTCGTCGGGGGGGAAGTCGAGGACCGCGCTCAACCAGTACGGCGTCACGCGGTGCCGCCGCCCACGGGTTGGCAATCGTGCCCGCACCCGTCCGGAGCGGGCGGGCCGTCGGAATGGGCGGCCGGCCGGTGCAGCACGGCCGTCTCGGGAGTCACGCGCGCCTGCTCTCCCGTGACCTCGGCGATGCCGTCGACCAGCAGCGTGAAGCCGCGGGGCTCCCGGGGCGGGAACAGCAGCGTGACCGCCGGGTTGGCCGCGATGTTTGCGCTCGACCCGCGCCCGGGACCTGTGATCACCAGGACGCCGTCGACGACCTCCGGCTCGACGGTGACGGCCTTGACCCGGCCGTCCGCGGACGTGGAGAGCAGGTAGCCCGCCCCGAAGTCGTCCAGTGCGTCTGCGAGGTCGGCGACAGCCACGGGGATGCTCATGTTGTCAGGCTACGGCTGGTCGTGTGCCTCAGGACGCCCCATGGAGCGTCCCCAGGCACACGACCCGTCAGCGGTGGTCGACCCACCGTGCACAGGAAGCGCGAACGCCTGACCTCGATCTGCGCCTCCCCGTCGCGCGCGATGGTCGGGTAGCTCGTCATCCCCACCACCCGAGGACCTCCCCTCCGATCCGCACGATGAACGCGGACACGACCACGATGAAGAAGACCCGCACGAAGCGGGTGCCACGCCGGACCGCGGTGCGCGCCCCGACGTAGCCGCCGAGCAGGTTGCACGCGCCCATCACCAGCCCCACCTTCCAGAGCACGGCGCCGTGCGGGATGAAGACGCAGAGCGCGGCGGCGTTGGTGGCCCAGTTGGCGAGCCGGGCCTTCGCCGATGCCTCGAGGAAGTTGTAGCCGAGCAGCCCGACGAGGGTGAACACGAAGAAGCTGCCGGTCCCCGGGCCGAGCGCCCCGTCGTAGAAGCCGATGGCGAGGCCGGTCAGCATCGCCGCCGCGGTGTGCTGGTGGCCGGCGAACCGGAGGGCCGTGGCGTCGCCGACGGCCGGGCGGAACAGCACGTAGGCACCGACGACGACGAGCGCGACCAGCACGATCGGGTCGAAGGCGCCTTTGGGGATCTGGGCGGCAACGAGGGCGCCCGCCGCCGACCCGACGAAGGCCAGCAGCATGAGCGGCCCGAACGTCCGCGGGTCGGGTCGCACGCTGCGGTAGTACGTCGCGCTGCTCACCGTCGTACCGCAGATCGAGGCGAGCTTGTTGGTGGCGAGCACCTGGATCGGCGTCGCGCCGGGCAGTCCGATCAGGATGGCCGGCAGCTGGATGAGCCCGCCACCTCCGACCACGGCGTCGACGAATCCCGCCGCCAGCGCCGCCAGACCGAGGAGGGCGAGCACGGTCAGCGTCGGGTCGTTCACGCCCGCGAGCCTAAAGGCCGGGTCGTGTGCCTGAGCACGCCCCAGGGGCCGTCCCAGGCACACGACCCGGGATCCGTAGTGTCAGCCTCGTGCGCATCGTCTCCCTGCTCCCCTCGACGACCGAGATCCTGTTCGCGATCGGGGCCGGCCCGGACGTGGTCGGCGTGACCTTCGAGTGCGACTTCCCGGCCGAGGCCCGGACGCGCACGATCGTGTCGACGTCGGCGATGCCCGAGGGCCTGACGCCCGCCGAGATCGACGCCTTCGTGGCCTCGGCCATGGCACGCGGCGAGGACCTCTACCACCTGTCGGCCGACGCCCTCGCGGATCTGGACGCGGACCTCGTGGTGACACAGGACCTGTGCGCCGTCTGCGCCGTCGACGTCTCGGTGGTCGACGAAGCACTCGCGCACCTGGGGTGTACGGCGGACGTGCTCACGATCGACCCGCACACGCTGGACGAGGTGTTCGACTCGATCCTGGAGCTGGGCCGTGCGACCGGTCACCTGCCCGGGGCCACGTCCCTCGTCGCCTCGCTTCGTGAACGACTCGCGACGGTCCGGGCGCGCACGGCCGGCCTGCCCCGTCCGCGGGTGATGCTGCTCGAGTGGACCGATCCGCCGTTCGCGCCCGGCCACTGGGTGCCCGAGATGATCGAGGCCGCGGGCGGCGAGCCGCTGCTGGGAACGGCCGGCTCGAAGTCGCTGCGGACAACCTGGGAGGCAGTCGCTGCCGCCGGCCCGGACGTCGTCATCGCGGCGCCGTGCGGCTACGACCTCGCGGGTGCGACCACGCTCACCGACGAACTGGTCGCCGCCGGCGTCCTGCCACCCGGCGTACCGGTCCATCCCGTCGACGCCAATGCGGCCTGGGCCCGACCGGGCACCCGGCTGGTCGACGGCGTCGAGGAGCTGGCCCGAATCCTGCACGGGTAGCGCTGGACTAGCGTCGGCGGACCACCACCGGCACTCGCTGGACGTGGTTGTTGGCCATCGCCTGACGGTTCCACCGTTGTTCGAGGGGCTGGGTGTTGCCCGCGGCGTCGGTGGCCCGCACCGACAGCTCGTAACGGCCGGGCTCGTCGGCCTGCCAGGCCGAGGACCAGGCTCGCCACTCGTACGGTCCCGGGACCGGCCCGAGGTCGGCGTCGGCCCAGGTGGCACCGCCGTCGACGCTGACCTCCACCCGCTCGATCGGCGCCAACCCCGACCAGGCCCGGCCGGTCAGCCGGTGGGTGCCCGCCTCGACGACGCGGGTCCGGGTCTGGAAGTCCGGGAATCCGGGCGGGCGGACCATCGCACGGGGCAGGATCCGGGTGACCGGCTCGCCGGGGTCGCCCTGGTCCTGCTTGATGCGGTAGGCGCTCTCGTTCTGGAAACCGTCGAACGGACGGTCGAGCACGGTGATCCGCACGAGCCACTTCACGTGGGCCATGCCGTACCACCCGGGCATCACCAGGCGCAGCGGGGCGCCGTGCTGCGGCGGAAGCGGCTGACCGTTCATCGTGTGCGCCAGGAACAGCGGCGCCGACACCGCCAGGTCGAGGGGCAGGCCGCGCTGGTAGTCCTGCTCGACCCCCCGCTCGACGCCGTGGTCGGCGCCGGTGAAGACGACGTCGATGGCACCGTCGCGAACCCCGGCCCGCTCCAGCAGCGGCCCGAGCTCGACCCCGGTCCACTCGGCGGTGCCGACGGCCTCGTCCAGCCACGGTTGGCTGATCGGGCGCGGCGTCGTACGGGCCCTGCCGTTGCCCGCACACTCCAGCGTCACGCGATGGGTGACCGTGGGCAGGCCCAGCAGCGCGGCGAGGTCCAGGCTGACGGGACGCTCCACGTGCCCGTCGATCTCCAGGCGCCAGCTCGTCGGGTCCAGCAGCGGGATGTCGTAGTGCACCAGCACGTAGTGCAGGCCGGGCGGCGTGAGGTCCAGGTCGAGCATCTCCAGCGGCATCCCGTGGTTGCGCGTGGCCAGGCGCAGCTCGTCGAGCGAGATCGCCTCGTCCGGCTCCGCGAGGCGTGCCCGGGGGCTGGTCTCCTCGTCGATGGTGGTCATGCCCACATCCTGCTCCCGGGTGGTCCGCCTGGCGAGGGTTGCTGCGCGGACGCACCCGTCTCGTCGAAACCGAAGCAGCAGCATCGGTGCGAGCTCGGCGGGGTCCAGCCTGTTACGAAACGTTGGGCCGCCTCGCCCGGACCCACGACCTAGTCGCCCACACGAGGTCCGGGCACCGGTTCGGCGGCCGCCGAGCTCGCCCGGAGCAGCCCGACGATGCCGATGGCGAGCCAGACGACGTTGAGCCCCACGGACGGCCAGGCTCCGTAGTAGGCGGAGTTGAGCATCAGGAACAGCCCACCGACGAGGTTCATCAGCTGGAACAGCGCCCCCGTCCCCGACAGCCTGTTGGCGGTGAGCATTCCGTAGGCCCCCACGAGCAGCACCGTTCCGGTCCAGCCGATGACATTGATCCCGATCTCCACCGCGCGATCGTAGGCGGCGGCCGAACTACGGCAATGTCAGCGTCCCGGACACGGTCGCGGTGAGGTGGTGCACGCGGCCCATGCCGTCGGTGTACTGGTGATCGCTCGCGCACCCGAATGTGTAGGTCTTCGAACCGGGTCTCACCGGGTCGAACTCGTAGAAGCCGTCGAACCCCTCCTGGATCGGGCACTGGGGCGGACTCGCCGCCGTGTCCCAGGTCTCCGGCGTCGACGGACCGGCACAGGTCTCGCCGGTCGAGTGGAACACGGTCGGCAACGCGATGAACCGGACGAGCCAGAACTGGTCCGGGTCGTCGAGGAGGTTCCCGAGAGCGTTCCCGTTGGGGAGCGGCCCCGACCCGGCGTTCGTCGTGTCGCCGGACTCCGGGCAGCCGCCGCCTTCGGCGGGTGCGTACTCGGTATGGCTCTGCTCGCTCACGGAGTACGTCGACCCCGGTCCGCTCTCGTAGCTTCCGGGGCTCTCCGGGTCCTCGACCAGGTTGAGCCGCAGCGTTCCGGTGCCGCCCGACGTGACGTCCCAGTCCTCGTTCGCGTAGTTGTCGCTCCAGGTGTAGGTCAGGCTGGTCGGGGCCTCGCAGACGCCGCCGCCGGCCCTGGCCACCCCGGGCCGCTGCGAGGAGATCGTGCAGGTGCAGATCACCTTGCCGAGCAGTGTCGGGTTGAACGTCTTCTGGTCGCTCAAGTGTGCGTTCGAGTAGATGAGCACGACGGAGGTGGCCCGCTTGGTCCCGTCGTCCAGGCAGAGGGTCGTCTTGGACTGGCCGGACAGGTTCACGATCGCGTGGGTGCCGTCGCTGTACTCGATGACCGCGCGCACCTTGGCGTGCGGGTCCCCCACGAGGTCGTTGGTGTACTCCAGCTCCTTCACCTTCGGGTCGATGTCGAGCAGCAGGTACCTCGCGGCCAGGTGGTCGACCGCGATCGACGGGTTCCGGGGTACGTCCGGCGGGATCGCCTCCGGGCCGATCAGCCTCGGCGTGGCGGTCAGCCCGTCCCAGTTGCGGTAGTCCTTCACCGGGCCGTTGTTCCAGTTCGACAGGGCGAACTCGTCCCACGTCGCCTCGAACCCGCCGGGCAGCGCGGCGTCGACGGCGTGCAGGGGATCCATCGAGGAGGCGCCGTCCCACATCGTGCGGACGACCGCTGGGCTGCTCCTGCGGGCCGCCCACTCGGCGAGCAGGTAGTCGCCGTAGTCGTGGTGGGCGGGCGGGTTGACCGTGTCGAGGGAGACCTCGGGGTGGTTCAGGTAGATCGGAGCGGCGACGAACTCGGTGTCGTCCGGGCTCACCCCGATGCCGTACGCCGGGTCGGTGACGTAGTCCTGGACCCACTGGGCCGTCAGCTCGCGCAGCCAGGAGTACGTCGCGCAGCTGCCGGCGACCGGCATCGCGAACTGGATCGCGTGCATCACCTCGTGGGCGAGGTAGGGGTCCAGCCCGGTCCAGCCGGTCTTCGCGGCGGAGCGCGGGAAGAGCAGGTGGGCGGACGTGCCCGTGGCGCCGCAGCTGCCGTCGGCGTACGTCATGGCCGTCGAGGCGTCGACGAGGGCGATGTCGAGGGCGTCGCTGCCGCCGTCGCAGAGGCCGCCCCCGTCGGATTTGGGCCCCCGACCCATCAGGGCGGTCAGCGCGGGCAGGACCTTGCCCTCGAGCTCGGCCTGCAGGTGCGCCGCCAGGGTGACGTCACCCGTGTTGCTCTTCAGCCACCAGATCCGGACCTCGCCGCCAGTGGTGTCGACGTGGTCCCACGTCTCGTACAGCGGGTTGACGTCCCCGCTTCCGCTGCACCAGGGGGCGTCGAGGCTCGGCGTCGCCGCCGCCAGCGGCTCCGGCCGACCACCGGTCGTGGGCGACCAGTGGCTGCCGGGATAGAACGGCGGGATGAGGAAGGGTCGCAGCGTTTCCTGGGTCGGCGCCGACAGCTGGGCCCAGCCTTCCGCGACCTCCACGAGCGCCCCCTCGTCGAGCCCGTTGGGCGTGCCCCGGAAGCGCGACGGCAGCCGCGGGTCGCCGAAGTCCGAGAAGACCTGGTAGGTCAGGCCCTGCTCCTCGGTCAGGGCGCCGGCCGCCACGGCCTCCGAGATCAGGTCGTGGCTGGACGCGGGTGCCTCGACGGACACGGGCCCGGTCGCCGTCCGGCAGTTGTTCTTCTCCTTGCTCTCGGACACCTTGCGGGGGCCGTCGGCACAGGCGAGGACGTAGTAGTTCCCGACCCTGACCGACCTCGGGATCGGGACCTTCGTGGTCGCGGCGGCACTCTTGCCGGGGCGAAGAGCGGGAGTCGACCAGACCGGTGCGAGCTTCCGGTCCTTCCCGGCCGACCTGTCGGCGGAGAGGTAGAAGACGGTGGCGGAGGAGCGTGACTTCAGGGTCCCCCCGTTGCGGACGTTCGCCTTGATCGCGAGGCGCTCGCCCTGCCGGACCCGGGCCGGCGCGGACACCGACGACGTGATCAGGTCCGGCTTCCCGGCAGCGACCGCGGTCGGCTGAGTGGCCACCACGCCCGTGGCAACAAGCGCGCACGTCACCAGTCCGGCCCATCGAGAACGCACCGTCACATCTCCCTCTTGTCGAAACTGCGAACGTGCAGCGTCGACGGGCAGGCGCGGAGAGTCCAGTCATTTCGTGGTGATCGGCGGCCCACGTGGGTGCTGGTCTAGCGCGCAGGACCCCGCGACCACGGCCGCCGAGGATCAGTCGTTGCCGACCCAGAAGCCGCGGCCACCGAACCAGTCCCCGTAGCCGCCACCGCCCGCGTCGGGCCGACGGGAGCCGAGGTAGGAGCCGACGACCGCGGCCCCGAGGTCGTCGAGCTCAGGTGCGACGACACGACCCTCGACGCGCTTGGCCATGGAGTCGATGAAGCGGGCCAGGCCGGGGTCCTCACCGAGGCGGAAGAACGTCGTCTGGGCGCCGAGGCGGCGGGAGTTGTCGAGCTCGCGGACGGCGTACGCCACCGTCAGCGGGTGCGGCGGGTAGCTGAAGTACACCTCGCCGTCGGGCTCCAGGTGGGACGTCGGCTCGCCGTCGGTCACGATCAGCAGCACCGGCTGGGCGTTGGGGTGCTTGCGGAAGTGCCGGTTGGCGAGCAGCAGCGCGTGGTGAAGGTTCGTGCCCTTGTCCCACATCGCGTCGAGCGCGGTCAGGTGCTCGATGTCCATCACCTCGGCGTGCCGGCTGAAGCCGATCAGCTGCAGGTGGTCGCCACGGAACCGGGACCTGATCAGCGTGTGCAACGCGAGCGCCGTGCGCTTCATCGGCACCCAGCGGCCGTCCATCGCCATCGAGAACGACGTGTCGACGAGCAGCGCCACGCAGGCCTGGGTGCGCGCCTCGGTCTCCTGCACCTCCACATCGCCAATGTGCAGGCGAACGCCGCCGGCCGTGGACCCGCCCTCGGACACGGTGCGTACGACGGCGTTGGTGACCGTGCGGGTGACGTCCCAGGGCTCGGTGTCGCCGAACGCCCACTCGCGGGTCGAGCCGGACCGCTCGCCGGCGGCGCCGGACTGGCGCAGGTCGCGCTGGCCCTGGCGGCCGGACATCTTGTTGGCGACGTCGCGCAGCAGCGCCTTGCCGAG
>JAOPXC010000143.1 GCA_025965335.1 Nocardioides sp. | reverse complement strand
GGCGTGGCCCCGGACGGCAGCGCGATCACGTCACCGCGAGGCGTGAAGACGTAGGTCTCCGAGCGGTTGATCTCGAAGCGCAGCGACTCGAGGAACTCACCCGGGTCCTCGATCTCGCTCTGCCAGTCGAGCAGCTGCCGCACCCAGAGCATGTCGTCCATGTCGCCGCGCTGCTCGGTGTCGACCCCGGTCCGGCCGTCCTCCTTGTACTTCCAGTGCGCGGCCACGCCGTACTCCGCGCGCCGGTGCATCGCGAAGGTGCGGATCTGGAGCTCGACCGGCTTGCCCTGCGGGCCGATGACGGTCGTGTGCAGCGACTGGTACATGTTGAACTTCGGCAGCGCGACGTAGTCCTTGAAGCGGCCCAGGACCGGGTTCCAGCGCGAGTGCAGGACGCCCAGCACGGCGTAGCAGTCGCGGTCCTCCTCGACGAGGACGCGGATGCCGACCAGGTCGTAGATGTCGGTGAACTCCCGCTCCCCGACGATCATCTTCTGGTAGATCGAGTAGTAGTGCTTGGGCCGTCCGGTGACCTTCGCCTTGACCTTCGCCTCGCGCAGGTCGTTCTCGACCTGGCTGATGACCTCGGCCAGGAACTGGTCGCGCGACGGCGCGCGCTCGGCGACCATCCGCACGATCTCGTCGTAGATCTTGGGGTGCAGGGTCGCGAAGGCGAGATCCTCGAGCTCCCACTTGATCGTGTTCATGCCGAGCCGGTGGGCCAACGGTGCGTAGATGTCGAGCGTCTCGCGGGCGACCCGCTCCTGCGTCTCCTGGCGCACGTACCGCAGGGTGCGCATGTTGTGGAGCCGGTCGGCCAGCTTGATCACGAGCACCCGGATGTCGCGTGACATCGCGACGATCATCTTGCGGATCGTCTCGGCCTGCGCGGAGTCGCCGTACTTGACCTTGTCCAGCTTGGTCACGCCGTCGACGAGCTGCGCGACCTCCTCACCGAAGTCGGCGCGCACCTGCTCGAGCGTGTACGGCGTGTCCTCGACCGTGTCGTGCAGCAGGGACGCCACCAGCGTCGGCTCGGTCATGCCGATACCGGCGAGGATCGTCGTCACGGCGAGCGGGTGGGTGATGTACGGGTCGCCGCTCTTGCGCATCTGGGTGCCGTGCTGCTCCTCGGCGATGAGGTAGGCACGCTCGAGGAGCGCCAGGTCGGCCTTGGGGTGGTTGGCGCGCACGGCACGGAACAGCGGCTCGAGGACCGGGTTGCCGGTCTGGTTGCGGGTGCCCATCCGGGCCAGGCGCGCCCGCATGCTGCGTGCCGACGTGGGGGGCTCCGACCGCTCGGGGCGCTTGGTCCGGCGTGCCGGAGCGGGCGCCGCCGGGGCGTCCCGAGCCGAGTCCCCATCCGGCGCGGGACCGGAGGACTCCTCGGGCGCAGGCTGGACCGCCGGAGCGGCGGCGCGGTCCTCGTTCACCCAGTCAGTCTAGGCCGGTGAGGGCGGGGGGTCAGACCGTCATGAGGGAGGTCACCGGGAGATCGCCGATGGTCGCGCGGCCGGGCAGGGAGCCCAGCTCCATCAGGACCGCAACACCGACGGCGGTGCCGCCACACTGCTCGACCAGCAGCCGGGTGGCGTTGACGGTGCCACCCGTCGCGAGGACGTCGTCGACGAGCAGCACCCGGTCGCCGGGCGCGACCGCGTCGCAGTGCAACTCGAGCGTGGCCTCGCCGTACTCCAGCGCGTAGGACACAGCGTGGGTCGCCCGGGGCAGCTTGCCGGCCTTGCGGACCGGCACGAAGCCGGTGCCGAGGGCCAGCGCGACGGGCGCCGCCAGGATGAACCCCCGGGCCTCCATGCCGAGGACCTTGTCGACCCGCACCGCGCCGGACGCGTCCCGGCCGGCCTCGGCGAGTGCCGTGATCACGGCCGCGAAGGCGTCGTGGTCGGCCAGCAGCGGGGTCATGTCCTTGAAGACGATCCCCGGTTCGGGGAAGTCCGGCACATCGATCACGAGGCGCGCGAGCGCTTCGCGGGCATCGGTCACTTCTTGCCGCGCTTGGAACGCGTCTGACGCGTCGGCTGCTGGCGGCCCGCGGCGTTGCTCTGCTGGACCGGGCCCCGGGCCGGGGGTACGACGCGGCCCCGCTGCATGGCCTCGGCGGCGCGTGGTGGTCGTGACACCGGCGCGTCGTCCTCGTCGTCACCCTGGTCGACGTCGCCGCCGGGCTCGTCGCGCAGCGGCAGGTCCTCGGTGAACGCCGGAACCGACGCGTAGCGGTCGGCCTGGCGAAGCCGGGTCTTGGCTCGCTTCTCGGCGTCGACGATCTCCTTCTCGTTCGACTTGAGCTGGACCAGGACCGGCGTAGCGATGAAGATCGACGAGTACGCACCGGCTGCCATGCCGACGAACAGGGCGAGCGCGAGGTCCTTCAGCGAACCGGAACCCAGCTGCACCGCGCCGACGTACAGGATCGCGCCCACGGGCAGGAGCGCCACGATCGACGTGTTGATCGAGCGGACCAGGGTCTGGTTGACCGCCAGGTTGGCCGCCTCGGCGTACGTCGTGCGCTTCTCCTTGAGGTTCCTGGTGTTCTCTCGGATCTTGTCGAACACCACGTCGGTGTCGTAGAGCGAGAAGCCCAGGATCGTGAGGAGGCCGGTCACGGTCGCGGGGCTGACCTCGAACCCGGACAGCGCATAGATGCCGACCGTGATCAGGACGTCGTGTGCCAGCGCCACGATCGCGGCCACCGACATCTTCCACTGGCGGAAGTAGGCCCAGATGAACAGCACCACGAGCACGAGAAAGACGCAGAGGCCGGTCAGTGAGCGGTTGGCGACGTCTCGTCCCCAGCTGGCGCCGATCTCGGTCTGGCTGACGTTGCTCGGGGCCACATGGGTCACCCCGATGATCGCGTCGACCACCTTGGTGTTCTCGGCCTCGGTCAGCGTCTCGGTCTCGACCAGGATCGCGTTGGTGCCGGAGGTGGTGACGATCGGAGCCGACGCGTCCGGGATGCCGGTGCCGGCCACCGCGGTGCGCAGCTCGTCGGCGGTCTGCTGGTTGACCTGGCTCGGGGCCAGCGAGACGTTGTACTGCGACCCGCCCACGAACTCGATGCCCATGTTCAGGCCCTTGAAGTACAGGCCCGACACGGCGATCAGGACGATCACCGCGGAGATCGAGTACCAGAGCCACTTGCGCCCGACGAAGTTGATCGACCGCTTGCCGTTGTACAGGTCGTTGCCCAGGCGTGAGAACTTGCCCATCAGGCCCTCCCTCCCACGGTGACGCGGTCGATGCCGAGGGCCTCGGGGTCGAGGCCGGACAGCTTGTGCCCGCGGTTGAAGAACCTGTACCGGGCCAGGTAGGACACCATCGGGTGGGTGAACCAGAAGAACACCGCGAGGTCGATGACGGTGGAGAGGCCGAGCGCGAACGCGAAGCCCTTCACGACGCCGGCCGCGAAGATGTAGAGCACGACCGCGGCCAGCAACGAGACCGTGTCCGCGGCCAGGCAGGTGTTCCGGGCCCGGAGCCAGCCCGCCTCGACCGCGACGCGCATCGACTTGCCGTCACGCATCTCGTCCCTGATTCGCTCGAAGAAGACGATGAAGGAGTCGGCCGTGATGCCGACCGCCACGATCAGACCGGCGATGCCCGGCAGCGACAGCGTGAAACCGGCGCCCTTGCTGAGCAGCAGGACCATGGCATAGGTGACAGCCGCCGCCACCAGCAGCGAGGCGATCACGACCACGCCGAGGCCGCGGTAGTAGATCAGGCAGTAGAGCATCACCAGCAGCAGGCCCACGATGCCGGCCGTGATGCCGGCCGAGAGCTGGTCACCCGCGAGCGAGGGACCGATGACGTCGATGGTCGGGTCCTTGTCGAACGCGATCGGCAGGGCGCCGTACTTGAGGCTGGTCGCGAGGCTGTTGGCCGTGGCCTCGGTGAAGTTGCCGCTGATCTGCGCCCGACCGTCGGTGATCAGGCCGTTCATCGTGGGAGCGGAGATCACCTGGCCGTCCAGCACGATCGCGAACTGCTTCTGGGTGCCGTACAGCGCACGCGAGATCTTGGTGAACTCGTCCTTGCCGGCGCCACCGATCTCGACGCTGACCACCCAGTCGAGCTGGCCCTGGGGGATGCCGGCACTGGCGGACTTGAGGTCGGTGCCCTCGACGGCCGCGGCGGACAGGAGGTACTTGACACCCGTCTGGTCGCCGGTGCCGCAGGTGACCAGCGGCTTGTCCGGGTTGTCCTCGACGAGTGGGGCGGAGCCGTCGGCCGGGCACTGGAACTTGTTGTACGCCGCGATGGCCTCGGGGTTGGGGTTGTCCATCCACTTCAGCGGGTCGGCGACCAGGTCGCCGCCGGGCGGCGCCGGGATGGGCTCGGCGGTGGGGCTGCTCGTGGGACTCGCGCTGGGCGAGGCGGACGGCGTGGCCGACGGGCTCGAGGACGGCTTGGTCGCGCCGCTGCCCTTGTTGGCCCTGTTGCCCTTGTCGGCGAAGGACACCGGGGCTCGGTTGTGCCCGCTCGGCGAGGCCTTGGGACCCTTGGTGCCTTGCTTGCTCGGCGAGGCCGAGGGCGGCGCCACGGTGAGACCCGCGCCCGGAGACGTGGTGGCACCCGGCGCTCCCGAGGGGTTCGGTGCGGCCGCTGCGCCGCAGGCGCCGGGGTTGGCCGAGGAGCAGGCCACCAGGCGGAAGCGCAGCTGGGCCTGCCGCTCCACGGTGTTGACGAGGTCGCGGCGGCTGTCCCCGGGGATCTCGACCTGGATGTACTGGTTGCCCTGGACGGTCACCGCGGCCTCGACGACACCGCTGCCGTTGACGCGCTGGTCGATGATCTTGCGCGCCTCGTCCAGCTGGGCCGCGGTGGGGTTGCCGACGGCGCTGAGCGTGATCCGGGTGCCGCCCTGGAGGTCGAGTCCGAGCGCGGGCTTCCACGTGCCGCCGAGCGCAACCAGGCCGTAGGCGATCGCCACCCCGATGAAGAACACCACCAGGGTGCGTCCGGGCCGAGCGGTCTTGCGTGCCATGTTCAGCTCTCCTCTGGCTCGTGCGCGTCGA
The DNA here is from genome assembly GCA_025965335.1 of Nocardioides sp. GTDB lineage: Bacteria > Actinomycetota > Actinomycetes > Propionibacteriales > Nocardioidaceae > Nocardioides. The sequence goes on along the minus strand of JAOPXC010000143.1, from coordinate 6,574 downwards.
GCCCCGACTCCGCGATCGTCCCGACGGCACCGCGGGCGACCTTGATGATCACGCCTTCCGCAATCTCGACGCGAACGTGCTCCCCATCGAGCTCCCGCAGCGTCCCGAAGATGCCCGAGGTCAACATGACCTCGTCACCCACCTCCAACGAAGCCTGCATGCGGCTGAGTTCCTTCTGGCGGCGAGAGTTCGGCCGGATGATCAGGAGCCAGAACAACAGTGCGATGCCCACCAGGGGCAGCAGGGAGACGAGCTCCGGCACGACAAAACCTCTCGAGCGTCAACAGGGGGTCCGGCCACCAGCGGACCCGACGTCGGGAAGTGTAACCGTGGGGGTCCATGCGGCCGCGAATCCGTCCCGGCTTCCCCTGGTCTCGACACGCGCGGTCTCGACTTCGTCCCTCAGTCGCGCGCGCTGCTCGACCACCATCGATCGGGTCGGCTCACGCCGACCCGATCACTCCTCGAACAGCGTGATGTCTGCGACCGGCGCCGCGGGTGCCGGGGGCGGGGTGAGGCCGAGATGCTGCCACGCGGCCGCGGTGGCGATCCGGCCCCGCGGAGTGCGGGCCAGGAAGCCCATCCGCACGAGGAACGGTTCGGCGACCTCCTCGACGGTCTCCCGCTCCTCCCCCACGGCGACGGCCAGCGTGGAGACGCCCACCGGTCCGCCGCCGAAGCGGCGGCAGAGGACGTCGATGACCGCGCGGTCGAGGCGGTCCAGGCCGAGCTCGTCGACCTCGTAGAGCTCGAGCGCGGCCCGGGCGACGGTCAGGGTGACCACGCCGTCGGCCCGCACCTGGGCGAAGTCCCTGACTCTGCGGAGCAGCCGGTTGGCGATGCGTGGGGTGCCGCGGGAGCGTCCGGCGATCTCGGCGGCGCCCTCCGCCCGCAGCTCGACCCCGAGAAGTCCGGCGGAGCGGTGCACGATCAGGTCGAGGTCGGCGGGCTCGTAGAACTCGAGGTGGGCGGTGAAGCCGAACCGGTCGCGGAGCGGCCCGGGCAGCAACCCGGCCCGGGTGGTCGCGCCCACCAGGGTGAACGGCGGGATCTCGAGCGGGATCGCGGTTGCCCCCGGCCCCTTGCCGATGACGACGTCGACGCGGAAGTCCTCCATCGCCATGTAGAGCATCTCTTCCGCCGGCCGCGACATCCGGTGGATCTCGTCGATGAACAGGACGTCACCGTCGTTCATCCCGGAGAGGATCGCCGCGAGGTCGCCGGCGTGGGTGATCGCGGGCCCGCTGGTCAGGCGCAGCGGCGTCGTCATCTCGGCGGCGATGATCATGGCGAGCGTGGTCTTGCCGAGGCCGGGAGGTCCCGACAGCAGCACGTGGTCCGGTGCGCGCCCGCGCCGGCGGGCCGCCTCGAGCACCAGGCCGAGCTGGTCGCGGACCCGGGCCTGGCCGACGACCTCGTCGAGCGTGCGCGGGCGGAGGGCGGCCTCGACCGCACGCTCGTCACCCTCGGCCTCCGCGGTCGTGAGCGACCGCAGGTGCTGCTCCTCCGCGATCTCGAGCTCGTCCTCGTGCACGGTGGCTCAGCCCCTGCTCAGGGTGCGGAGGGCGGCCCGCAGGAGCGCGGCGACGTCGGGCAGGTCGCCCGCCTCCGGGGCCACGGCTTCGACGGCCTTCTCGGCGTCGCGGGTCGACCAGCCGAGCCCGACGAGTCCCTGATGGACCTGGTCGCGCCACGGAGCCGGGCCGCCGCCCGAGACGGCATGGCGTACGCCGGCAGGCGCTCCCAGCCGGTCCTTGAGCTCGAGGATGATCCGCTGGGCGCCCTTCTGGCCGACCCCGGGGACCCGGGTCAGGGTCTTCACGTCGTCGCTCGCCACGGCTCGCCGGAGGTCGTCCGGCGCGAGGACGGCGACGATCGCCTGGGCCAGCTTGGGCCCGACGCCCGACGCGGTCTGCACGAGCTCGAAGGTCGCCTTCTCGTCCTCGTCGAGGAAACCGAACAGGGTCATCGAGTCCTCGCGGACGACCATGCTCGTCGGCAGGGTGGCCTGCTGACCGGTGCGCAGCGTGGCGAGCGTGCCCGGCGTACACATCAGCTCGAGGCCGACGCCGCCGACGTCGAGCACGGCGCTGGACAGGGTGACTGCGGCGACCTCGCCGCGGACGTACGCGATCATCGGGCCCCCGTCGGTCGCGCGTGTCGAGCTGACCCCGCGGCGGCGACCGCCGCGTCGATGCGGGCCTGGGCCCCGCCCCGCCAGATGTGGGTGATGGCCAGCGCGAGCGCGTCGGCAGCGTCGGCCGGCTTGGGCAGTGCGTCGAGACGCAGGATCCGGGTGACCATCGCGCCGACCTGAGCCTTGTCGGCGCGGCCGCTGCCGGACACCGCGGCCTTGACCTCGCTCGGGGTGTGCAGGGCGATCGGCAGGCCCCGTCGGGCGGCGCAGACCATCGCGATGCCGCTGGCCTGGGCGGTGCCCATGACCGTGCTCACGTCGGAGCGCGCGAACACGCGCTCCACCGCGACGGCGTCGGGGGCGTACTGGTCGAGCCAGGCGTCGATGCCGGCCTCGATCGTCACCAGCCGCTGGGCGACCGGGACGTCGGCGGAGGTGCGGATGACGTTGACGTCGATCATGGTCAGCGGTCGGCCCACCGAGCCGTCGACCACGCCCATGCCGCAGCGGGTCAGGCCGGGGTCGATCCCGAGCACGCGCATCTGGATGCCTTCCGTCCGAACAGGTGTTCGGAGGCAACGCTAGACGTCGAGGCCGATGGTTTTCCGCACGACACGCCCTACCTCACAGCCGCGGTACCTGTCGGCGCTCTCCACGGCGGGCCTCGACACGTCGGTCGCGACCTCGCAGGCTGGGTCGCGCTCCTTGCTCGACCACCATCGACGCCTGCCCCCGCTTCGCGGGGTCAGGCGTCCTGGAGCTGCTCCATGACCGCGTCGGACACGTCGTAGTTGGCGAAGACGTTCTGCACGTCGTCGAGGTCCTCGAGTGCGTCGATCAGGCGGAACAGCTTGCCGGCCCCGTCGCCGTCCAGCTCCACCTGCATGTCGGGCACGAACGACGCCTCGGCGGAGTCGTAGTCGATGCCGGCGGCCTGCAGCGCGGTGCGTACGGCAACCAGATCGGTGGCCTCGGAGATGACCTCGAAGGACTCCCCCAGGTCGTTGACCGCGTCGGCGCCGGCGTCGAGCGTGGCCTCCAGCACGTCGTCCTCGGTGACGGTCTTGCCGGGCTGGTCGGTCGGGACGATCACGACGCCCTTGCGGTTGAACAGGAACGACACCGAGCCCGGGTCGGCCAGCGAGCCGCCGTTGCGGCTCATCGCCGTACGGACCTCCATCGCGGCGCGGTTCTTGTTGTCGGTGAGGCACTCGATCAGCATCGCGACGCCCGCGGGGCCGTAGCCCTCGTACATGATCGTCTGGTAGTCCGCGCCCCCGGTCTCGGCGCCGGACCCGCGCTTGACCGCCCGGTCGATGTTGTCGTTGGGGACCGAGGACTTCTTGGCCTTCTGGACGGCGTCGTACAGCGTGGGGTTGCCCGAGAGGTCACCGCCGCCCATCCGGGCCGCGACCTCGATGTTCTTGATCAGCTTCGCGAACATCTTGCCGCGCCTGGCGTCGACGACCGCCTTCTTGTGCTTGGTGGTCGCCCATTTGGAGTGTCCAGACATGCGTCCCTCTTCTACTCAGCGTGCGTACGTCGGTCAGGCCGTGCGAACCAGGTCCACGAACAACCGGTGGATCCGGGAGTCGCTGTCCACCTCCGGGTGGAACGAGGTGGCCATCAGCGGGCCCTGCCGAACGGCAACGATCCTACCCGCGGCCGGTCCGTCGCCCACACGGGCGAGCACCTCGACCTGGTCCCCGGCTTGTTCGACCCAGGGGGCCCGGATGAAGACGGCGTGGACCGGTGCGTCGAGGCCCTTGACGTCGAGGACACCCTCGAACGAGGCGACCTGGCGGCCGAACGCGTTGCGGCGCACGGTGATGTCGAGGCCACCGAGGGTCTCCTGACCGAGGGCGCCGTCCTCGATCCGGTCGGCCAGCATGATCATCCCCGCGCAGGTCCCGAACGTCGGCATACCCGCGCGGATCCGCTTCTGGAGCGGTTCTAACAGGTCGAACGTGCGTGCCAGCTTGGCCATCGTCGTCGACTCCCCGCCCGGCACGATCAGCCCGTCGCAGGCATTGAGCTCGACCGGGCGTCGGACGCCGATGGCGTGCACGCCGAGGTCGGCCAGCACCCGGAGGTGCTCGCGGACGTCGCCCTGCAGGGCGAAGACGCCGATGGTGGGAGAAGACACCGCCCAAGCCTAGGCGGCAGCAAACCGACCGCCGCCCGCGCGTCCGGGGGCAGGGCTACGGCCCGGCCTTCAGGTCGACCACGGGGCGGCCTAGTCAATCGTGACGCGCGAATGGCGCGATCTCGGTCAGGCGGAACTGAGAACCTGCACGTCAGGGATCGGGGCAGGTGGACACCAAGAACAGGAGCACTGAATAGTTCTTCTTGTTCGACGTCACGGACTCCCAGGTGACGGAACCGAAGTTGCGCAGCGCCTCGACGGAGAACTGACCGGAGGTGACCAGCCCGCTGAACACCTTCGACGTCACCGAGGACGGCACGGTTTCCGTTGTTCCTCCGGAACCGCCGTAGTGAATGCGGTAGTTCGTCGCGCCGGTCACCGCTGTCCAGTTCAGGGTCGCGGAACCAACCGACAGGCCGCTGCAGGACACCACAGGCGGCGGAACAACAGCGGCCGTCGAGGGGGTTCCGGCGACTTCTATCGAGTCAGTCCACGGGGCGGCCCAGCCCGGCGCGGGCCAGAGCACCCCGACCGCCGCTACCGCCAGGGACAACGTCGCCGGCAGCCGCCGACGCCTCACCGGAGCGGCGCGTCGCCGGGCCGGAGGCCGCCGGGTCGGAGAGGGCGGGCCACCGGGGCCGGGGCGCTCACCGCGGAACACGACAGAGAGCAGGAGCGCGGCGTACAGCCCCAGCAGGAAGATGCCGATCGGCCCGGTCAGCCAGCCCACGACGTAGCCGAGCCGGGGCACATGGAACAGGACCCGCTGCGCCTCGGTGACGGTGTAGACCTCCGTGTCGGGCTTGTCGTTGGCGTCGCCCTGCAGGGTCAGCTGGCGCCGCTCCCCCTGCGCGGCGACGTTCACGACGCGGTGCGTCACCCGAGTCCCGCCGGCGTCGAGCACCGAGACGATGTCCCCGCGGCGAAGCTCGGCGGCCGGCACCGTCCGTGACAGCGCGAGGGCACCGGTGTCGATGGCGGGCGCCATCGAGCCGGACCGGAAGACGAGGGGGCGCACCCCAAGCGTCGCGCCCGCCAGCATCACGACGATGCAGAGCACGCCAAGGATCGCCCCGGCCGTCAGGGCGACCTCGCGAGCGCTTCGAAGCACGGCCGACCGGGTCACGACACGTCCGAGGTGCCGGTCGCCGTGAAGGTCGCGGTGGCCGTCTTGGCCTGCAGCGTCGTGGGGGCACTCGCGCTGAAGTTGATCATGAAGCACAGGGTCTCGGTGCCCGCGGCGGCCAACGGCCCGCGGCGCGTGCCGATGAGGGCGGTGGACGCGGTCGTCGTGAGGTTCCCGCTGTAGACGCTGGTGCCGCCGGTACAGGTCGCCGAGTTGCCGCTCCCGGACTTGGTCCCGCCGGCGAGGATCGTCAGCGCGAGCGCGTTGGCCGTGCCGTACGCCGCGGCGTCGGTGCCGGTGAGCCCGCCGGTCAGCGTGTACTTCAGCGGCGCCGTCCCGTTGTTCTTGATCGTCAGGACCTCGGCGGACGTGTTGCCGGGCACCATGGCCGACATGCCCAGGGTCGTGGTGGCGGGCGCGTCCGCGTTGTTGACCTGGAGGTCGAGGGTCCCTGCGGTGAATGACGTCCCGGAGATCGTCACGTCGTCGGTCCAGAAGGCAAAAGTGCCGGTGGCTCCCACGGACAGGACGACGCCGAGCCCGAGGAGCGCGCGGAGCCGGGCTGACCCCAGGGCGCCGAGCACGCGCCGCCGCGGGCCTCGCCCAGCGTGACTAGACATGGACAGGCTCCGCGACCGACCTGCGGCGCCTGCTGTCCCACGCGGAGCCCGCGAGCATCAGCAGCGCGTAGCCCATCAGACCGGCAGCGGTCAGGTAGATCCCGTTCTGCCGTTGCGTTCCCGTGAGCCCGTTGCTGACGTAGCCGAGGTACGGCACGGAGTACCACTTCTCGCCCATCACCTGGACCGGCCGGACCCAGTTCTCGTCCGGAGCATTGTTTGCGTCACCCTGGGTGCGGAACACCGGCTCGCCGTCGGCATCGAGCCCCTGCGAAACGATGCGATGAGTGACGACGGCCGCATCACCGGAGTTCAGTTGATACGTGATCACGTCGCCGACCCCAAGCTCCGTGGTTTCGACCGGCCGCGTGACAACGAGCGTCCCGGGCGGCAGACCCGGCCGCATCGAGCCCGTCAGGACCGTATAGGGCGTGCCGCCACCGAGACGCGGAACAAGCACCGCGGGCGTCACCGACGCCACGACGGCGAGGATCACAAGCCAGCCCACCAGCCGCCAAGCCCAGCGCACGACGACGGCGCTTACG
>JAOPXC010000139.1 GCA_025965335.1 Nocardioides sp. | reverse complement strand
CTCGCTTCCTCGTGGGCGGGCCAGCGTAGAACACTGCCCGGACACCGGCGTGCGCAGCGGTCGCCTGTCCCACGTTGTTGACAGGACGCCCAGACAAGCAGGAAGCACCGGCGGCGACCAAATTGGTTCAGCTATCGGGGCCTCGACCTGCTCGCGCTCGGTCGAGTCGAACCGTCAGAAGCGCGGCGCCCGACACTCCCGGCGGCCGACCGACGGAGACGGCCCGCGCCTCCCCCAGCCACCCGTCCAGCCCGATCGGGTCGACCAGCCGGTTGGCCCATCGTCGACGGGTGAGACGGAACCGGCTCGCCCCCCTGTGACGCGGCTGCGTGAGTCCGAGACGGGGGCGGGCCGGTTGCTTTCCAGCTTTCCCAGTGACCCAGAGGTCGCCGCATGAAACCACCCCACCGGGTGGATCAGGGCGGACGAAGACGGGTACCTGCCGGGGACCCGGCCACCCCACACCCAGGAGTCACCATGTCGACCGATGCCATCGTGCTGTTGAAGAACGACCACAAGGAGATCCTCAAGAACTTCAAGGACTTCGAAAAGGCCGGCGCGAAGGCCTATGCCACCAAAGGGAGGATCGCCAACCGCATCATCGAGCTGCTCACGGTCCACACCTACATCGAGAACGAGGTCATGTATCCGCGGGTGCGCGAGCTGCTGCCCGAGGTCGAGGACGACGTGCTGGAGTCCTACGAGGAGCACCACGTGGCAGACCTGCTGGTCATGGAGCTCGCGACGATGAAGCCCGAGGACGAGCGGTTCACGGCCAAGACGACAGTCCTGATCGAGAACGTGCGCCACCACATCGAAGAGGAAGAGGACGAGTGGTTCCCCAAGGTCCGTGAGGGACTGGGGCGCCGGGTCCTCCAGGACCTGGGCGCCGACATGCTGGAGGCCAGGGAGAGGGCCCCGCGCACGCCCTCGCAGCCCAGCGCGCTGAAGAAGACCATCGACGCCGTCATCGCGTGATGGCTCTCCCACCATGGCCGCGCTGACCTACCGGGCGCCGATGCGTTCGCCGTTGGCCAGGGCCGGGAACTTCCAGCGCAGTCACGCCCGCGGCGAAGGCTGAACCGCCCAGGCGTCGAACGAGGTTGCGGTGGGGTCGCGGACCGATGTGAGAATGGGTCGTGGCCCAGATCGCCGACTTCCTCGAACTGGTGCTGCAGCTGCCCGACGTGCAGCGCACCGACAACGACCGGTACTCCAGGTTCGAGGTCCGCTCCCGCACCTTCGGCTATCTCTGGGAGCCCACCTGCACCGTCGGCCTCAAGCAGACGCTCGCGGAGCAGCTCGCGCTCGTGGCCGAGCGCCCGGACGTCTTCGAGGTGCAGTTCACCGTCGGCGGCTTCGGCTGGGTCGTGGTCACGCTCGAGCGAGTCGCTCGTGACGAGCTCGCCGAGCTGACCTTCGAGGCCTGGCGGTTGTCCGCGCCGGCCGGCCTTGTCGACGAGCGTGGGGACCGGCTGCCGGGTTAGCTGGTGGTGATGTGGGCGGCCCGTGGTGAGGCTCAGGACGAGTAGCTGTCGGGTTCTGACGTAGTGGCGCCCGCGGCGCTCACCCTTGGCGTCGAGGAGTCCGCGCTCCGATGCGGCGACGAGATCGCGGGTGCCGGTGCGCTCATCGACGTCAGTGAGCGGGAACGCCGAGGCCCCCGGTGTACCTGCAGGTCAACCGGGGGCCATCTGCGCGCCTGTAGGGATTCGAACCCCAAACCTTCTGATCCGTAGTCAGATGCTCTATCCGTTGAGCTACAGGCGCCCGTCCCCCGGCTTGCCGGACGACCGCACGAGAATAGCGGACCCCTCGGTGATGCCGAAATCAGTGCCGAGCGCTTCGCCCAGACAACAGCAACAGCGCGGGATTGGCCGCCTCCTGTGACACCGACCACCCACCGTTGAACGATCCAATATGAGGCGGACAGGCGCGCGAGTAGCCTCAGGCCTCCCGGGCGTGACCGAACTCGTCGTGGCCGGGACGACACAAAAGTCGCCGACAACGACGCCGTGCGATCCAAAGCAACTCCACGACACACCGTCGATACGCTCGACGGCCGGCGGCGCCTTCGCATCAGTCGAGGCGACCACCGCGAATGCGCGAGAGGGAACAGGCATGACCGCCGAGACGCAGGCCACCACCACCCATCCCACCAAACATCGGGGCATCATCGACTTCGTCGAAGAAGTCGCCGCGATGACCCAGCCCGACCGCATCCACTGGTGCACCGGCTCCGACGAGGAGTGGACCGAGCTCACCGAGGCCCTGGTCTCGACCGGGACCTTCACCCGGCTGAACCCGTCGATCAAGCCCAACTCGTTCCACGCAGCCTCCGACCCGATCGACGTGGCGCGTGTCGAGGACCGCACCTACATCTGCTCGGTCGACGAGAAGGACTGCGGGCCCACCAACAACTGGATGGACCCCATCGAGATGAAGGCGCTCATGCGCAACCTCTACCAGGGGTGCATGAAGGGCCGCACGATGTACGTCATCCCGTTCGTGATGGGTCACCTCGAGGCCGAGCACCCGATGTTCGGCGTGGAGCTCACCGACTCCGCCTACGTCACCGCATCGATGCGGGTCATGGCCCGCATGGGCACCCACGTGCTCGAGAGGATGGAGGAGCTGGACGCCGAGTTCGTCCCTGCCCTGCACTCGGTCGGCATGCCCCTCGAGGACGGCCAGGCAGACGTCGCGTGGCCGTGCAGCGACACCAAGTACATCGTCCAGTTCCCCGAGGAGCGGACGATCTGGTCCTACGGATCCGGCTACGGCGGCAACGCCCTGCTGGGCAAGAAGTGCTACGCACTGCGCATCGCCTCGGTGATGGCCCGCGACGAGGGCTGGCTCGCGGAGCACATGCTGATCGTCAAGCTGACCAGCCCCGAGGGCATCGTCAAGTACATCGCCGCCGCCTTCCCGAGCGCCTGCGGCAAGACCAACCTCGCCATGCTCGCGCCGACCATCCCCGGCTGGAAGGTCGAGACCCTGGGCGACGACATCGCCTGGATGCGGATCGGCGCGGACGGGCGCCTGTGGGCGGTCAACCCGGAGTTCGGCTTCTTCGGCGTCGCCCCCGGCACGAACCACCACACCAACCCGAACGCCATGAAGACCATCGCGAAGGGCAACTCGGTCTTCACCAACGTCGCACTCACCGAGGACGGCGACGTCTGGTGGGAGGGCCTCGAGAACCCGCCGGCCCGGGCCACGTCCTGGAAGGGCGAGCCGTGGACCCCGGACTCCGAGGAACTCTCGAGCCACGCCAACTCGCGCTACTGCACCCCGATCAAGCAGTGCGACATCCTCGCCGCCGAGTACGACGACCCGCGCGGCGTACCGATCGACGCGATCCTGTTCGGTGGTCGCCGCAAGACGACCGTCCCGCTGGTCTTCGAGGCCCGCGACTGGACCCACGGCACGTTCCTCGGCGCGACGCTCTCCTCGGAGACCACCGCCGCCGCGGTCGGTGCGGTCGGGGTCGTGCGCCGCGACCCGATGGCGATGCTCCCCTTCATCGGCTACAACGCCGGTGACTACTTCAACCACTGGATCACCGTCGGCAAGGACAACGACGCCGCCAAGCTGCCGAAGATCTTCTACGTCAACTGGTTCCGTCGCGGCGACGACGGCGACTTCCTGTGGCCAGGCTTCGGCGAGAACAGCCGCGTCCTCAAGTGGGTCGTGGAGCGCATCGAGGGCCAGACCGCCGCGGTCGAGACCCCCATCGGCCGCGTGCCGGCGCCGGGTGCGCTCGACATCGACGGCCTCGACATGACCGCCGCGCAGCTCGAGGCGGCCCTCGCGGTCGACGTCGACGAGTGGAAGGCCGAGGTCCCGCAGATCCAGGAGTGGTTCGAGAAGTTCGGCGATGACCTTCCGGCCGTGCTGTGGACCGAGCTCGACGGCCTGAAGGCCCGCCTCGGCGCCTGACCGGCGCTACGCGCGCTTCCTCGGGTCGCTCCGGGCGACCCAGCAGTCCGATCGAGGGCCCCGTCCGCAGAGGACGGGGCCCTCGATCGTGCGTCGGCGGGTGTGGAATCATGCGGAGCACTCGGGTCCGGCTGGGGGGCGACAAGAGGGAGGGACGGGTTGTCCGGTTACGGCCCAGACGAGCGCATCCTGCTCGAGACTGCATCGACCGGGCTCTATGAGGAGATCGTCACCGCCGGGGGCATCCCGGCGACCGACGGACGGATCGCCGACGGGGCACCGCAGCGGGCTGCCTTCGACCTGCTTGTCGAGCTGGGCCTGGTGCTCCTCGACAAGGAGACCGACACCTGGCTGGCGGAGGACCCGAACAGCATCCAGTCCCGCGTCGTCTCCCCCATCAGCCAGCAGGGCGCGAAGCTGCTGGAGGAGTCCTCCCAGTGGGCCCGCGCCTTCGGCACCCTCGGCCAGGCCTGGCGCCGCTCCCCGCAGTCGTTGGTGCGGGGCGCCTTCACCCACATCTCCGACCAGGCGATCGGCCCGTTCCTGACCGGTCTCGTGTCCGAGGCGGAGGAGGAGCTGCTCACCGCCCAGCCGCAGACCGGCCGGGACGCACCCACCCTGGCCGCGGCCGCGCTCCGTGACACCGCCGCCCTCGAGCGCGGGGTCAAGATGCGCACGCTCTACCAGCACAGCGCCCGACGCAGCTCCATCACGCACACGTACGTCGCGTCCGTCACCGCCCGCGGCGCGGAGGTGCGCACGCTCGACGAGTTCTTCAACAGGATGATCGTCGTGGACCGGCGGATCGCGGTCATCCCGGGAGCCGACGACCTGCGGGTCGCCATCGCGGTCCGGGAGCCGTCGGTCGTCGCCTACCTCGTCGACATCTTCGAGCGCACCTGGGAACGAGCCCGACCGTTCACCAACAAGGAGAGCGCGATCATGAAGGACATCGCCGCCGAGCAGCGGGCGATGACCATCCGGATGCTGATCGAGGGTCACTCGGACCCGGTGAGCGCAAAGCGCCTCGGTGTCAGCCCACGCACCTACGCGGGCTACGTGGCCGATCTCAAGGAGGAGTACGAGGCGGAGACGAGGTTCCAGCTCGGCTACACCATGGGCCGCCAGGGCGTTTCCGGCAACGAGACCACCGAGACGCCGGCCGCTGACTGACGCGTCGTACCGCTCCGAAATGGCCACGAGGGCAGTGACGTGACGTCACTGCCCTCGTGTTGTTGAGACGGGCCGGGGGGAGGCACTGGGACCGGACAAAGGAGAGGGTCTGGTCCCCGTCTCAAGTGCGGGCGGCCTACTTGGGGCCGGTCCTGCAGTAGCCGCCACAGCCCCAGCTCGTGTCTGCCTGTGCCGGCGTCGAGATTCCGAGAAGGCCGATGCTGACGGTCGCTGCGGCGATCGTGATGCCGAGTCTCTGAGTGAACTTCATGGTGTGTCCCACCTTCTCTGCCGGGCCCACGGAATGGCCCCGTGCCCAAAGTGTGGACGCGGCCGGTCGAAACCCGTGAGCAAAAGGTTGGCTCATGATTGTGCATTGCAGAATCCTGCAGTCGGGGCCGGCGACGCTCGTTCCCAATGGGCATGCGGACGGCCCCCTCCGCTGGCTCTGGGAGGGGGCCGTCGCTGGCGGAGGCGGCGGGATTTGAACCCGCGAGAGGGATTAACCTCAACCCGCTTAGCAGGCGGGCGCCATAAACCGGGCTAGGCGACGCCTCCCCGACAGCGAGCACAGGTTACAAGGCGCCGACCGGGAACGACCAATCAGCCCTGGCGTGCACAACCCTCACAGCGGCCGCAGGCCCTGGCCCCGTTGCAGGTGGTCCTGGAGGTCGCGGACGAACGCCTCGCGGTCGGCCACCAGGGCGTCCACGGGGATCGTGGTGGTGCGACCGTCCACGAGGTGGAGCACCACGCAGGGGATCCCCCGCGGCGAGGCCGTCGCCGCGTCCTCGACGTCCTTCCACGACGCCCGCAGGACGCCGGCCCCCCGGATCATCCGGACCCGGTAGCCGTCCGGGCCGAACCGGACGACGTACGCCCGCGACCGGAGCCACCAGGCAAGGGTGAACACCCCGACGACTCCCAGTGCGAGCAGCGCCACCAGGAGGTCGCCGGGCAGGTCGAGCGTCGCCACCAGGGCGGTGCCCGCGAACATCACGAGGGCGAGGGCGACCAGGGACATGCCCACGAATCGGGCAACCACCAGGGGTGCGAGCCGATAGTCGGACACGGCCGGGTCCGGTGTGGCGTCGGGGTGGTCGGAGGACATGTGGATGATTGAACAAGACACTGGAATTGGTCTCCCAGCCGGGCTTGTGGTCGGTGCGTCGCGGGTCCATGGTGGAGGCTCCACGGGACTACTCCGTGAGATCGTCGGATGCCTGGGAGGTTTGGCATGGCCGCCGCGACGACGGGAATGTCCAACGCACTCCAGGGCCTCGACCAGGCGCTCGACGCACCACGACGGCCCGGCGTGCAGCTCGGCAACTGGAGATGGGTCGTCCGCCAGCGGATGAACGCCGTGCGCGACGCCCTGGTGATCGAGGTACGCACCCCGGACGACACCTGGCTCGCCGCCCGCGGGGGCACTGCCTTTCGCCAGCGCAACGCCCTGCTCGGTCGGCTCAACGACCTGGCCCCGCTGATCCTCGAGAGCCCGGACGTCGAGATCATTCGCCTGGACATGAAGCGTCTGCTCGCCGACATCGCCCACCACCTGCAGCGCCTGCGCGACCTGGCCTACGACGACGTCGAGATCGAGCTCGGCGGCTCGGAGTAGACGCCGGGCACGCTCTAGACTCCCCGGGTGCCGCCGCCTCCACGGGACGAGCACGGAGGGGTGCCGGAGTGGCCGATCGGAACCGCCTTGAAAGCGGTCGCTGGCAGAAATGTCAGCCGCGGGTTCGAATCCCGCCCCCTCTGCTGGCTGGGTTTCGAGACGGTTGGTTTCGAGACGGTTGCCAGCGCAACCTCCTCAACCACCGGGCCGGGCCGCTCCTCAACCGCCGAGCGTGACCTCGACGAGGACGTCGCCCTCCTGGACCACGTCACCCGGAGTGACCTTGATGGCGCGGACGGTGCCGGCGCGGTCGCTGAGCACGGGGATCTCCATCTTCATCGACTCGAGGAGTACGACGGTGTCGCCCACGGCGATCGCGTCTCCCGGCGTGACGGCCACGCTCATCACGTTGGCCACCATCTCCGCGAGGATCTCGCTCACCTGTTCACGGGCCATGAAGCGAACCTAGCCGTTACCCGCGCGTACCCCCGAACCGGTCGGCCCCGAGCCCTCGTCAGAGCAACGGGCTGGTGCGCGGCGGCTCCGGACGGGCCGCCGCGGCCTCCTCGGCCCGCCGCGAGCGCCGGCCCCGGTCGCCCGTGAGCGCGAGGTCGAGCCGGATCACCACGAAGCCGATGGCCAGGCCGACCACGACGCCGTACACCACCGAGAGCGCCGCCTCGCCGAGGCTGATCGACGGGTTGACCAGCGCGTTGGCGATGGGGGTGCTGGCGGTGACGCCGAACGCGCACACCCACCACCCCTGCCGTCGACGCGCCCGCATGTGGCAGCCCCAGGCCAGAGCCGGGATGCCTACCAGCGCCTCGATCGGACGCGGGAAGGCGCCGAGGTTCTCCCGACTCCAGACGACGCCATCCAGCAGGGAGGTCACCAGCGTCGGGGTGCCGTAGCGCCGCAGCACCTCGGTGTAGGCCAGGATCGCGGCCAGCAGGGCACTACCCACCAACACGGTGATGATGCCGCGCCGGCCGAGCCCGTGGAAGCCGGCCCCGAGCCGGTACACGACCCCGAAGGCGCCGGCCAGCGCCAGGCCGAGCGTGGCGTACTCGAACCTGGCCAGCGTGATGACCGGCTCGAAGCCGACCGTCGCCAGCGCGCCGACGCCCGCGAGCAGCACGGCGACCAGGCACTCGCGCACGGCATGGATGAACCGGACGGCGGGCACGGTCGCCATCACCGCCAGAACCGAGGTGACGACGCACGTCATCACCGCGGCCCCGGTCCGCAGGGAGTCCTGATCGAGCACCAGGGTCACGACGCCGAGCGCGACCGCGAGGGAGCCGAACACCACCGGCCGGCCACCCGTGCGGGCCGCCAGTGCCCACGAGTAGGCGCCCGCGACGGTCACGGCGCCGGGCCCGGCGAACCAGTCGGGTCCGACGGGGACCATCGCCGCGACGAGCAGGCCGAGACCGGTGAGGACGAACAGGCACCAGAAGACGATGGGCGCCCGGCTCCCGCCGAACCTGCGAGCCGCCTGGGCCGGCCCCGACCACCGCGACGGGGGCCGGACGGCGCGGCGTCGTGGGGCGGCTCGGGACACGACCGCTTAGGTTACAGACGCCGGTTCGCCAGCGAGGGGTTGGTGCGACGGGCCTCGTCGAGGCTCGAGCGGTCCAGGACAGCCGTCAGTACCTCCGGATCCGGACCTCCCTCGACCAGCACGTCCCCGAGCGGGTCGATCACCAAGGAGTGGCCGGTGTAGCGGGGCCCCGGCTGGCCGGCTGCCGCGACGAACACGGTGTTCTCGATGGCGCGAGCCCGGGCCAGGGTCCGCCAGTGCTCGACCTTCCGAGCGCCGGCGACCCACGCCGAGGGGATCACGATCACCTCGGCGCCGCGGTCGACCAGCGCGCGCGCCAGCTCGGGGAAGCGCAGGTCGTAACACGTCATCAGCCCGACGGCGAAGCCGCCGACGTCGACCACGACGGGCTCGACGGGCCCGGCACTCAGGCGGTCGGACTCGCGGTGACCGAACGAGTCGTAGAGGTGGACCTTGCGGTAGCTCGCTCGGGCGGTGCCCCGGAGGACCAGGGTGTTGAAGGGCCGTTGCGGGTCCCCGCTGGTTTCGAACATGCCGGCCACCACCGTCGTCCCGCGTTCCGCGGCCACCCGCTCGACCTCGGTGGCGAACGGTCCGTCCAGCGGCTCGGCGAAGGCGCTGATGTCGGAGCCGGCCTCCCCGAAGTCGCGCGCGAACGCCTCCGGGAACACCACCAGGTCGGTCCCGGCGGGCGTGAGCTCGTCGAGCCGGTCCCGGTTGGCCTCCTGGTCGAGACCGGATGATTCCTGGACCAGGGCGATGCGCAGGGACGCCATGGCCGTAGCCTGCCAGCCCGATGGGAGGATCGACCGCATGGACCTCGAGCCGTTCTGCGCGGTGATCCTGGCCGGCGGGACGGCGGCCCGCCTCGGCGGTGTGGACAAGGCGTCGGTCGAGATCGCCGGACGCACGCTGCTCATGCACGCTCTGGATGCCGTCGTGGACGCGACGGAGGTGGTGGTGGTGGGCGAGCCGGTGCCCACCGAGCGGCCGGTGACGTTCACCCGCGAGAGCCCGAGGTACGGCGGTCCCGTCGCCGCCCTGCTGACCGGACGCGACGCCCTGCTCCGTCGGACGCCGACGGTCGCGGTGCTGGCCGTGGACATGCCACGCCTCACGCCGCGCACCTTCCGGCGACTGCAGGAGGCCGGTGCCGGCCGCGACGGCGCGGTGCTCGTGGATCCCGACGGGAGGCGGCAGCTGACGCTGGTGCTCGACGTGGCCCGGCTCGACGCCGTACGTCCCGACCATGAGAGCCAGCACGACCTCGCCCTGCACCGGCTGCTGGCGCACCTCGACCTGGTCGAGGTGCCCGCCGAGGGCGACGAGCACCGCGACATCGACACGTGGGGCGACCTGCGCGACCTCGGCTGACCAGGACCGAGAGCCACGCCCTGAAAGCCGATAGGGGTTGCGGTGACGGGCGGTCTCTGGTCAGTTGGAAGCTGTGAACCTGCACGACTGGATCGACGAGTTGAGCGACGTCCTCGATGTCGACGCCGAGATCGACGAGGCCCTTGTGCTGGATCTCGCGCGCGTCGTGGCGAAGAGCGTCGAGCGACCGGCGGCCCCGATCACGGCGTACCTCCTCGGGTTCGCAGCCGGCGCCCAGGACGCGGACCCGGACGCGATCGAGAAGCTGGCCGCGAGAGCCCAGGCGCTGGCCGACGGCTGGGACCGGCCGTCCGACGCCCCCGACCCGGACGACGTCAACGACGAGGTGCCCGACGACAGCACCGTCGACCACACCGCGGACGCCGACGCCTTCGACGACTGACCCCCGCCGCGGGCCCGGGGACCACTCCCTCGACAGCGGGCGGTGGGCCCCTCCTACTCTGGGCGACATGCGCGCCGTCATTGCCCAGGGGACCGGCGGTCCCGAGATCCTCTCCGTTGCCGAGGTCCCGGACCTCGAGCCGGGGCCGGGTGAGGTGCTCATCGCCGTCGCCGCGGCGGGCCTCAACCGAGCGGATCTCCTGCAGCGGCAGGGTTTCTACCCCCCTCCCCCCGGTGCTTCCGAGATCCTCGGCATGGAGTGCAGCGGCACGGTCGCCGCGCTCGGCGAGGAGGTTGCCGGCTGGCAGGTCGGCGACGAGGTGTGCGCCCTGCTCGCCGGTGGCGGCTACGCGTCCCAGGTCGTCGTACCGGCCGGACAGGTGATGGCGGTGCCCGCCGGCGTCGACCTGGCGACCGCGGCCGCGCTTCCCGAGGTGGCCGCCACCGTCTGGTCGAACGTCTTCATGGTGGCCGGCCTGCAGCCCACCGAGAGCTTCCTCGTGCACGGTGGCGCGGGCGGCATCGGGACGTTCGCGATCCAGCTCACCGCGCAGCTCGGCTCGCAGGTCTTCGCCACCGCGGGCACCGCGGAGAAGGCCGAGGCGTGTCGGGCCCTCGGCGCGGGCGTGCCGATCAACTACCGCGACGAGGACTTCGTGGCCGTCGTGAAGGAGGCCACGGACGGTGCGGGCGTCGACGTCATCCTCGACAACATGGGCGCGAAGTACCTCGGCCGGAACGTCGATGCGCTCGCCACCGAGGGCCGGCTGGTCATCATCGGCATGCAGGGTGGCAGCAAGGGCGAGCTCGACATCAACGCGCTGCTCCGCAAGCGCGGCGCGGTCATCGCCACGTCGCTGCGGTTCCGGTCGACCGAGGAGAAGTCCGCCATCTGCGCCTCCGTTGTGGAGCACGTGTGGCCGCTGGTGGCCGAGGGACTGGTGCAGCCGATCGTCCACGGCACCTTCCCGCTCGAGGACGTGGCCGCCGCCCACGCCCTGATGGAGACCGGCGAGCACACCGGGAAGATCCTGCTCACCATCTGACCGATACCGTGCCTTTATGAGCGAAACGCCGGGTGAGCAGGAGCAGCAGGTCGTGATCATCGGTCCGGACGGACAGCCGATGGGGTCCGTCCCCGCCTCGGCCTTGACGGGCTCGCCGCAGGGCGACTCCGACGAAGCCGGCGGCGACGGCGAGAGCGACCAGCGCGCGCTCACCGACCTCGTCGAGCAGCCCGCGAAGGTGATGCGGATCGGCAGCATGATCCGCCAGCTCCTCGAGGAGGTGAAGGCGGC
>JAOPXC010000116.1 GCA_025965335.1 Nocardioides sp. | reverse complement strand
GCACCACGATCACCCGGGTGTTCCAGCGTCGGCCCAGGGTCGCGATGCACCACCAGCGCAGGGCCTGGGAGGCGACGACCAGCACGAGCATGGACCAGGCCAGCAGGGGCGCCACGTCGGGTCGCCGCGCCCAGGCCTCGACCAGCATCGCCACCAGGAACCCCGAGTGCAGCGCCACCATGAACGGGTAATGACCCCGCCCCGACTCCTGGCCCCCGTGCTCGAAGCTCCATGCGGCGTTGCGCTTCGACACCACCAGCTCGGCGAGCCGCTCCACAGCGACCAGTGCCACCACGATGGTGAACGCCGTCAGGCTCGTCACGAGCCCGCTCCCGGTCGCGACGTCGCGCGGACCAGCACCAGCTCGGAGCAGAAGCCGGGCCCCATGGCCAGGACGATGCCGTACGAGCCCGGTCGCGGCGGGCGGTCGCGCAGCGTGTCCTCGAGGACGTGCAGCACGGAGGCCGACGACAGGTTGCCGATCCGTGCGAGTGAGTCCCAGGTGAGCTGGACGGCGTCCCGCGGCACGTCGAGGGCGTCCTGCAGCGCCTCGATCACCTTGGGGCCTCCGGGATGGCACACCCACCACTCGATGTCGGCGCGGGTCAGGCCGTGATCAGCGAGAAACCCGTCGACGTCCTCGCGGATGTAGTGGCTCACCACCGCGGGGACCTGCGCGTCGAGGACAATGCGCAGCCCGGTGCTGGTGACATCGAAGCCCATGGTGCGCTCGGAGTCCGGGTAGAGCCGGCTGCGGGTGTCGATCACCTCCGCCCTTCCGCCCCGCTCGACCCCACCCCGGGCGACGACCGCGGCGGCGCCATCACCGAAGAGCCCACTGGCCACCAAGTTGGGCATCGACACGTCGTCACGCTGCACGGTCAGCGAGCACAGCTCGACCGCCACCAGCACGGCGACGTCGTGCGGATGGCCGAGCAGGTAGTCGTGCAGCCGCGCGATGCCCGCGGCGCCGGCCACGCACCCCAGCCCGACCAGCGGAACCCGCTTCACGTCGGGTCGCAGCCCGATCAGGGCGGCGATCCGGGCCTCGAGCGAGGGCACGGCGAGCCCGGTCACCGTGGCCGACACGATCAGGTCGACGTCGGTGGGCGTCAGGTCGGCCGCCTTGAGGGCGTCCACGACGGCCCGGGCACCAAGCTCGACGGCGTTCGCGATGAACAGGTCGTTGGACTGGGTGAAGCCGTCGAGCTCGCCGTACGCCTCCAGGGGGAGGACGAGGCTGCGCTGACGCACGCCGGCGTTGGCGTGAAAGCTGCGCAGGAGCCGTTCGTCGAGCCCACCCTGGGCGATCACCGTCGCGAAGGCGTCGGTGATCGCCTCCTGCGGATAGGTGTGCTCAGGCAGAACTCCGCGGACCGAGAGGATCTCCATGTTCCGGCTCCTTCATCGAAGGTCGGGCTGGGGCGGGTGGATGGTGAGACCGGCTACGAGACCTGATGCCAGCCCCGCGGTCAGGCGAGGGGTGATGCGACCGTCGCCGAGACCGATCTCGACCAGGGAGTCGAAGACGTGCTGGCTGCGTCCGGCGGCCCTGATCCCCGCGTCCACCACGGCCGGTCTCCTCGTGAGCCGCGAGGCGACCCAGGTGTGCTTGAGGTGACGGCCGAGCAGCCGCCGCACGGCACCGCGATGGGCGGCACCAGCCGCCGCCGGGCTGCCCGCGGCCAGGGCCCGGGCTGCGGAGCGACCGGCGAGCACCCCGGTCGCCACGGCGTAGTAGATGCCCTCCCCGGTCATCGGGTTGACCAGGCCGGCCGCGTCACCGGTCAGCAGGACGGGACCATCCGGCTGCCTCCAGCGCCAGCCGGACAGCGGCAGGTGGTGGGCACGCCAGCCGACGCCATCCTCGACGCTCCCGGGGAGCAGCCGGTCCAGCTCCCCGAGCAGGATCGCGCGGGTCGGTGCCTCCCCACCCGGGGATCGATGGTCGTCCACGAACTCGCCGTACCCCACGTTGGTCAAACCATCACCTCTGTCGAACGCCCAGGCGTATGACGGCTGGCGCCGGTCCCCGTAGCGGATGATCTGGCGCCCGCGGCGGGAGTCGGGAGTCGGCGAGTAACCCCGGATGGCGAGCGCCCTGCGACCACCGCCGGCGGAGGTGAGCGAAGAGCGGACGATCGAGTGCGCCCCATCGGCGCCGACGAGCACCCGCGCCTCGATGCGGTCGTCCAGCACCACGCGGGGCCCGACCCAGCTGACGTCCGACACCCGGTGACGGCGCAGGACCGCACCCGCGGCGACTGCGCGCTCGACCAGCCTCGCGTCGAAGACCTCGCGCGGGATCACCCACACCGGGCGAGCCAGGCGGCCGGTGACGCGCTGCTCGTGGCGGGACAGCTCCAGCCGGCCCAAGGGGGTCCAGCCGTCGGTGACATCATGAACGCCCACCGAGCGGAGCACGTCCAGGACGTGCGGCGCGATCCCGTCTCCGCAGCACTTGTCGCGGGGGAAGTCGGCACGGTCGAGCAGCAGGACCCGCAGCCCCGGTGCGTGGGCCAGGGCACCCAGCGCGGTGGCGGCCCCGGCCGGGCCGGCACCCACGATGACCAGGTCCCAGGTCTCGATGTGCTCGCCACGCGGCGGGGTCATTGTCCCAACGTACCGAGGTCGCGTCGGGCCGCCGGGTCGCGCGCGCGGGCCGCGGGGTCGGACCGTCCTGAGTGGCGTTGCCGGTGGGCCGTCCTCGTGACTCGATCCCTTCTTCATCTCTTCTTCACTGGGCAGA
>JAOPXC010000103.1 GCA_025965335.1 Nocardioides sp. | reverse complement strand
AATAGGTGAGGGGCTCCCGGTGGTATGAGCACCAGGAGCCCCTCGGGTCGACCGGTTGTGATGACGTCCGGTCCACCGAACACTCACTCCGACCCCGCCGACCCCGTCACCGGGCCGACCCCGCAAGTTGCCTCGCGGTGCGGATCCTCGTTCCTGTCCGATCCCCAGCCCCCCGCAAGCGGTGAGCTAGTGAGGAGAGTTCTACGCGGCCCCGGACACCCACCACAAGACATCCGGCCGCATTCCCCCGGTCCCACAGCCCCCTCCACAGGAACGCGGCCCGCGATCCACAGGGACACCCCGATCTCCACAGGCCGTTGTCCAGACCTGTGGACAAACCTGTGGATGAACCTGTGGATGAACCCGGCCGGACGTCAGTGCGAGCGATTCTCCGCGAGGACCAGGGCCACGTCGTCGGTCAGCCGGTTGCCGGCGAAGGCGCGCAGCCGGACCAGGGTCTGCTCGAGGGCGTCGTCGAGTGGCAGCCGTGCGAGGTCGGGGACAATGGCCTCGAGCCGGAAGAACGCCCCATCGGCGTTGCGGGTCTCGACGAGCCCGTCGGTGTAGAAGAGCATCCGGGACGGTGGCGGCCACGGGTGCCGGACGAGCACCGGGTGGGGATCCAGCCCGATGGGCGTGGTCGGCTCCCCGGTGTCGAGCAGCCGGGCCTCGTTGCCCGAGAGCACCAACGGCGGGTGATGGCCGCAGTTGGCGATGGCGACCGTGTCGCCGCGGAACTCCGCGAAGATGGCGGTGACGAACTCCTCCTCGTCGATCAGCCGGGCGACCACGTCGTCGACGGCTCGGGCGAGCGCGGCGGGATCGGGCTCGGTGAACGCCGCCTGGCGGAACGCGCCGAGGACCGAGGCCGCGGTCTGCACCGCCTGCATGCCCTTGCCCCTGACGTCCCCCACGATCACCCGCACGCCGAAGGGCGTGGCCGCGATCTCGTAGAGGTCACCGCCCACCAGGGCGTCGGCCGACGCCGAGACGTAACGGGACGCGAAGCCCACGTGGCCGATCTCCGTCGGGGTGGCCCGCAGCACCGCGCGCTGGGCGGCCTCGGCGATCACCGTGATCCGGCGCAGCCGCGCCTCTCGCCGGTCGCGGATCACCGCGGACGTCGTCGCGAGCGCGGCCAGGATCACGCAGAGCAGTGCCCTGACCAGCCACTCGCGGGTACCGATGTTGCCGCCCCAGATCCCGCCCAGCAGGGCCACGGCAATGGAGAAGACGCCGACGCCCGCCGTCCGGCGGCTCGCCGAGAGCATCGACGCGACGATCGCCCCGGTCGCGTACCCACCCGTCAACTGCACCTGCGACACGGCATCCAGCGTCGCCACCAGCAACACCGTGAGGACACCCAGGATCACGCCCCGGTCCCGGGCCCAGTCCGGGAGCAACGTGCGTTGCGGTGTCATGCCACCTAGCCTCGCAGGGCGATCCCAGCGTCGTGCTGGAATGACGCGGGACCGTTCCGTCCGTCCCATTCACCAGGAGTGCCGCATGACCGCCCGTCGCGTGATGTCGTCCGAAGAGGCCGTGGACCTGCTCGCCCTGGTCCGTGACCTCGTGACCCGTGAGCTCGCGCCACGCGTGGCCGCGGCCGAGGCCGACGAGGTCTTTCCCCGCGACGTGTTCCGGATGCTCGGCAAGGTCGGGATCCTGGGCCTGCCCTACCCCGAGGAGTACGGCGGCGGCGGCCAGCCGTACGAGGTCTACCTCCAGGTGCTCGAGGAGATCGCGTCCGTCTGGGCGAGCGTGGGGGTCGGCGTGTCCGTGCACGCGCTGTCGTGCTTCGGCCTGGTCACCCGCGGCACGGAGCAGCAGAAGGACCGCTGGCTGCCCGAGATGCTCGCCGGCGACCTGCTCGGCGCCTACTGCCTGTCCGAGGCGCAGGCCGGCTCCGACCCCGCCGCGATGCGCACCACCGCCCGGCTGGCCGGCGACGAGTACGTCCTCAACGGGGCCAAGGCCTGGACCACCCACGGCGGCCACGCCGACTTCTACAAGATCATCGCCCGTACCTCCGACGACCGGAACGGGATCTCGTGCTTCCTGGTCCCCGCCGACACCCCCGGCCTGAGCGCCGACCCGCCCGAGAAGAAGATGGGCCTGACCGGCTCCACCACCGCCACCATGCGCCTCGAGGACGTCCGGATCCCGGTCGAGCGTCGGCTCGGGGCCGAGGGCGACGGCCTCAAGATCGCGCTGGCCGGGCTCGACGCCGGACGCCTCGGCATCGCCGCGGTTGCCACCGGCCTCGCGCAGGGAGCGCTCGACCACGCCCTGGCCTACGCCCGCGAACGCGAGACGTTCGGCAAGCCGATCATCGAGCACCAGGGACTGGGATTCCTGCTCGCCGACATGGAGGCCGCCGTCCAGACCGCCCGCGCCACCGTCCTGCACGCGGCCCGCCTCAAGGATGCCGGCCTGCCGTTCTCCCGCGAGGCCTCGGTCGCCAAGCTCGTTGCCACCGACAACGCCATGAAGGTCACCACCGACGCCGTCCAGGTCCTCGGCGGCTACGGCTACACGCGCGACTTCCCCGTCGAGCGCTACATGCGCGAGGCGAAGGTGATGCAGATCTTCGAAGGCACCAACCAGATCCAGCGCCTGGTCATCGCCCGCTCCCTCAACGCCGACAACAACGGCGCGATCACCCGGGCCTGAGCACCGGGCCCGATCAGGCTTCGGACGGCTCCAGGGGCGGTGCCGGTACGTCGATCGCGGGGCTCTCGACTCCGCCGTCGACCTGCAGCACCTTCCCGGTGACCCACGCCGCGGCCGGCGACGCGAAGTAGAGCGCCGCGCACGCGATGTCCTCGGGCAGACCCGGGCGCCGCATCGGGGTGTTGCGCTCGTACTGCGCACGCAGATTGTCGTCGGTCAGCACCATCGCAAGTCCCTTGGTGGCGACGCCGCCCACGCTGATCGCGTTGACCCGGACCCGCGGCGCCAGCTCGGCGGCCAGGTTCTTCGTCATCATGTTCAGCGCCGCCTTGGCCGAGCCGTACGCCACGAACGAGCTCATCACCATGTCCGAGGAACGCGAGGAGATGTTCACGACGCTGCCCTGCCCCGACGAGTCGACCATCGCCCGGGCAGCCAGCTGCGTCAGCAGGAACGGCGCCGTCACGTTGAAGCGGAACGCGGTCTCGAAGAAGCGCTCGGAGGTCATCATCGCCGGCCGCGGCCCGGTGCCGCCCGCGTTGTTGACCAGGATGTCCAGCCTCCCGAACACCTCCAGCGTCTCGGCCACCAACCGCGCCAGCTCGGCGGTCTGCATCACGTCGGCCACGACGACGTGCGCCCGCCGGCCGGTCGCCTCGACGAGCGTCGCGACCTCCTCGAGGTCGGCACGGGTCCGGGCCGCGAGCACGACGTCCGCCCCCGCTTCCGCCAGCCCGATCGCGACGCCGCGACCGATGCCCTGTCCGGCGCCGGTCACGATGGCCACCTGGTCGGTCACGAGGAAGTTGTCGAGGATCACCGCGCCAGCCAAACGGGGGCGGCTCCCCGTGTCAACGGTGCGGGCCCCCAAAACTGAAACAAGTTCTAGAATCCTCGGTATGAGCCTGGTCGAGCACTTCCGCCACGAGGACACCCCGTCCGCGGAGGTCGAGCGGCGCGAGGCGCTCTACGGCCCGCTGGGCGACAGTGTCCGCGCGCTCGTCGACGCCACCATCCGCACCGAGCTCGACGAGGTCGCCGTCCGCGCCGCCACCGCCGAGGTCGAGGCGGTCGTCGCCCGGCTCCGCGCCAGCCAGATCGACGGCGCGTACGGCCTGCGTTACAACGCCGAGGGCCGCAGCTGGGGCTGGGGCAACGCGGTCGTCGGGATCCGCAACGGCCTGGCGCCTCCGCTGGCGACCCACCGGGCCGAGTCGGGTGCGATGTACGCCGAGCTGGCGCTCGGCGCGGCGTACGAAGGGGCTCCCGGACTCCTCCACACCGGTGTCGGGGCGATGCTGCTCGACCACATCATGGGCGAGACGGCCAGCGGCGCCGTACGAGTCACGTTCACCGGCACCCTGACGATGCGGTGCCTCCGCGGCACCCCGCTGGGGCCGATCCGCCTCGACGCGCGGGTGGACCGGATCGAGGGGCCGAAGGTCTACGTCCTGGCGACACTGTCCGACCCGGACGGCGTCGCCATGGAGTCGGACGGCGTCTTCATCGTCCCCCGGTGGGCCCGACCGGAGGACTGACCAGCGACCAGTTCTACGCCGGTGGATCCGCGGGAGGCCTCAACCACGACCATGCGTCGACGTTGGCTCCGGCGCCGTAGGCGGGTTCTGGGTCGTGCAGAGACAACCTAGGATCCAGTCCATGCCCACCAAGGTCGACCCCATCGCGCTAACCATTGGCGGTCTCCGCCTGGCCTCGGGGCTCTCCTTCCTCGTCTCCCCCGAGAAGGCGAACCGCCTCTGGGGTGACAAGGAGGAGCCGGTCCCGACCACCAGGCTGTTGCTGCGCTCGATGGGCTACCGCGACTTCCTCATCGGGGGCCTCCTGGTCGCTGCCGCGGCTCGCGGCAAGGACACCCGGGGCTGGTTCCTGGCCTCGGGCGGGGCCGACGCGGCGGACCTGCTCGGCGGGATGAGCGTCCACGCTCAGATGCCGCGGTCCCAACAGGTCATCGGCTTGGGTGGAGCGGCGGTGGGCATCGCTGTCGGCCTGTGGGGCGCCACCCGCCGACCCGCCCGAAGCTGACCGAACTGGCAGTCTGCTTCAGTCGGCCATGGGGGTCACGGACCCGCTCGGCACACCGATGACTTGCCGATCCCGAGGTTCGCGACCGCTCCGGTGCCGTCCAGCAGCACGAGCCGCAACGCGATCACCGAGATGCCGAACCCGTGCCGCTTGATGATCGAGTCCTCGATCCGCACCAGCCGAAGCGAGGGCCGCCAGGTGCACGACCCTCGCTCCTGGATCGATGGGACCCCTCAGGCGGTGATGGCCGCGCGGTCCCCGGACTCGCGCGCGGCGACCTGGATCTTGCGCGGTTTGGCCTTCTCGGCAACCGGGATGACCAGGCGCAGGATGCCCTCGTCGTACGTCGCCTCGATGCGGTCGAGGTCCAGGTTGTCCCCCAGGACGAGCTGGCGACTGAACGCCCCGCGGCTGCGCTCGG
>JAOPXC010000087.1 GCA_025965335.1 Nocardioides sp. | reverse complement strand
CAGACGGTCCGGACCATTCTCGCGCAGCGGCGATCAGCGAATGGCCCGGACCGGGTCTGTGTCCTTGGTGCTAGGCGATCAGTTGACCGACTTCTTGTTGGTGGTGTCGGCCTTGGTCGTCGCGGTCCGCTGGACCACGGCGACGTAGGTCGTCTTCTTCGCACCGTTCTTGTCGGCCACCGTGAACCGACGGTCACCCTGCGAGTCCAGCACGTCGGTGGAGACCAGCTTGCGCTTGCCGGCCACGATCTTGAACAGCTTCACGACCGCGCCCTTGGCCTTCGCCGGGGCGTTGACGACGAGCTTGTCGGCCTTCGCACCGTTGTTGGTGCCGAGGAGCACGCTGCTCGCCGGGTCGACATGAGGCTGCGCGACCCAGTCGATCGGCTCCGAGGTGATGGTGACGTTCTTGTTGTTGTACCCCGGGTCGCCGTTGCTGTCGACCAGCACCCCGCTGGGGCTCATCACCGCGGACAGCGTCTGCGTCGCCGCGGCGCCGGAGAACGCCGTGACCCCCGGCCCGGAGTTGGTGTAGTCCGACAAGGTGGTGTCGAACTCCTCGTCCGTGGTGAAGTCCGCCACCGTCGAGTCGTCGCTGACCCGCGCCTCCTGGTCGCCGACCAGGTTGCCGAACTGGTCGTGGACGAGGAGCCGGAAGTCCAGGTCCTGGCCGACCGGGACGGCTCCGGTCGGCGCACCCGCGGCACGCTCGAGCGTCGAGGAGCCCTGGTTGAGCATGGCGGTCGCGTCGAACGTGATGGTCTGGGTCTTCGTGACGCCACCCGCGGTGACCGTGACCGTCATCGTGCTGAGGCCGTCAGTGTCGAAGCCCGCGTCGCGCTCCATCGCCGCGACGATGCCGGCATCGCCGTTGTCGCCGGTGGACAGGGCCTGGCTCTGACCCAGGCTCTTGTAGAACCCGAACAGGTCGCCGGTGGTGTTGTGGCCGGCGGCCAGCGTCAGGTCGTCCTGGTCCTGCGCGTCGGGGCTCAGGAAGCCCTTGTCGACCGTGACCGTGACCGGGTAGTCGGACAGCTGCGGGTTGTTGCTCGGGTCGGTGTCGCCGTCCTTCCCGTAGACGGTGACACCGAGCTCCACCGGGCGGCCCGGACCGGCCACGGAGTACCCGTGGGCGCCCAAGTCCGTCATGAGGTCGTTGACGTCGATCTCGATCGAGTCGACGGCGGCCTGCGCCTTGAAGTGCACGTCGAGCTCGGCCAGGTCGTCGGCCCCGCTGTAACCCGAGTCGGGGTTGCCCCCGTTGGTGCTGTTCTGGCCGAGGCTGTTCGAGAGCCACGTGCCGTCGGTGGCCGACTCCTGGACGCCATAGGCGGACAGGGTGCCGTCCTCGGGCGTCGGGGTGACGTTCGGCGCGACGTCGGGGTCGGTCAGCACGACGCTGAACGAGCCGCCGGCTCCGGTCACCACCTCGGCAAAACCGCCACCGATGAGGGTGACGCCGGCCGGCTGGCTCGCCTGCGGGGCCAGCGCCGAGTCGCCGCTGGAAGAGAACTGGATCTCGATCAGGCGACCGGCGAGGCCGGCGGTGCCGTCGTTGAGGGTGAGCTGGCCGGTCGCGGTGAACTCGCCGTTGACCGGGGCGGTGGCGTCGGTGCCCTCGGCGAACACGATGTCCGACTCGTCGGCGTGGAACGTCACCGGGGTGGCGTTGGTCAGGCCGGACCCGAGGAAGTTCGGGCGGCGCGCCTCGAGCGTGTAGTTGCCGACCGGGGGCTGGCCACCGTTGTAGCTGGCCGTCGTCAGGGCACCCACCGTGTACTTGCCGCTGCCCAGGTCCGTCGCGCTGATCCAACCGGTGGTGAAGGTCGGCTTGGTCGGGTCCGTCGGGTCGATGACGTAGCGGTACTCGGCGTCGACGTTCGGGTCCTGGTAGCCGTTGCCGCTCTGGTCCTTGAAGACGACCGTGAAGTCGTCGGAGTCGGAGAGCTCGTCGAGGTCGAAGACCGTGCGGTTGCGCTCGTTGACGATCGAGACCGTCGAGAACGCCGGCGTGTAGCTGGTCACCGTGGCCGTGGTGGACTTGTCGGTGCCCGCGTTGTAGGCATCGGTGTCGGTGGTGTTCACGTAGTAGGTGAACGTGCCAGCCGTGGTCTGGGTGTCGTCGAGGAACTCACCGTTGGCGTCGGTGTAGCCCAGGATGCTGCTGACGTCGTCGGCCGTGGTGACGGTGCCCTGGTCGTTGAACTGACCGATCTCGGCGTGCGCGACCAGCTTCCCGGTCGTGTCCAGCACCTTGAGCACGATCTCCGAGTTGGCCGGGTCGGCCCGCTGCTGGGTCGCTGGGGTCGCGGTGATGCTGGCGATGGTCTGGACGTAGAGGGTCGAGGCCTCGGCGTCGTCGGTGTCGTTGTTGGACGCCCTCAGGAGGATCTGGTTGGGGTCGGTGCCCGGGTCGTAGGGGTAGCCGATGATGTTGAGAACCGCCTCGAAGGGGCCACTGGTGGCACCGGCGGCGAAGGCGTCGATGTCCGCCCCGGCGCTGCTGCTGGTGTGGCTGTAGTCCTGGACCGTGATGGTCTGGGCGTCGGTCGAGGTCGTGCCGTGGACGGCGATGAAGTCGCCGTCGTCGCCACTGTCGACGTAGGGAGCCTGGAAGACGCCCAGGGCGCCTTCGGTGCTGAGTTCCACGGTCTCCAGCGAGTTGTTGAGGGTCACGCTTCCCGTCGTCATCGCGTTGCCCGTGCCGGTGTTCGGCGTGGCGCGCAGCTCGTTGGTGCCGGCGACCGGGGTGGCCCAGTCGTACCTGAAGACGCCGTCGGCGTTGCGGGCAACTGTGGCGCCGGGAATCTGGGTCCAGGTGGTGCCGGCGTCGGTGGTGTACTGGAAGCTCACCGAGGTGACGTTGATCCCACCGACGACGGAGAGGGACACCGTGGTGTTCTGTCCGTCGCTCTTGGTCGACATGCCGCCGTTGTTGGGGGCAGCGAACCAGATCTGGTTCGCGCCGGCGCTGTCGGAGATGGGGGTGGCCGAAGCCGACGAGGCAAGGAACGGGAGGCCCGCCACCGCCAGTGCGGAGACGGCGGTAGCAGCCAGTCCCCGCTTGATGCCGCTGCTGCTCATGCTGGTTGTTCCTTCCGGAGGTTACGTTCGGCCGAGGCCCTCCCCCGCCCGACATCGAGGCGCCGAGGCCCCTCGCGACGTGCTGCACCCGAACAAAGGCGACCGGGTGCGGTTCGAGAATCTAGGGGCGTAAGTAGGGTTACGGCGGTCTTGTTGCATGTTCATCGCACTTCTGCAATAAATGTGGCGCGGGACGAATAGCCTGCAGGCGTGGGAACAGGCGGGGGCCAACGATGACCAGCAGCGACGCTGCCGCGCCGCGCCGTCGCGGGCGCCCCCAGCGACTTCCCGAGGATCCCTCCCCGATGCATGCCCGGAGCCTCGGCTGCGACCAGCGCATCGCGTGGCTCCTGAGCACCTCCCGCCTCATGGGCCACGATCCCGTCCTGGCGCAGCGCGCCGGGTTCATCAAGGCGCTCGCCGAGCGCGGCGTGGCGGTCGACAACTCGCGGATCTCGCGTTGGGAGTCCGGTCTCCAGCCGCTGACCCCCCGCGTGGCGGCGAGCTACGAGTCCGTCCTCGGCCTCACCGAGGGATCACTTGTTGCGGTCGCGGCCGGGCTTCGGCGCTCGTTCGGCGGCGGGGCCGGACCCCGCGAGGCCGCCCTGCGAGACATCGACCTCTCCGACGCCGACCTCGACTGGCTGCTGGATCTTGCCGAGGCCGGCGAGGCGACCGGCGGTCACTGGCTGCGCCTGACGGCCCAGCTGAACCGCTACGACCGGGTCTACCTCCGCCAGCACGAGTGGGCGCGGCTGTGCGGGCGGCTGGTCTCCGAGCTCGGGAGCGCCGTGGGCGTCGGCTACGTGCGCCGCTTCGAGGCCGCCGCGTCCCTGGTCCGCCACCCCACCTCGCAGCGCCACCTCACCCGGGCCATCGGCAGCTTCGTGATGAACCCCGACACCCAGGTCGTGTCCCCCGTGCTCAACCTGCTGGCCGAGATCGAGGACGAGGCCGCCAACGACCTGGTGCTCCGGATGCTCCACTCGGATAGCAAGGACCTGCGGCGCTCCGCCTCGTCCGTGGCGGCCGTGAAGGTCGCCCGGGGCCACTTCGCCGACACGGCGTACCCCGATCTCGAGTCGCACGTCGTGGGCAGCCTGCGCCGCGGCCAGTCGCTCGACACTCGGCTCGACTCGTTCGACCTCGCCGTGCACCTCCCGGAGGAGTCGTGGGCGCGGGCCATGGGCGGGCTGCGCAACCGCCGCGCCTACGACCTGGTGAACCACGCACGCCGGCGCGGGGAAATGGTGGAGTTCGCCAAGTCGTCATCAGTGGTCAATGCCCTGGCAACGGCCGTGCAGCGGGACACGCCCAGCCACCTCCCGCACGAGCCCGACAACATGCTGCGCCGGCTCCTGCGCGAGTCGATGCTGCACGCCCACAAGGCGCGGCGCCACCACGCCGCCTTGATGTTGGCGGCGAGTCCCTACGCGCCCGCGGTCTCGCGCCACTGCCAGGTCCTCGCCGGCAACCGGAACGACCTCCTCGCGGCCCGCGCCTGGACGGTCCTCATGCGCGTCGGCCACGGGGACCGCCGCCCACTCGTGCTGCTCGAGGCGATGGCGGAGACGCGTCCCACCCTCCGGGCCCGGGCCCTGGTCAACCTCGGGCTCAACCCCAGCCCGGTGACCGCCACGGAGGCCGAGGCGCTGCTGGCGCTCGTCACGGACAGCTCGAACCCGACCGAGCGCACCCCCGAGCGCCAGGCGACGATGTTCGCCCTCGGGATGGCCGGCGCCGAGCAGATCACCGCCCTGGCCAAGCACGAGAACGAGTGGCTGGGCCGGAGCGCCCGCTGGTGGCTGGACCAGGGGCCGGCGCTGCACGACAGCGACGTCGTCCCGGCTCGGCAATACGTCGCCGGGACGGCCTGACCGCTCGCCTCGCGGCTCGCTAGCCGCGGGGCTGGCGAGCGAGCTGCCGGCTCTGCGCGACCAGGCGGCCGGCCGAGTCCCAGACCTCGCAGTCCTCTTCGAACATCCCGCCCGCAAGGTTGCGCGTCTGGTGCCGGACCTTCAGCCAGCCGGGAGCCGGACGGGCCCGCACGTGTGCGGTCAGCTCGAGGGTGGGCGCCCAGCCCGGCAGGCCCAGCTCGAACGTGACCGGCGGCAGGGCGTCCACGACCATCAGCAGCGAGATCGCGTCGGGCTCGCGGCCGTCGACCAGCCGGAACCAGGCGCTCAGCACACCGTTGCCGCTCGGCGCCCCGACGGTCCAGCCGGCCTGCTCGGGGTGGAAGCGCATGTCGAAGCGGTCCATCAGCGGGGCGATCGCCCGCACCTCGGGCGGCGCCAGGGAGCTGGGGAGGCAGTCCTCGACCGGCGGCAGGTCCGGCTCCTCGGCCGTGGTGCGCACGTCGTCCCCCAGGGCGCCGAGATCGCCGTACGTCGCGAGCGCCGTGATCCGCACGTCCTCGCCCTGGCGGAGGTCCACCGCCGCGGTGGCGACGCTGCCGCCCTCACGTCGTACGTCGACGTCGACGGTGGCCGGGCCGGGCGTCGACGCAGACAGGTAGTAGGCGCTGACGACCAACGGGTCGGGCTTGTCGGGGAGTCGGTCGCGCAACGCGTTCCCGATGACCGCGAGCAGGTAGCCGCCGTTGATGCCTCCTCCCACGAGCCATCCCGGCGAGAGCTCCGCGGCGTACCTGCCGTCGGCGACTCGGCTGACCTCGGTCTGGCTGTCGAACTCGTACGGCATGCGGCGAGGGTATTGGCCGGCCGGTAGGGGAGCATGGCCGCATGGGTGAACGCCGTCCGACATGGGTCTACGACACCGGCCAGGAGCCGGACCCGCGCTTCACGCTCGCCAACGAGCGCACGTTCCTGGCCTGGGTGCGGACCGCGCTGGCGATGCTGGCGGGCGCGGTCGCGCTCAACTCCCTGGGGGTGCCCGACCCGGGCTGGCTGCGCACGACGCTGGTGGTCGCCCTGGTGCTCTTCGGCGGCCTCCTGACGGCCGGCGCGTTCCACCGCTGGATGCGGGTCGAGAAGGCGATGCGCACCAGCAGCCCGCTCCCCGCCTTCACCCTCGGCCTCGTGGTCACCGTGGTCATCGTGGCGCTCGCCGCGCTACTCGCGGTCGCCCTCGCGCTGTCTTAGGCCGTCTAGGCGGTTCGGACGACGCGCGCGTGCAGGGCGCCCACCACGGTCACCAGCGCGACGATCACGGCGGCGAGCATCAGCCCCGCACCCACGTGCCAGCGGAGCAGCGCGGCGCCGGCTCCGGCGCCCGCCAGGATCAGCGCCACCGCGCCGACGCGGCGGGTGCTGTGCCCGCCGGACGCGCGGGCCTTGCCGCTGCCGAGGAGCGAGTCGGCCGCGAGGCCGGTGATCGTCGACGTGACCACGACAGTGGTCACGTCCCTGACCGCGATCACCCGGGCAGCGGCGGCCTGGACGCCCATCGCCGCACCGAGCAACGTCGTCACGGTCAGGCCGATGCCGTGCCCCGGGTCCTCTCCGGTCACCAGGAGCACGGCCGACAGCGTGGTCATCAGGACCGAGACCAGCCCGAACAGGACCGTGGTCAGCCCGGTCCAGGTAGCGCCGGCCCGCTTGAGGACCCGGCCGGCGAGGGCGGCTCCGGCCATGAAGCCGACGAGCGCGAGCACCGGGCCGAGCACCGGGAGGTTGTCGGCGCCGACCAGCGCCATCCCGAGGATGACGATGTTGCCGGTCATGTTGCCGGTGAACACCCGGTCGAGGCCGAGATAGCCGACCGCGTCCACGATGCCGGTCCCAAACGTGAGCACGAGCATCAGCACCAGGTGCATGCGCTCGGAGGAGATGGCAGCGAGGCGCGAGGTCACGCGGACATTCTCGGGCACCTCGACCGCAGGGCCGGACCGGGGGTCGGGGTCGTCAGTGGGTGCGCAGATACGTCAGGACCACGGCGGCCTGGGCGCGGGCGCCGGCACCGTTCGGGTGTGCGGGGATGCCCACGGCCGGGTCGTTGACCGACGGTCCGAAGGTCTCGCCGTACCGCACCGTCGCCGAGCGGCACAGGTCGTGCCCGAGGGTGGGCGTGTAGGTATTGACGAACTCCGCGCCGCCCCTCCTGGCCGCCCGCTTGACCATGGCGTTGAGCTCGATGAACTTCGCGTGGATGTAGGCCATGTCCTCGTCGGTCGCCGGCACGAGCGGGTAGCAGGCGTGGTCGGGCACCAGCGAGAGGTAGTCGATGGCGATGATGCGAGCCTTCGGGGCGATCGCGTGGATGGCCTTGAAGGCCCGCACCAGCTTGACCTCGGACGCATTGATCCGCTCGGTGAGCCGATCCTTGCCGCCCTGGGTGTAACGGTCCTTGCAGCCGCCCAGGGGCAGCGTCGAGCCGACGATCGGGATCGGGAGCGCCGGCAATGGAATCGTGTCAGACGGGACCGGTGATGCCACCGGCAGCAGGTTGAGGCAGCCCATGCCCGCGGACGCGATGCCGGCGTCGTTGCCACCGATGCCGACCGTGACGAGATCGGTCGTCGCGGTCAGCCGGTCGAACTGGGGCGGGTTCGTGCCGCCGGCCGGCAGACCGGTCTGGGGGTTGGCGAAGTCGTCCGTGGTCGCGGAGCCGCAGGAGGCGTCGCGGAAGGTCTGCACGCCGATCGTGGCCGCGACGATCTTCGGGTAGTTGTGGTGCGACTGGGCGCAGTCGATCGGCGCGTACGTCGTGTCCGGCAGGCCGTCGGAGTTCAGCACCACCACGTCGGCGGTCCACGAGTCACCGAGGGCGACGTACTCCTGGTACTTCGGCCTGGCTTTGGCGGCTTGAGTTCTTGCGGCGTCCGGCGCCGGGGCCGCCGCGGTCGGGACCACCGGCAGCGCGAGGGCAGCGGCAGCGACAAGGGCTGGGGCGAGCAGGCGGACCGGCGTCATGCCTGCACAACGTGGCGACCGTCACTGGGTCACGT